>NZ_CP077080.1:600730-901095 GCF_019141525.1 Pseudomonas alvandae
GACGGACGCGTCAGCTATCCAGTCAGGCCCATACTTCGGGCACATATGATTGCTGATTGTCGCTCGTATGGCGACTTCGACACGTTCGATAGCATCCATGGTGATGCGCCGCAATGAACCATCGAAGCGGTAGATGTCGACGATTGCCTTCAGTGTGCTGCCGGGCTTGAAAGTATGTTCGGGGCCTGGCTCTTGAAAGGGGCGCATGTAGGGACTCAGGCGAAACAGCGTGACCACTTCGAGAAAACGCATGGCCCGGTCATCGTTGGCGATGTGCAAGCCTCGTTGTTTTAGCAGTTCCAATTGCTGTTCTACGCTGAGGGCCGGTTTGTCGAAGGGCCTCATGTAATTTTCTCCAGGCAAAAAAAACCCGCACGATTTGAGCTTGCTGACTGGGTCAACCTAGGCTTGGCGGGTGTGTTGGGGTGCATTATAGGTACGCGTTAGAGACCGTCAACGTTGCACTGACGTGAAATTGTAACGAGCAGACGGTCGAGCAACGCTGGCTGTCGATGCTGATAAGGCGGTGCTGGCCTTCATCCAGCTTTCAGGAGATTTGAATCTTTCCATAAACAACAAAGCCCCCACATTTCTGCGAGGGCTTCGTTTTGTATGGTGCCGGCACCAGGAGTCGAACCCGGGACCTACTGATTACAAGTCAGTTGCTCTACCAACTGAGCTATACCGGCGTGTGGGCGACGATTATAGCGATTGGGAAGTTTCTGTAAACCCCTGAATTCTGACTATTTTTAGACGAGCTGCAGTTCTGGTGGATGTGGCGCCGCTGGGCGGGGCGCGAGGGGCTTGGTAGCGTGCGGTTGCCTGGCTTGAATCGAGGCAAGCCAAAGCACTTGATGCCCGAGCGCAAAAGGCGCCAGACCCAACCTTTATGCCGGTTTGCTCAACCGCTTATGCACAATCGAAAGGACGTTGCGAGGGATATCTTTCGGTTTTGTGACCACTTTCCCGTTTGTTCGCAAGCTGCTGTTTTTATGGTTTTTTATCCATGTGAACAAAAAATGACCAGCTAAGATTCGATTCAGAAATCGCGGTTTTCTTGGATCCAGGTTTAATTCATCAACAGAGTTATCCACAGCCTGTTTCGCCTCATTAACGCTCTGCCAGCAACAGCAGATTGCGCGGTGTCAGAGGTGTTTCGCAGAAGGTGCCAAGGCGGACGTCGTAGTCGTTCTGATTGAGGAGAAGCGCCCGGTCCAATACCAGCCAAAGCTCCAGCGGCCGACGGAAAAGGCCTCGCACCAATTCCAGGTTACGCACCTCGGCCAAACGCTGATGGCCGGCTGCTTCCAGAGTGGTCCAATCAGGCGTGCCGACTGTGGATAAGTCTTTCAGGGCCGCCAGGTCGGTGCAGTATTGGGCGAAGGATTTTTCCAGCCAGGCGCTGGGCAAGGAGGGGGTGGGCAGGTAGTCGTCGTGCCCTCTGATTTGTCGTTGCAGCAGGTCGAAGCCCAGGCGCCAGGCCATGGATTGGTCCCGCTGTTTTCTTACACGGGCGCCAGCGGTGACGGTTTCGGTCAGCGGTAGGCTGAGATCATCGAGCGACAGGTGTAGGGCAGAGCCTTTGGCGGCGTCGGACAGAGGCTGATATTCCGAGGTGCTGATGCGGTTGTAGCAGCACGGAGCGATAGCCAGTTGTGCACAGCCCGCGCGACTAGCCAGGTGCATCAAGCGTACATGCAGGTCGCCGCAAGCATGCAGGGCGACAGGTGTGTGTTCGCAGTGAAGCGCCTGGTCTGCGTCCGCCGCCAACACGTCCTGTTGCAAGTGTGTGGCGGGCAGGTGGTGGCGTTGGCTCAGTTGTTGGCCGCTGGCGACCAAGGCTGGGTCGTATTCCAGGCAGGTCAGTTGCTGCTCACCGCGCAGTAGACGTCGACCGAGGTGGCCTTTGCCGGCGCACCAATCGAGCCAATGGGTCGGTTGGGTGGTGAAGTGCAGGCAGCTGGCGAACGCTTCGATCTGCTGCCCTTTGCGCCCGGGTACATCGACATTGAGGCGATGGCTTGGCGCTTCCAATACACGGGCTGGTAATTGTGCGACCGCGCTCAGTGTGCGGGAGATAGCGGCCAACTCCGGGAATGGCGCTGGCGCGCCCTCAATCAACCCCGGCTGATGATGGTCGTTTTCCGCAGCTTCCAGCGAGCGCTGGCGTAGCCATCGGGCCAATTTCGGATGGGACGTTTCCCAAGGCAGTTGCAGATGGGTGAACGGACGCGGTTTCCACAATGCCTGATGAGCGGTGAGAAAAACGTCTAGCGCGGTGAAGCGGGCGAGCAATGCCTCGCCCGTCAGCACGTCGCCTTCAGCGTCCTTGGCAGGCATCGACGCGCAACCAGCGTTCCAGCTGCTTGAAGCCTTGCACCAATACGAAGGACATCAGCAGGTAGAACATGCCGGCCGCGAAGAAGATTTCTACCGGCAGGTAGGTCCGGGCAATGATGGTGCGGGCCATGCCGGTGAGCTCCAGCAAGGTCACCGTACTTGCCAGGGCACTGGCCTTGAGCATCAGGATCACTTCGTTGCTGTAGGCCGGGAGGCCGATGCGCGCGGCGCGGGGCAGCATGATGTAGAGCAGCGCCTTGGGCCGCGACATGCCCAGGGCTCGTGCGGCTTCGATTTCGCCACGGGGGATGGCCTGGATCGCGCCGCGCAGGATTTCGGCGATGTAGGCGGCGGTGTGCAGGGTCATGGTGGCCGTGGTGCACCAGAACGGATCCCGCAGGTACGGCCACAATGCGCTGCTGCGCACGGCATCGAACTGTGCCAGCCCGTAATAGACCAGGAACAACTGGACCAACAGCGGCGTGCCACGGAAAAAGAATATGTAGGCGTAGGGCAATGCCCGCACGTACCACAGGCGCGATGAACGGGCGATGCCCAATGGGATCGCCAGCAGCAAGCCAGCGATCACGGCGATGGCCACCAGCTCCAGGGTCAGCGTGGCGCCCTGGGCCAGTTTCGGCAGCCATTTGATGATGACTTCCCAGTTCATTGGTTGCTCCTGGCAAAGCCGCGGGCGGCGCGTTGTTCCAGCAGGTGCATGCCGATCATGGCGATCACCGTCAGGCCCAGGTACATAAGCGCGGCGACCATATAAAAAGTGAACGGTTGCTTGGAAATGGTCACGCCGATTTGCGCGTGACGCATGATTTCTTCCAGGCCGATCACCGAGACCAGCGCGGTGTCCTTCATGAGGATCATGAACAGGTTGCCCAGGCCGGGCAGGGCGATGCGCCACATCTGCGGCAGGATCAACCGGGTAAAGATCCGCCATTTCGACAGGCCCAACGCCACGCCGGCTTCACGGTGCCCCTTGGGTATCGCCAGGATCGCACCGCGAAACACCTCAGTCGCATAGGCGCCAAAGCACAGGCCGAGGGCGATGACGCCGGCGGCGAAGGCGCTGAGGGCAAGGTCGGGGTTGCCGAAATATTCACCCAGGGCACGCATCAGGTTGACGGTGCCGAAGTAGATCAGCAGCACCCAGAGCAATTCCGGAATGCCGCGAACCAGCGTCGAATAGGTGCCGCCGAGCCATTGCAGCGGCTTGTACGGGGAAGTCTTGGCCAAGGCGCCGAGCAGGCCGAGCACGAGCCCCAGGCAAAGGGCCGACAGGGCCAACTTGACCGTCATCAGCGCGCCGGCGGCAAGCGCCGGGCCGAATCCGTATAGGTCGATCATCATGGGTATTTGTTCATATCGCGGCAGGCTTGGCTAAGGACCGGCGCCGCGCAGGAGCGGGCACCGGCCAGGCACGTCAGTATCAATAGATGCTGAACGGGAAGTACTTGTCGTTGATCTTTTTATAGGTGCCGTCGGCAACGATTTCCTTGAGCGCTGCGTTCAGCTTGTTGCGCAGTTCATTGTCACCCTTGCGCACGGCGATGGCGATCTTGTCGCCCTCCACCACCGGGTCACCCTTGAACTCGTAGGCACGACCCGCGTCGGTTTTCAGCCAGTCGTAGTTCACGTATTTGTCCGCCAGGATGGCGTCGAGGCGGCCGGACGTCAGGTCCAGGTAGGCGTTTTCCTGGGTGTCATAGAGCTTGACGGTGATATCGCTGCCCAGCTCGTCTTCCAGCCAGGTGCCGGCGAGGGTCGAGCGCTGTGCACCGATGATCTTGCCTTTGAGGGACTCTTTATCGGTTTTGAATTCGACGTTTTTCGGTGCGATGAATTGCAGCTTGTTGGAGTAGTACGGGTCGGTGAAGTCCACGGCTTGCTTGCGTTCATCGTTGACCGACAGCGAAGAAATCAGGAAATCGAATTTCTTGGCCATCAAGGCCGGAATGATGCCGTCCCAGTCGGACGTGACCACTTCGCACTCGACTTTCATCTTGGCGCACAGCGCGTCACCAATGTCTTTGTCGAAGCCCACGACCTGGCCGCTGGCGTCCTTGTTGTTGAACGGCGGGTAGGCCGCTTCGATGCCCATTTTCAGTTTGTCGGCCGCCATGGCGCTGGCCGAGAAGACCAGGCTGGCGGCAGCAGCCAATAAAAATTTCCTGTAGGTCTGCATAGGTACGGCTCCGTTAGCGGTTGCTGGACATGAATTGTTTGCAGCGCGCCGAAAGCGGGTTCTCGAAGACCTGCTGTGGCGATCCTTGCTCCTCGACCAGGCCCTGGTGCAGGAACACGACTTCGCTGGAGACCTGACGGGCGAAACCCATTTCATGGGTCACCAGCAACATCGTGCGACCCTCTTCGGCCAGGGCGCGGATCACACTAAGTACTTCCTGGACCATTTCCGGGTCAAGGGCGGAAGTCGGCTCGTCGAACAGAATCACTTTGGGCTGCATCGCCAGTGTGCGGGCGATGGCGGCGCGTTGCTGCTGGCCGCCGGACAGTTCGGCCGGGTAGGCATGGCGCTTGTCGGCGATGCCGACCTTGGCCAGCAAGGCCTCGGCGACTTCGATGGCTTCGGCCTTGCTCTGGCCGAGCACTCGGCGCGGGGCTTCGATGATGTTGTCGAGCACGCTCATGTGCGGCCAGAGATTAAAGTTTTGAAATACAAAACCAATCTCGCTGCGCATGCGATTGATCTGCTTGCCGTCGGCGGCCACCAGTTCACCGTTTTTCGCAGCCTTGAGCTTGAGCTCTTCACCTGCCACGAGAATCTGGCCCTGGTTAGGGTTTTCCAACAGGTTGATGCAACGCAGGAGCGTGGATTTGCCGGAGCCGGAGGAACCCAGGATCGAGATCACGTCGCCGTCGCGGGCGGTCAGCGAGACGCCTTTGAGCACCTCCAACTGGCCGTAGCGTTTATGCAGGTTGCGGATTTCAAGCGCGGGCGTGGCCTGGGCCATGTGCGGTCCTCATGATATGTGCTCCCTGGTTGTTGGCAGCCTTCCTGGCGAGGCGGCCAAGCTAGCATGCGTCCGAATGACAGCCAACAGCGCTTCGGACGGTAAGCCGATGATGTGTGGCAGGTTGTCGCATCGACACAGAAGACTGTCGCGCCATCAACAACCGAACGGCTGTTTGAACCATGCACACCGGCGAAATGCCCGGGGAGTCGCGTAAAAAAAGGCGCGATGGTGCCAGCTTTGGGCGGGGGTGGGAAGGGTTAACCGGATGAGCGTCGCCTGCAAGAACGCTATTAGGTTATCCAAGAGCGCATTGGAACATCCCATGATTTTCCAAGAGTCTCGTTGGAGCTGGATCGTATCAAGGCTTTAAAGCCAAGGGAGTCCAATCCTCGACACGCAGTCCGGGCACTCTCTCAAACTCTTTCAGATTATTGGTGACTACGATCAGCCCGAGGGAACGGGCGTGGCCGGCAATCATTTGGTCGTAGGGGCCGATTGGTTTGCCTATTTTGGCCAATTCCGCCCGGATCATTCCGGTGTGTGCTGCGGCGTCATAACCAAAAGGTAAGACCTCAAGTCGTGCACAGAACCCTTCAATGACGCTGAGGTTTTTCTCTGGTGCGGATGATTTTTCTGCACCGTATATCAATTCCATAAGCGTGACGGCGCTGATGCAAAGCTGGCCGTGATGACGAATGAACGCTTCTCTAACGACCTGGGGCTTGTTCTTGATGGTGAAAACACAAATGTTGGTATCGAGCATGAACTTGATCATCAGAAAGACTCACGCTCCTGATCGGCAGGCTGTTCACGCTCTGCCATAAAGTCTGCTGTCGCACTGTCGCCATCGAACCAGCTGTCCCACGCTTCGCCGGCTGGAGTGATGATCCGGGCTCTGCCTATGGCGATTACATCTACCCGTTTGACGTCGCTTGGCATCGCCACTGCCTTGGGTAGCCGGACCGCTTGGCTGCGGTTGCTCATGAAAATGGTAGTTTGTTCCATTTGAAGATCCTTCAATAAATCTATTGGAAGCATAGGTGAATCAAGGGATATGTCAACGGGATATACCTGTTGCGATCCGTCCTAATCGCTAGTCCCAATCGATCTAAACGTTAACGCCTGGCTATGCTCCAAGAAGGACTCATGTGAGTTGTTTCCAAGACCTGGAGTTCTCGCCATGAAGCTCATTCAATATTTTGTAATGCCATTCATCGCCATCAGCGTCCTGCTGTTCCCCCTCGCGCTAGACGCCACCAACCTCACGCCTATCGACAACACGGGCGTCCAGGTCCAGCCCATGCAGCAGAACGGTATCACCTACCTGTCCGGCGGTATCGGCGAGGACGAAGCCCGAGCCATCGGGCAGGCCCAGGGTTACAACCTGCACATGACTTTTGCAATCGGCCCGGAGAACAAGTACGTCCCGGACGTGGACGTGACCGTGCAGAGCGCATCGGGACAGACATTGCTGACGCTCAGCGATGCAGGGCCGCTGGTGTATGTGCAACTGCCACCGGGCAGGTACAGTGTGGTGGCGACGCGTAACGGCGAAGAGCGTCGCGACACCGCCGAGGTAGGCAGCGGGGCCGCGCGCAATCTGGTGTTCCATTGGAACAGCAGTGAATAGCAGGCCGGTTTATTCGCTGGCCGATGTTTCCATCGATTGGCGATAACGGTCCAGCGCCTCGCTGAAATCCTTGATGAACTCCGGCGTGCTGAGCCAGCGCTGTGCTGTCTCACGGTCCATGTCGTCGGCCCACATGCGGTAGTCGACGAGCATGTCGGCGGCCAGGTTGGTGGCGGCCATGCTTTCGTTTTCGGCGTTCTTCAGGTCCAACAGGCCTGGCCGCTCGATGATCATTTCGCTGACGTTTGCCAGCAACGTGTCGAGCATCTCGCTACGGCTGATGGCCTCGGCTTCGCGCAGCTTGGCAAACAGCTCCAACACGTAGACGGGGGGCTGGGCGGTGGCGTGAGCCGGATCGCCATACATCGGGATGGATTTGCGCCCGGTCATGCGGATCTGCTTGGCTTTGTCTTTGGCACGCTTGGCGCGTTTCTGCTGTTTGTTCAGTGAGGCCATTGGGCTTCGGTTTCCAATTCGTTAAGGGACGGTGCCCGGCTCAATCGATTTTCGGCACGGTGAAGCGGAATTCGCTGCCCTTGCCTGGCTGGCTTTCGGCATGCAGTTTACCGCCATGCGCCTGGACAATCCCCTTGGAAATGTACAACCCCAGCCCGGTACCGTTGGGGTTGCCTTCCTTGGTGGTCCAGTAGCGATCGAAAACATGAGGCAGCTGTTCTGGCGCGATGCCTTCCCCGGTGTCGCGAACGCTGAACACGATTTCATTGCCCACCGACATTGCGCTGACGCCCACGCGACCTTGTTGCGGCGTGAATTTGATCGCATTGCCGATGAGATTGGACAGCACCTGGAACAGCCGCTCCGGGTCGGCGTTGATCTTCAGGTTGGGTTCGGCCTGGAAAGAGATGTCGATGGCCTTGGCGGAGGCCAGCGGCGAGAGCAATGAACACGCGTCCTCGAATATCTGGCTGACGTCCGTTGGCTTGGGACGGATGGTGTAGCGCCCGGCGTCGATGCGCGAGGTGTCGAGCAGATCCTCCAGCAACGCGTTCATGCGACTGGTGGCCTGTTGCATGGTGTCGATGGCCGAGGCAATTCGCTTTGAACTGTGGGAACCGTCGGAACTGAAGGCCTTTTGCATCATGCCGCAGAGCATGGAAATGACCGTCATCGGGCTGCGCAGGTCATGGGAGACGACGGCCACCAGGTCATCGCGCGTTTGCACCGCCTGGCGCTCCTTGCGCACTTGTCGGGCCAGGTCGTTTTCCAGGGCCGAGCGACGCAGGTCGTTGGCGGCGAACAGATCCCCGTGGCTCCATTTGGTGCTGATGCCGTCCATCTCGACTTTCCATATCTCGAATGACGTGCGCGGTCGCAGGCGCATACCGGCCTCGCTGGTTTCCAGGTCGAGGGGTTTTTGTGGGTCGCCGCTCCAATTGATGGTCTGCTTCACTTCGGGGCGGAACCAAAGCACGCCATTTTCCACGGGCTTGGGCAAATGAATCGCCAGTACGCCGCTTGCCACATCCTGATAGGCCTTGGCTGGTGCGAAAACGCTGCCCAGGTTGTGGTGGGAGAAGGTCGGCTGGCCTGTTTCCATGATCCACTTGTGTAACTCGCGGATTTGCTCCGGTTCCGGGCATTGGCCGTGGCGATGCAGCTTGTTGTCTTCGAGAATCGCTACGCCGTGGGCGCCTGTAAGGTTCATCAGTCGTTGCGGTTCGCGGCACAAACCGTCGAAAACGTTTTCGCTGGACTCGGCCATGACGGTGGCAAGCGCCTGTAGATCTTCGAGCTTGGCGTCCCGTTGGCGGGTCAGCTCAAGGGCTTCCATGGCGCTGATCTGCAGCGACAGGATCTGGCCGATGGTCTGGCACGCCATGCGCATTTCGTGGGGCACAAGCAGCGGCTGGCGATTACCGCAACTGATCAGCCCCCACAAACGCTCGCCTTTCATCAGCGAAATGCTCATGGATGACAGCACGCCCATGTTCTTCATGTATTGACGGTGGATCGGCGAGACGCTGCGCAAGGTGGAAAAGCTCAGGTCCAGTGGCGCCTGGGTATCGGGGCGCAGCTCGGGCACCAGCGGTACCGGCGCATAGTCGGCGTTGGGGATGATGCGCAGCCAGTTGGTCCGGTACAGCTCACGGGCCTGTTCCGGAATGTCCGACGCAGGAAAAAACAAGCCCTTGTAGAGTTCCATCGACGGCGCGCTGGCCTCGGCGATGACTTGGCCGTGGCCTTCTTCCTCGAAGCGATAGATCAGCACGCGGTCGTAGCCGGTCATGGCCTGGATTTCGCGCACGCTGATTTCGTAGAGGGCCTGGAGGGTTTTTGCGCTTTGCAGGCGCTGCAGCATGCGGCCCAGGTTGGCCTCGCCGCTGACTCCCTCGGGACGGTAGTCGCTCAGGTGTTGTTCCAGTTCAACGATCAGCGCGCCCTGATGGCGGTGCACCAGGGCATCAAAGCGCTGCTGGTTTGCGACGATGGCCACCGGCGCGCTGTCGCTTTCCGGGGCGGTGCGACAGGCAGCGAGGATCGCCTCTGCCTGCTCCAGGCCCAACAATGCATCCAGCGTCTGGCCCAACAGCCTGTGGGGATCGTGGCCCATCAACTGCAATACGTTGGCGCTGACCTGGCGGATCGTGAAGTCGGGCTCCGACAGCATCAACAACACGCCATGAGGCTGGATGGCCCCGGGGAAGCGGATCGGTTCGTCTGCGCAATTGGCCAGCAGTTCTTCGAAGACTTCCTTGTTTTCCGGGGTCATGACAATACCTTTTGGCTGTCCAGCCAGCGTTCGAAATAAGTAAAGGTCGCCTTGGCGGCGTGTGTGACTTCGAGCGTCTGCGCCTCGCCAAGGTTCCTGTCGTCCAGGTACTGCAGGAAATCCTTCCAGCGCCGGCCGGTGAGTTCGCCATAGACGTTGAGAAAGGCCGCCCCGCTGGACGCATCAAGACCGAGCTGCTCGGCCATTCTGCGCCGCAGGACCTGCCCGCCGAGAGTCGCCCCTTCCAGCACATAGGAAACGCCAAGGGCGGCTGCCCGGGAATCGATCTGCGGCAGCTCCCGGCAAACAGGAAGCGCCTCGATAGCGGCAGCGTCCATGCCCAGCGCGATGAGGTCGGCGCGTAACACCGGGAGCTTGATGCGCTGGGATTGATCCAGCCCGCTCGGAATCAGCGCCAACATCTGAAGCCGTTGCTCCAATGGCTGATAAAAACCGTAATAGGCCGCCATCAGGCGTCGGTACAGATCCAGGTTCAGCTGGCGCGAGAAAAACGGCAGGCGTTTCTCCAGGGCAACATGCAATTCAGCGGTTTCAGTCCGCAATGCCAGGATCAACGAAGGGTTAGGGGTGACCGGTGGCATGCAGGACGAAGCTCGTTGAATGGCGCGTTGCTGAAAAAAAACGCGTCAATGTTACATGGGTTTTTCGAGTCTGCGGTCATCAGCATCGTTCTGATTTTTCAGGTCGCCGCGTCCGATGGTCCTTGCACCAATCGCACCCTTTCGCGATCCAGCGCCTGGCGTAGTTCTTCTTCGGTGGGGAGCACTGTTTGGTACTGGCTGGCAAACAGTTGCTCGTTTCCCTGCAGTACGGAATAGCGCACCACCGACTCATCCTTCTGGGCGCAAAGAATGATGCCGACGGTGGGTTTGTCGTCGGGGCCGCGCCTGAGGTCATCGTAAAGCCGGACGTACATGTCCATCTGGCCAATGTCCTGGTGGGTGAGCTCGCCACGCTTGAGGTCGACGATGACAAAGCACTTGAGCACGTAGTTGTAGAAAACCAGGTCGAGATAGAAATCCTTGCTTTCGGTACTGATGCGCTGTTGACGGGCAACGAAGGCGAAACCTTTGCCAAGCTCCAGAAGAAAGCCCTGCAGTTGATCGATCAAGGCTTGTTCCAGATCGGTTTCCTGAAGCATGCCGGCGTTGGGCAGGCCGAGGAATTCCAGCACCACCGGATCCCTGACGATGTCCCTGGGGCCAAAATCCAGTTTCCCTATATTGGTGATTGCTTCCTGCTCCACCGCACGTCGGTCGCGGCTTGCCAGGAGGCGCTCGTAATAGAACGTGCCAATCTGGCGTTCCAGGGCGCGGGTGGACCAGTTTTGGGTGGCGGTTTCGTTCATGTACCAATGGCGGGTGCTGTCGCGTTCTATGCGTAGAAGCGTCCGGTAATGAGTCCAGCTCAATTCGGTACGCACTGCGTTCCAAATTGGAAACTTTTGATAAAAGTCCCGCATGTGGCGCAGGTTGCGTTCATCAAACCCTTTCCCAAACCGCGCCGTCAGCACCTTCGCCAAAGACGGCAGCAACTTTGCTCCGTAGACCGCTCGTTCGGCTCCTCCTTGCTCGAATTCGATGATGTGCCGGCCGATCTGCCAGCAGGTCTGGACCTGGAGGGTATCCACGGCTCGCAGGACTTTCTGGCGTGCCTGGCGAATCAGCTCGCCGAGTTCGTTGATCAAGGGGACGAGCTGCGGGTCTTCCTGGGGCAGTGACGAGGTCATCGAGGTGTCCAGCCATTGAGAGGGGGGCGGACCAGAAGGATGCTTCAAAGCAAGTTTCGATGATGCCAGACGAGGCTGATTGCTTAGGTGGAAAAGACGCGGATTCGTGCAGGACGGTTTTGACGCGACCTGAGATCGGTTAACCCGGCGTGTGGGAAAAGATCCTTAGAGATTGTCATCCACCGCCAACGCTTTCATTGCGAAAGCGCTGGCGGCGTGATGATCAGTCCTGGCCTAGAGTAAGCGCCTGGGACGCAGCCACGTAATCGGCCTGGAATGGCTTGCTTTCCACCCAATCCAGCGCGGCCTGTTCGTCGACTCCGGTGGTCAGGCGACGGTATTCGATCAATGCGGTAATGATGAAGTCGGTCGCTTCTTCCTCACCTTCCTGTTCCAGCACGAGCGCCAGCAGTGGGTGCGCCAGGAATGCTTCGCACATCGCCTGCTGACTGACCTTTTCGGCGGCGCTCATGATTCGGAACAAATCTGACAAGTCCACGGTTTCCAGATCGATGCGTTCATCGTTCGGGTCCAGGAAATCGTTCGGCGCAGCAGCTCGCTGAATGCGGTTCTTCTTGGCTTTCGCCTTGGCGCGCTGGTTGCGTTTCTGCTGCTTGTTCGCCGATGACATGGTCGGATTCCTGATGAATAAGGCTGCTTATCCTACAGCTTCATGGCGAACGCTTCGAATCTCAATCGACTATGAAGAGCGTGGCCCCAGGTGAGGTCGAGGAGCGATGGGGCTCGGCCTGGTCGGCCACTTGGTAGCTCATGCCTGGCTTGAGCAGAAATTGCCGGCCATCTTCGAGCTCGGTGTTCAACTCACCCTTGAGGCAAAACAGGATGTGGCCCTTGGTGCACCAATGATCGGCCAAGTAACCCGCCGTGTACTCCACCATCCGCACCCGGATGTTCCCGAATTGCTGCGTGCGCCAATAGGCGGTCCCGGTGATGCCTTTATGTTCGGTGGGCTCGATCGTTGACCAATCGGTGGTGCCGAAGGGGATGCCGGTGATATCCATGGCGACTCGCTTGCGAGGAGGGGAGCGGACGAATGTAGCGGAGTCGCCCGGCCACAGGAAAGAAAATCACAGGCAATAAAAAACCCCGATCAATTTCTTGATCGGGGTTTTCGGTATTTGGTGCCCAGAGACGGAATCGAACCGCCGACACGGGGATTTTCAATCCCCTGCTCTACCGACTGAGCTATCTGGGCAACGGGGCGCATTAAACGGGTTTTTCAGGGGGGCGTCAAGCGAGTTATCAAAAAATATTTAATTATTACCGTCGCTTACGATTCGCCCCCGCGCTGGACGGCTTATTCGGACGGCGGCACGTAGCCTTCCGCCTTGGCGTATTCTTCGCCGGAAAAGAACTTTTCCATCTCGCCTTGAAGGTACTTGCGGTCTTCGGCGTTCATCATGTTCAGGCGTTTTTCGTTGATCAGCAGTGTCTGGTGTTTCTGCCAGTCGCCCCAGGCCTTGGCCGAAACGTTGTCGTAGATGTCCTGGCCCTTGGCGCCGGGGAATGGTGCGCGCTCCAGGCCTTCCAGTTGTTCTTTGTACTTGCGGCACATGATGGTGCGGGTCATTGCAACTCTCCTGCGTTCAATACGGCGGCCGCGCGTTCAAGCAACGTCTTGACCGGGGTAGCTAGGCCCAGGCGCGGCGGGGTGGCGAGGTTATACCAGAGCCAGTCGGCCTCGGCCACGTGATGGCCGGTTTCCCGGACCCGGACCAGCCAGGGTTCGATGGCCAGCTGGAAATGGCTGAAAGTGTGTATCAGGCTCGGCATTGCCTGTTGCTGGCCCAGCTCCAAGGCATGTTGCGAGGCCAGATGTTGCAGATCCTCCAGGTCGTCGAGCTCCGGCAGGCTCCACAATCCACCCCACAGACCGGTGGAAGGACGGCGATAAAGCAAGATGGCGCCCTCGCGGTTAGCCAGCATGGGCATCAAGGTGCGCTTCTTCGGCACTTCCTTGCGCGGCTTGGGAATCGGATAACGGGTTTCCAGGCCCAGCATGTGTGCTTCACAGCCCTGTTTCAGCGGGCAGAGCAGGCAACTGGGCTTGCTGCGGGTGCAGAGTGTGGCGCCCAGGTCCATCATCGCCTGGGTGTAGGCGTTGACGCGATCCTGTGGGGTGAAGCGCTCGGCAGTCGCCCATAGCTGTTTCGCCACCTTGGGCTCGCCCGGGTAGCCTTCCTGGGCGGTGAAGCGCGCTAGCACCCGCTTGACGTTGCCATCGAGGATCGGCGCCCGCAGGCCCATGCTGATGCTGGCGATAGCGCCTGCGGTGGACAGGCCGATTCCCGGCAGTTCGGTGAGTTTTTCCACGTCCCGGGGGAATTCGCCACCGTATTGCTCGACAACGATTTTCGCGGATTTCTGCAGGTTGCGTGCACGAGTGTAATAACCCAGTCCGGTCCACAGGTGCAGCACTTCATCCTCCGGCGCGGCGGCGAGGGCTTCGACGGTGGGCAGCGCGGCCATGAAACGATCGAAATAACCGAGCACGGTGCTGACCTGGGTCTGCTGCAACATGATCTCCGAGACCCACACCCGATAGGGGTTGATGCCTTGTTGCCAAGGCAGGTCATGGCGTCCGTGATGGTCGAACCAATCCAGTACGGCGGTGGAAAACTGCTCGGATGTCATCGCTTGAACAGCCCCTTGAGCGCGTCTTTCAGCTCGGGACTGACCTTGTCGCCCAGCTTCTCATCGATCTTGTCGCCGAGACGATCGCCGGCCAGTTTTGCCGCGACCTTGCCCAGCCCGTCGTTGTCCAGGCGGCACGCCTTCGCACCCAGCTCCAGTGGGCCACGGCAGCGCAACGGCCATTCGACGTCGACGTAGCGTTCGTTGACCTGGCAGGCCGGGTCGGGCATGTCGCTCTTGTCGCCTTCGACGATGACCCCGACGCGGTAGTCCATGCCCAGCACGCGCAGGTCGATGTCGCCATTGCCGTTGACGGTCATGCCGGGGATGCGCACTTTCAGGTCCGGGTTGCTGGCAACGCCGTTGTTGAACGTGAGGTTACCGTTGAGCTGCCGGAACGGCGTGTCCTTGCCTCGCGGTTCGCCGCTGAGCGTCTTGCGGTTCAGCGTGGCGATGCCTTTGCACAATTGCTGCTCAAGGTTGGCGTTGAGCAGCACGCCGTCGTTGATGACGAATCCGGCGTTGCCGTTGAGGCTGTCGATCAGGGCCTTCTGACTGTTGCCATTGGCGGTTATTGCGCTGTTGAGCGTGACCAGTCCCTTGACGGGTGGATTCTTGCCCTGGCTTTCGATGATCTTTTCAGCCGGCACCCGGTTGATCTTGGTTTGCAGGCCCAGCTGTGGCGTGGGCTGGCGGACGTCCAACGTGCCCTTGGCCTCGAAGTTGCCGCTGTACAGGTCGCCCCGCAGATTCTCCAGGGTCAGCAGACCGCCTTGGCCAGAGGCCTTGAGGGCGGCATTCTGGATCGGCAGCTTGTCGAGGGTCAGCTGGCCGAAGGTCAGGTCGGCATCGATATCCAGCTTGCTCAGGCGCTCCACCGGGAACAGCCGGTCATTGCTCCAGGCGCCCTGGGTCGGGGCGCTGGGCAGCGGGGTGCTGCCAGCACCGGCCATGGCGCTGGCCTCGGTGTTGCTGACTTCCGCTTCACGGGCTGCCTTGGCGCTGTCGGCTTCGGCGGACTTGGGTGGCAAGTAGCGATCGACATTGAAGGTGTCGGCCTTGAGCTGCGCGCGAAGCGACTGCTTGGCGAAATCCTCCACGGCGATACGGCCGCTGAAGTTGCTTTCATCCAGTTTGAGATTGATGTCGTTGAATTCGACGCTGGTTGGCGTGGCTGCAACGCGGCTCGCCAGTTCGACCTTGGTCAGGCTGCCTTCCGCCATGGCCGGGAGTTTCTGACCGACACTGTCGACGAAACTTGCGAGGTCGAACTGGGCGATCGAAATGCCGCCGTTCAGTTGCGGCGTCTTGTCGAGATCGTTGACTTTCAGCTCGCCCAACGCGCGCAACTGGTTAAGGGAAAGCTTGATGCCGGTCCATTCCGCGACATTTGCCGCTCGGTCCAGGGACAATTGGCCTTGGGCTGCGAAACTGACTGTCTTGCCCTGCAGCGGATCGCCGGTGGCTTCGCCGGACAACTTCAGGTCTTCGAATCGATAGCGCTGCACGGCGCGTTCGAAGCGCAGCTCGCCGGTCATTTCGGTGCGCACGCGCACGGCGGGCTGGTTGCTCGACAGGAACGCCGTGAGGGTGACCGGGATGTTGGTCGAGTCATGGACCGGGCCGGTGCTCAACTGGATACTTTCGGCAGTGAACTGTTTGCCGGTCTGTTCGTCGGTGTACTCGACCCGGGCGTTGTTGACGGTCAGGCTGTCGATGTCCAGGCGCGTCGGCTGCGCGGGTTTTTCTGCAGGTGCGTTGGCCGGTGGGGCGGGCTGTTCGACCGGCGTCGGCGCGTCCTTGGTTGGCGCGGACGCGGGCGCCTTGCCGATGTCCTGCCAGTTACCGTGGCCATTCTTGTCACGGTTGAGGCGCAGGTTCAGGCCTTCGACCCGGACATCGCTCATCTGCACTTCGCGGCGCAGCAACGGCATGACCCGCACCGACAGGCCGAGCATCTGCAAGTCGGCGAAAGGCTGCGTCGGATTGGCCAGGGTGGCGACGCTGGCTTCGTGCAGTTCCAGGCCCAGCCATGGGAACAGACTCCAGCCAATATCCCCATTGAGCGTCAGCTCGATGTGGGCTTTGTCGCGGGCTATCTGGCGAATTTCTTCCTTGTAGTCGTTGGGATCGAAGAGGTGGGTCAGGGCAAAGCCCAGGGCCACGATGATCAGCAACAGCCCGAGAAGTACCAGACCCAGGATTTTGCCGAACGCTTTCATGGGCGAATCCTTGTAGGTTGAGTTCAAATTTTGCCTGGGAGTATAACGTCCCGGGTTGGTGGAGCGTTGGGTGATCGATTTTTCGACCTGCCGTTAACCGGCCGGATGCGGTCCCGTGGCGAGGGAGCTTGCTCCCTCGCCATGGGACCGCTAGCAAATATCCAGCGGCAATTTCAATTTCGCCGCCAGTGCCTGGACTTCCAGATGCCCGGCCGGCGCCTGAAGTCGAAGCTCGGCATTATCTTGCTGGGCCATCCTCCGGGCTTCGCTCACCAGCCGTTCAGCCACGCCACGACGGCGCGTGATATTTCGTACGCATAGGTGGGACAAGCGCCAGGCGTCCTGGTGCCGTTGCAGCCGTGCGGCCCCGAGCAGGCGATCATTGAAGCGTGCCGCGATCAACGAATCTTCCGCCAGGCATTCTCCGATCAATTGCGTGGCGTCGCTGAACGGCTCGAACAGCCAGGCGGGCGCGTCCCGATAGATTTTCTGCAGGTCCTGCTGGTCCTGTTGAGTGGCTTGTTCCAGGTGCTCGACAACGATGGGCATGGAAATTCCTGAAAAATAAACGCATGGCCCCCTACAGAAAGCGGGCAGAGGCGCGATAAGACGAATGACAGGAAAAAGGTGATAGCACTTTGGTTTTTCTGTCACGAGCAAATGGTAACCTTTGTCAGTTCGTCCGTCCTTCTGCGGCGTGATGTCGCACTAAAATGGAGCTTCACTGCAAAATACAGTCATGCCTGCGTGCAATGAAGGCTGAGGGTGAAGTGTGGCTGGCGAACCATTCTAATAACTGGGGGATACACAATGAGCACAAGCATTACGGCCGGCGGCGTCGCCGACCAGCCTGCGTTCCTCTCCAAGGAACGCATTATCGCCAAGCCCGGCTTCAACCGCTGGCTGGTTCCACCGGCCGCGCTGGCCATCCACCTCTGCATCGGCATGGCCTATGGCTTCTCGGTGTTCTGGTTGCCGCTGTCCAAGGCCTTGGGTATCACCAAGCCTGTGGCCTGTGCACCGGATATGAGTTTTATCTCGCAAATCTTTTCGTCCCAATGTGACTGGCCGATCTCGATGCTCGGCTGGATCTACACCCTGTTCTTCATCTTCCTGGGTTGCTCGGCGGCCATCTGGGGCGGCTGGCTGGAACACGCCGGTCCGCGCAAGGCTGGCGTTGTCTCGGCCCTGTGCTGGTGCGGCGGCCTGTTGATTTCCGCGCTGGGCATCTATACCCACCAGATCTGGCTGATGTGGGTCGGCTCTGGTGTGATCGGTGGTATCGGCCTGGGCCTGGGCTACATCTCGCCAGTGTCCACGCTGATCAAGTGGTTCCCGGACAAGCGCGGCATGGCGACCGGCATGGCAATCATGGGCTTCGGTGGCGGCGCGATGGTCGGTGCTCCACTGGCGGCCGCGTTGATGAGCCATTTCGCTTCGCCGACCGAGGTCGGTGTATGGCAGAGCTTCCTGGTGATGGCTGCGATCTACTTCGTGTTCATGATCGGTG
This sequence comes from Pseudomonas alvandae, assembly GCF_019141525.1. Classification (GTDB taxonomy): domain Bacteria; phylum Pseudomonadota; class Gammaproteobacteria; order Pseudomonadales; family Pseudomonadaceae; genus Aquipseudomonas; species Aquipseudomonas alvandae. The sequence goes on from NZ_CP077080.1 coordinate 618,556, forward strand.
GCGCCCTGTCGTACCGCGTCCCACCAACCGGCTGGAAGCCTGAAGGCTGGACCCCGGCACCGAAGAAAGCCGCGAACGCGATGATCACCCATCGCCACGTTCACGTGAACGTTGCCTGGAAAACCCCGCAATTCCGCCTGGTATGGCTGGTGCTGTGCCTGAACGTATCCGCCGGTATCGGCATCCTCGGCATGGCTTCGCCACTGTTGCAGGAAGTGTTCGGTGGCAAATTGCTCGGCAATGACCTGCCGTTCGGTCAGCTGGACGCTGCGCAACTGGGCCAGATCGCCGCCATTGCGGCCGGTTTCACCGGGCTGCTGAGCTTGTTCAACATCGGTGGCCGGTTCTTCTGGGCGTCCTTCTCGGACTACCTGGGCCGTAAAAATACCTACTTCGTGTTCTTCGCCCTGGGTGTTGCGCTGTACTCGCTGATCCCTAACCTGGGTCACCTGGGCAGCATCGCGCTGTTCGTGGCGGCGTTCTGCATCATCCTGTCGATGTACGGCGGCGGCTTTGCCACTGTGCCGGCCTACCTGGCGGACCTGTTCGGTACGCAAATGGTTGGCGCGATCCACGGTCGTCTGTTGACGGCTTGGGCGGCAGCAGGCGTGCTGGGTCCGGTGCTGGTGAACTACCTGCGTGAATATCAACTGAGCATCGGCGTTGAACGCGCCGCGGCCTATGACATCACCTTGTACATCCTCGCCGGCCTGCTGGTGCTGGGCTTCCTGTGCAACCTGATGGTTCGTCCGGTCGCCGACAAGTACTTCATGACCGACGCCGAACTGGCCGCCGAACAGGCGCTGGGCCATGACAAGGGCGCCGACAGCACCACTTCGCTGGAATGGAAAGCCGCGCCGGGCACCAAGCCCCTGGCGATCGCCGCCTGGCTGGTGGTGGGCATTCCGTTGGCGTGGGGTGTGTGGGTGACCCTGCAGAAGACGGCGGTGTTGTTCCACTAAGCGACAATGTGAATAGGCCCGAATCCATTGGAGAGGGGCCAGCCTTGTGGGAGCGAGCTTGCTCGCGATGGGGGCGTGTCAGTCGACATCATTGTCTGCTGACCCACCGCTATCGCGAGCAAGCTCGCTCCCACAGTCGTTATGGGTGATGGCAAAGGCTTGTATGCACATGTCTATCCCCGACCATATGGGTTTCAGCCCGTCAGTGATGTCACCTCTTTTGTTTCTGTTTGCCGCTCACGCCCCTATAATGGCTGCCTTTTTCGCCCAATGATTTTGCGGAGCTGGTGATGGCCGAACGTAAGGCGTCTGTCGAGCGCGACACTCTGGAAACCCAGATCAAAGCCTCGATCAACCTGGATGGCACCGGAAAGGCCCGGTTTGATATTGGCGTGCCTTTTCTTGAGCACATGCTGGACCAGATCGCCCGTCACGGGCTGATCGACCTGGATATTGTCAGCAAGGGCGACCTGCACATCGACGACCACCACACGGTGGAAGACGTCGGGATCACCCTGGGCCAGGCCTTTACCAAAGCCATCGGCGACAAGAAGGGCATTCGTCGCTACGGCCATGCCTACGTGCCGCTCGATGAAGCACTGTCGCGCGTGGTCATCGACTTCTCCGGCCGCCCTGGCCTGCAGATGCATGTGCCCTACACCCGCGCTACCGTCGGCGGCTTCGACGTCGACCTGTTCCAGGAATTCTTCCAGGGCTTCGTCAACCACGCCAACGTGACCCTGCACATCGACAACCTGCGCGGGCACAACACCCACCACCAGATCGAAACCGTGTTCAAGGCATTCGGCCGCGCGCTGCGCATGGCCGTCGAGCTCGATGACCGCATGGCCGGCCAGATGCCTTCCACCAAGGGCGTGCTGTAATGCAGACGGTTGCGGTTATCGACTACGGCATGGGCAACCTGCACTCGGTGGCCAAGGCCCTCGAGCACGTGGGCGCCGGCAAGGTGTTGATCACCAGCGATGCCGACGTGATTCGCGAAGCCGACCGGGTGGTATTCCCCGGCGTCGGTGCGATTCGCGATTGCATGGCCGAGATTCGCCGCCTGGGCTTCGACAAGCTGGTGCACGAAGTCAGCCAGGACCGTCCGTTCCTCGGCATCTGCGTGGGCATGCAAGCCTTGCTCGATCGCAGTGAAGAGAACGACGGCGTCGATTGCATCTCGCTGTTCCCCGGCCAGGTGAAGTTTTTCGGCAAGGGCCTGCACGAAGACGGCGAACACCTGAAGGTCCCGCACATGGGCTGGAACGAAGTGAAGCAGACGGTCGATCATCCGCTGTGGCACAACATCCCGGACCTGGCGCGCTTCTACTTCGTGCACAGCTACTACATCGCCGCCGGCAACGCGCGACAGGTGGTGGGCAGCGGTCACTATGGCGTCGATTTCGCCGCGGCCCTGGCCGATGGTTCGCGCTTCGCCGTGCAGTTCCACCCGGAGAAGAGCCATACCCATGGCCTGCAGTTGCTGCAGAACTTCGCGGCGTGGGACGGTCGCTGGTAATGGCCCGCAAGAAACCGCCGATCCTCACCCTCACGCCTGAACAGGAAAGTGAAGCGAACCGCAAGATCCAGCGGTTCATGGAGGAGCGTTTCGAACTGGACCTGGGTTCGTTCGAAGCGGCGGAAATTCTTGACCTGTTTACCCGCGAAATTGCTCCGCACTATTACAACAGGGCGATTTTCGATGTGCAGGCGCACCTTAAAGAAAGGTTCGAAAGCATTGAAAGCGACTTGTGGGCGCTTGAGAAGAATTAGAGCAGCGGCAAGCTTCAAGCTTGAAGCTGCAAGTATTGGAACGCGTGCCTGCTCGCAGCTTATGGCTTGCAGCTTGCAGCTCTTTGACGAAGGAAAAGCATGCTAATTATCCCCGCTATCGATCTCAAGGACGGCGCTTGCGTCCGTCTGCGTCAGGGCCGCATGGAAGACTCCACGGTGTTTTCCGATGACCCGGTGAGCATGGCCGCCAAGTGGGTGGAGGGCGGCTGCCGTCGTCTGCATCTGGTCGACCTCAACGGCGCCTTCGAAGGCCAACCGGTCAATGGCGAAGTGGTCACGGCCATCGCCAAGCGCTACCCGAACCTGCCGATCCAGATCGGGGGCGGCATTCGCTCGCTGGAAACCATCGAGCACTACGTCAAGGCTGGCGTGAGCTACGTGATCATCGGCACCAAGGCTGTGAAAGACCCGGCTTTCGTTGCCGAAGCCTGTCGCGCGTTCCCTGGCAAAATCATCGTTGGCCTGGATGCCAAGGACGGTTTCGTCGCCACCGATGGCTGGGCTGAAATCAGCACCGTGCAGGTCATCGATCTGGCCAAGCAGTTTGAAGCCGACGGCGTGTCCTCAATCGTTTATACCGATATCGCCAAAGACGGCATGATGCAGGGCTGCAACGTGCCGTTCACCGCTGCACTGGCCGCTGCCACCAAGATCCCGGTGATCGCTTCCGGTGGTATCCATAACCTGGGTGACATCAAGTCGCTGCTCGACGCCAAGGCGCCGGGCATCATCGGTGCAATCACCGGTCGTGCGATCTATGAAGGCACCCTCGACGTCGCCGAGGCCCAGGCCTTCTGCGATTCGTACGCGAACAGCTCCAAGCTGTAAGCCACAAGCTGCAAGTTAAAGCACGATCGCGATCTGCTTGACTTGCAGCTTATAGCTTAAAGCTTGCAACTCTTAATCGGAGATTAAGCCCATGGCGCTGGCCAAACGCATCATCCCTTGCCTGGACGTGGACAACGGCCGGGTGGTCAAGGGCGTCAAGTTCGAGAACATCCGTGACGCCGGCGACCCGGTGGAAATCGCCCGTCGCTACGACGAGCAGGGTGCCGACGAGATTACCTTCCTGGATATCACGGCCAGCGTCGATGGCCGCGATACCACGCTGCATACCGTCGAGCGCATGGCCAGCCAGGTGTTCATCCCGCTGACCGTGGGCGGCGGAGTGCGCACCGTGCAGGACATCCGCAACCTGCTCAATGCCGGCGCGGACAAGGTGTCGATCAACACTGCGGCGGTGTTCAACCCGGAGTTCGTCGGTGAAGCGGCCCAGCATTTCGGCTCGCAGTGCATCGTCGTGGCCATCGACGCGAAGAAGGTCTCCGGCCCGGGCGAAACCCCGCGCTGGGAAATCTTCACCCACGGCGGACGCAAACCTACGGGCCTGGACGCTGTCGAGTGGGCAAAGAAGATGGAAGGCCTGGGTGCCGGTGAAATCCTGCTGACCAGCATGGATCAGGACGGCATGAAAAACGGCTTCGACCTCGGCGTCACCCGCGCGATCAGCGATGCCTTGGGCATCCCGGTGATCGCTTCCGGCGGCGTCGGCAACCTGCAGCACTTGGCCGACGGTATTCTCGAAGGGCATGCCAGTGCAGTGCTGGCGGCGAGCATCTTTCACTTCGGCGAGTACACCGTGCCGGAAGCCAAGGCCTACATGGCGCATCGTGGTATCTGCATTCGCTGACCGCTGGACACCATGGCGGGCCCAAGGCACTCTTGGGCACACCATGGATTGCGGTAGCCCGACATGCTCAAACGCCTCGTTCTTGCCTTTGCCGGTGCCACGTTGCTGCTCGCCGGCACTGTCCGCGCCGCTGAAACATCGCTGGTGTTGCTGACGGAAAACTTCCCCCCGTACAACATGGCCAAGAACGGCAAGAACTTCGCCCAGGACGAAAACATCCATGGCATTGCCGTGGACATCGTCCGAGAGATTTTCAAGCGCGCCGACATTACCTACAGCCTGACACTGCGTTTTCCCTGGGAGCGAATCTACAAACTCGCGTTGGAAAAACCGGGTTACGGTGTGTTCGTGATGGCGCGGCTGCCGGAGCGTGAAAAACTCTTCAAATGGGTCGGTCCCATCGGGCCAGACGACTGGGTGATGCTCGCCAAGGCTGATAGCAAGATTGCCCTCGGCTCGCTGGAGCAGGCGCGCCAATACCGGATTGGTGCCTACAAGGGCGACGCGATTGCCGAGACGTTGGCCAAGCAAGGGCTCAAGCCGATTGTCGTATTACGGGATCAGGATAACGCCAGGAAACTGGTCAACGGCCAGATCGACCTATGGGCCACCGGCGACCCCGCTGGACGTTACCTGGCGCGCCAGGAAGGCGTCAGCGATCTCAGGACCGTGCTGCGCTTCAACAGTGCCGAGCTGTACCTGGCCTTGAACAAGGACGTGCCTGACGACGTGGTTGCCCGGTTGCAAAAGGCCTTGGATGAATTGCGCAAGGAAGGCGCGGTGGACGCGATCATGGCGCGGTATCTCTAAGGGTTGCACTCGCCGTGCGGTCGCCATGGCGAGCAAGGTTGCCAGGGTGTTCACCGATGCGGTGCCCACCTCAGGTCCCCTGTGGGAGCGAGCTTGCTCGCGAAAGCGGTGGATCAGCTTGCATGAATGTTGAATGTGCTGGCCCCTTCGCGAGCAAGCTCGCTCCCACAAAGTTGCCAGGGTATTCACAGATGCGGTGGCCGCCACAGATTCGATGTGGGAGCGAGCCTGCTCGCGATGAAGGCAACGCGCTCGTCGCTACCGATAAACCCCATCCTTCCCATGCCCGGCCATCGCCCGATTGCTGCGCAGGCTGATCATCGACTTGATGTCGATCCATTCGATGCCCTGCGCCTTGAGCCGGGGCAGTTCGCGTTCGAGTACCGCCAATGTCTGCGGGTAGGGATGGCCGATCATCACGGCCGAGCCCTGTCGGTGGGCCAGGTCGATGGCGGTCTGGAGCTGGTGGGCGATGGCCGCTTCGGTACGCTCGTCATCGAGGAACACATCCCGCGACACGCTGGCCAGGCCGATCTTCTGCGCTTCGGCGGCAGCGACGGTCTGGGCGCTGGTGCGGCTGTCGACGAAAAACTTGTGCCGCTGCTGCAGATTCGCCATCAACCACGCCATGGCTTGGGGCTGGGCGGTCATGCGGCTGCCCATGTGGTTGTTGATGCCGGAGGTGTAGGGTACGGCGGCAAACGCGGCGTCGAGGCGCTTGCCCAGTTCTTCGATGGGCAAATCCGGATGCCAGGCGAACGGCCCGGTGGCCGGGTCCATGGGCATATGCAGCATGACCAGCTTGCCGGCGCGATGGGCCTCGCGGGCGAATTCGGCGGCGTGGGGCGTGTCAGGCATGATCGCGGCGGTGACCGGGCCGGGGAGGGCCAGGACCTGGCGATCCCGAGGCAGGTTTTGCCCCAGGTCGTCGATGATCAGGCTCAGGTAAGCCTTGTGCGGCGAGGAGGGTGTGGCGGGGGCCGCGTCAACGGCCCCCGCCAGCAGGCACAGCAGGATGAAGAGGCAACGCAGGCCCATCTCAGCGGCCGGACGTGATGTTCAATCCTTTGAGCAGGCTCAAGGCCTGTGCCAACTGATAATCGTCGTCCTGCGGCATCGGCTTGGCCTTGGTGCCGGAACCGGTCGGTTTGTCGGCGCCGCCGTTGCCATTGCCCAGGTGACCTTGCAGGTCGGCTTCCTTGAAGTACTCGCTGTCCGCCTCGCTGGTGATCTTGGCCTTGCGCACTTCGATGTCTGGGACGATGCCCTGGGCCTGGATGGAGCGGCCATTCGGTGTGAAGTACAGCGCGGTGGTGATCTTCAGGGCGCGGTCGTTGTTCAGCGGCAACACGGTCTGCACCGAGCCCTTGCCGAAGCTGGTGGTGCCCATGACCACGCCGCGCTTCTGATCCTGCAGGGCGCCGGCGACGATTTCCGAAGCCGAGGCGCTGCCGCCATTGATCAGCACCACCAACGGCACGGCTTCGCTCAGGTCGTTGCCGGTGGCCGAGAAGCGCAGTTCGGAATTGGCGATGCGACCCTTGGTGTAGACGATCAAGCCCTTGGTGATGAAGTGGTCCACCACTTCCACCGCTGATTGCAGCACGCCGCCGGGGTTGTTGCGCAGGTCCAGGACCAGGCCGTTGAGTTTCTTGCCGTTGTCCTTGCGCAGCTTCGCCAGGGCCTTGGCGACTTCTTCGCCGGTCTTGACCTGGAATTGGGTGATGCGGATGTAGCCGTAGCCTGATTCCAGCAGTTGGCTCTTCACGCTCTTGACCTGGATGACCGCCCGCGTGAGCGTCACGTCGAACGGCGTGCCACCGTCGCGTACCAGGGTCAGGGTGATCTTCTGGCCGATCTTGCCGCGCATCTTGTCCACGGCTTCGGTCATGCTCTGGCCGCGTGTCGGTTGGCCGTTGATCTTGACGATGAAGTCACCGGCCTGGATGCCGGCCTTGGAAGCAGGGGTGTCGTCGATGGGCGAGACGACTTTGACGAAGCCGTCTTCGCTGCCGACCTCGATACCCAGGCCGCCGAACTCGCCGCTGGTGCTTTCCTGCAGTTCGGCAAAGTCGTCCGGCCCCAGGTAGGCGGAGTGCGGGTCAAGGTTGCTGAGCATGCCCTTGATGGCGTTTTCCAGCAGCATCTTGTCGTCCACCGGTTCGACGTACGCGGCTTTGATCCGGTCCATGACCTCGGCAAAGGTGCGCAGTTCGTCCAGCGGCAACGGTGCCTTGGTAGTCGCGGCCGTGGCGGCGGGTGCCGACGGGGCCGGCTCGGCGGCGAAAGCCAGGGGCGCGCCGATCACGAGGGCGATCGTCAGGGCCAGCGAGGTGAGGCGGGACAAATGCAGCATGTCGAACGAACTCCTGAGTTGGATGGGCGCGCTTATCCTTGCGCACGACACCATTGGGCCGGGTCACTGGGGCGACCCTGCTGGCGAATAGCGAAATACAGTGCTGGCGTATCCTGCCCGCCACTGTTGCCGACCGTTGAGATGGACTCGCCGGCCTTGACCACATCCCCCGCCGATTTGAGCAGGGTCTGGTTGTGGCCGTAAAGGCTCAGGTATCCATTGCCGTGATCGAGGATCACCAGCAAGCCGGCGCCGCGCAGCCAATCGGCAAACACCACACGCCCGCCATGTACGGCATGCACCTGGCTTCCGGCGGAGGCGCTGATCATCACGCCGTCCCACTTGGTGCGGGTATCGTCGCCGCGGGTTTCACCGAAGCGCGCAAGTAATCGACCATTGACCGGCCATGGAAGTTTGCCTCGGGCCGAAGCAAAAGCGCCGCCGAAGGTTTCACCGTCACTGGAAACCAGTGCGCCGGGGCTGGATTTTGCAGATTTGCGCGGTGCGTCGCCGGCGTCCGCGTCGGCCTGGGCTTCACGTAACCGCTTTTTTTCGGCTTCCTGCTGGGCGATCAGCGCTTTCTGGCGCGCTTCTTCTGCCTCACGGGCCTGGCGAGCCAGGGTTTCTTCGATGGTTTTCAACACATTGGCCAGTTCGGCCTGGTCTTGCTCGCGGGCCTTGAGCTTGCTGTCTCGGGCCTTTACGTCATCGTTGAGCTTGGCCAGGGCCACCTGGCGCTCCTTGCGGACCTTTTCGAGTTCTTCGCGCTGGGTGTCGAGGCTGCTTTTCTGCACCAGCAACTGGGCTTGCTGCAACTCGATGTCTTTTTCGACATTGGCCAGCTGGCGCAGGGTTTCGTTGAAGTTCTTGAGCTGCTCCAGGCGGGCCTGGCTCAGGTAGTCGTAATAAGTGAGGGTGCGGGCGAATTTCTCGGGGTTCTGCTGGTTGAGCAGCAGCTTGAGGTATTCCTGGCGCCCGTTCTGGTAGGCCGCCCGAGCCTGGATGGCGATCAGCTTTTGCTGTTCAGTGCGCGCGCTCTGGAGTTTTTTTTTCTCACCATCGAGTCGCTGCAGCTCGGATTCGCTTTTCTTCAGTTCTTTCTGCAGGGCGTCGACCTGCTTTTCCAGCTTGCCCATCTCGGTCTCGGTGCCGCGCAGGTCTTTCTGCACGCTGGATTTTTCTTCCTGCAGCTTGTTCAGCAGCTTTTTCAGCTCGGCAATGTCCTGGCGCGTGGCTTCCAACTGTTGTTGGGTTTGCGCGCGCTCGTCGGCGAAGGCCGGTTGGAGCAGGCAGGTCAGGGCAAGGGCTATCAGGACGCGAAGCATAGAGGCGGGCGACACCAGGGAAAGGGACGGCCTAGTATGCCCGCCCCACGCTGCAAAAAAAACGCCCATTTGGGGCTGTGTGATAACTGGCCGAAAAAACACCAAAAACCATTGTGGGAGCGAGCTTGCTGTGGCGAGGGAGCTTGCTCCCGCTGGGCTGCGAAGCAGCCCCTCGACAAGATCAAGCCAGAAGCATCTGCGACGGGAGCAAGCTCCCTCGCCACAAAAGCCCTGCTCAATGCTGCGACGCCTGGTCAGACCAGGATCGAGGTCCCGGTCATCTCCGCCGGCTTTTCCATGCCCAGCAACATCAGCATGGTCGGGGCCACGTCAGCCAGCACGCCGCCGTCACGGACCTTGAAATCGCGCTTGCCGACATAGATGAACGGCACCGGCTCGGTGGTATGGGCGGTGTGGGCCTGGCCGGTGGACTCGTCGGACATCTGCTCGACGTTGCCATGGTCCGCCGTGATCAGGGCTTCGCCACCGACTTTCTCCAGGGCGTCGACGATGCGACCCACGCAAGTGTCCAGGCATTCCACCGCCTTGACCGCTGCGTCGAACACGCCGCTGTGGCCGACCATGTCGCCGTTGGCGTAGTTCACCACGATCACGTCGTAGCGCTGGTTCTCGATGGCATCGACGATGCGGTCGGTCACTTCCGGCGCGCTCATTTCCGGCTGTAGGTCGTAGGTGGCGACTTTCGGCGATGGGATCAGGATGCGTTCTTCGCCTGGGAAGGGTTCTTCACGGCCGCCGGAGAAGAAGAATGTCACGTGGGCGTACTTTTCGGTTTCGGCGATGCGCAGCTGGGTCTTGCCGTTTTTCGCCAGGTAATCGCCCAGCACGTTTTCCAGGCTGCCGGCGGCGAAGGCCGATGGCGCGGGAATGCTGGCGGCGTATTGGGTCAGCATCACGAAACCGGCCAGTTTCGGCTGGCGGGCGCGCTCGAACTCCTTGAAATCGTCTTCGACGAATACACGGGTCAATTCGCGGGCTCGGTCGGCGCGGAAGTTCATGAACACCACGGCGTCGCCGTCCTCGACTTTTACCGGCTCGCCGATAGTGGTGGCCTTGACGAATTCGTCGCTTTCGCCGCGTTCATAGGCGGCTTGCAGGCCTTCTTGGGCGGTGGCGGCGTGGAATTCGGCATTGCCGTCGACGATCAGGTTGTAGGCCTGGGCGACGCGGTCCCAGCGATTGTCACGGTCCATGGCGAAGTAGCGGCCGATCAGGCTGGCAATCCGGCCCTTGCCCAGCGCCTTGAAGGTGTCGTCCAGCAACGTGATCGACGACTCGGCGCTCTTCGGCGGCGTGTCGCGACCGTCGAGGAAGGCGTGCAGGTAGATGTTTTGGGCGCCGCGCTTGGCGGCCAATTCGGCCATGGCGACCAGGTGATCCTGGTGGCTGTGCACACCGCCATCGGACAGCAGGCCCATGAAATGCACGGCCTTGCCGGCGGCCACGGCTTTATCCACCGCGGCGCAGATGGTCGGGTTCTCGAAGAATTCGCCATCGCGGATCGACTTGGTCACCCGGGTGAAGTCCTGATACACCACGCGGCCCGCGCCAAGGTTCATGTGGCCGACTTCGGAGTTGCCCATCTGCCCGTCGGGCAGGCCTACATCCATGCCGCTGCCGGAGATCAAGCCGTTCGGCACGGTGGCCCACAGGCGATCCAGTACAGGCTTGCTGGCCGCGTATACGGCGTTGGATTCGTGGCTGTCACTGTGACCGAAGCCGTCCAGAATCATCAGGACCAAAGGTTTAGGCGTGGTAGTCATGGAATCCACTCGTGGCTGGTTGAAAGAAGACGATGGAAAAGGGACGGGCAGTTTAAAGGTAAGTTCCGGTGCCGTCACCGCCGGGCGGGGTTTGGCCGGCCTTGTGTGCTGTGTATACTGGCCGACATTTTAACGCCCTGGAACCTCCTTCGATGGTTGCTCACCTGATTCAATTTGCCACTAACCACTACATTCTCGTCGGTATCTTCGTCGTACTGTTGGCGTTGCTGTTGGCCCATACGATGCAGGGCGGCGGACGCAGCCTGAGCACTGGCGAACTGACCGCGCTGGTCAACAAGGATGCCGGCGTGGTGGTCGATATCCGCCCGAGCAAGGAATACGCCGCCGGTCACATTGTCGGCGCGCTGAACATTCCGCAGGACAAACTGATCGCGCGCGTTGGCGAACTGGAAAAGCACAAGGCCAAGACGCTGATCCTGGTGGACGCCCAAGGCCAGCAGGCCGGTACCCTTGCCCGCGAACTGATGAAGTCCGGCTTCACTGCCGCCAAACTGTCCGGTGGCGTTGCGAGCTGGAAAGCCGACAATCTGCCCCTGGTGAAGTGAAATGCCCCACGTAGTTGTCTACTCCAGCGATTACTGCCCCTATTGCTCCCGAGCCAAGCACTTGCTCCAGAGCAAAGGCGTGGCTTTCGAAGAGATCAAGGTCGACGGCAAGCCGCAACTGCGCGCCGAAATGACCCAGAAGGCCCGGCGTACCTCCGTGCCGCAGATCTGGATCGGCGACACCCACGTGGGCGGTTGCGATGATCTGTACGCCCTGGAGCGCGCCGGCAAGCTCGACGCGCTGCTCAAGGCCTGAATTCCTATCAACAGAACTGAAGTAAGAAGGATCTGCGATGACTGACCAACAGAACACTGCTGCCACTGAAGAAGAAGCCGCACCGCAATTCTCCTTGCAGCGCATTTATGTCCGCGACCTGTCCTTCGAGGCCCCGAAAAGCCCGGCGATCTTTCGCCAGCAGTGGGAGCCGAGCGTAGGCCTGGACCTGAACACCCGTCAGAAAGCCCTGGAAGATGACTTCCACGAAGTGGTGCTGACCCTGTCGGTGACCGTGAAAAACGGTGACGAAGTGGCGTTCATTGCCGAAGTGCAACAAGCCGGGATCTTCCTGATCAAGAACCTCGATGCCGCTTCGATGAGCCACACCCTGGGCGCGTTCTGCCCGAACATCCTGTTCCCGTACGCTCGCGAAACCCTGGACAGCCTGGTGACCCGCGGTTCGTTCCCGGCGCTGATGCTGGCCCCGGTGAACTTCGATGCCCTGTACGCGCAAGAGCTGCAGCGCATGCAAGAGGAAGGCGGCGCGACCGTTCAGTAAACGGTCGACGCAAGTCCAATGTGGGAGCGGGCTTGCTCGCGAAGGCTATGGGTCAGTGACATTGATGCCAACTGACACTCCGCCTTCGCGAGCAAGCCCGCTCCCACATTTGTTATGCGGTGTTATTGAAAGCCGTTCTGCCGCCACGCCTCGTAAACCGCTACCGCCACGGTGTTGGACAGGTTCAGGCTGCGACAGCCTTCGCGCATCGGCAGGCGCAAGCGTTGTTCCGCCGACAGGGCGTCGAGCACTTCGGCCGGCAGGCCGCGGCTCTCGGGGCCGAAAAGGAACGCGTCACCGGCGACGAAGCTGGCATCGTGAAATGGCCGCGAGCCCTTGGTAGTGAAAGCGAACAGGCGTGGATGCCCCAGGCTCTCCAGGCAACTGGCCAGGTCGGCGTGCCGCTGCAAAGTGGCATACTCGTGATAGTCGAGGCCGGCGCGGCGCAGGCGCTTGTCGTCCATGTCGAAGCCCAGCGGTTCGATCAAATGCAGGTGGCAGCCACTGTTGGCGCACAGCCTGATGACGTTGCCGGTATTCGGCGGGATTTCCGGTTGAAAAAGGATGACGTGAAACATGCACGGCTCCGCAGATGAAGATGAGCGGCATTCTACGCCGCAAACCGACCGACGTTCGAAGCTAATGCCTCGGGTGATGGGCTCGTTGGCGATTTTCGGCATGATGATCGGGTTGATGATCGGCCGCCTGACCACACCCGAGCCGAGCGTGCTGCAGCAGGTCGAGGTCACCAACGGCGGGCTGGTAGCCTGGTTCAACAACGAACCCAAGTTGCACGGGGAGATCATCGACGGCTCGGTGGCGCTGTTGTTCGACGCAGAGGGTTCACCGCAGAACGGCCAGCTCAAGCTCAACGGCAAGGACGTGAATTGGCGGGTGCGGTTGAGTGACAAGGGTTTGTTGCTGACGCTGGTGGCGGCGCGTCCGTTGCGAGGGGAGTGGGCCGGCAGCGAAGTCGATGACCGCTGGCGGCTGGAGATCCGTCTCCAGGAGCAATAAAAGAGGGAATCCCCGGCCTGCCTGTACCAAGGTCCCCAAAACGGGAGGGCTCGCGCTCGGCGCAGGGCCCTGGGTGTAAAGAAGGGAAACCTTGACCTGCCTGTATCAAGGCCCCCAAAACAGTGGGCTAGATGAGCCCGGTATAAAAGAGGGGAATCCCCGGCCTGCCTGTACCAAGGTCCCCAAAACAGGGTAGTGATCTAGCTATTGCAGGGGGCGTGCCAGTTTTAAATGGCTTGTCACAAAAATATTGTTGTAGATGCGCAAAGCCCCGTAATCCGGGGCTTTTGGCTTTGTGGGGGCTGGTTTTTTCGAAATGGTCCGATGGGTTCGGGCTTGTGGCGCCTGAGCGATTGCGGTTCGCCGTGCATTGAAGCGGTGCACAAAGTTTTAAAAGCTTCGTCGGATCGCCGCCCGGAGCAAGCTCCCACAGTGGCTTTGTGTCGCTCACAAAAGCTGTGGGAGCGAGCCTGCTCGCGAATGGGTCTTCAAGTTCAGCGAAGGGTTAAAGGCTGATCAGCCCTCATCCCCCTCATCATCATCCCCACCATCAACCTTCATCCCCAATTCCTTGATCTTGCGGGTCAAGGTATTGCGGCCCCAGCCCAGCAGCACGGCGGCGTCGCGGCGGCGGCCGGCGGTGTGCTTGAGGGCGGTTTCGATCATGATGCGTTCGAAACTCGGCACGGCGCTGTCCAGAAGGCTCGATTGGCCGCGGGCCAGCGCCTGGTCAGCCCACTGGCGCAGGGCCTGTTCCCAGTTGGTCACCGGCGCCGAATCCTGTGGCAGGCTCAACAGTTCCGGTGGCAGGTCGCTGATATGCACTTCGCGACCCGACGCCATCACCGTGATCCAACGGCAGGTGTTCTCCAACTGACGGACGTTGCCGGGCCATGGCAGGTTCTTGAGGTATTCCTCGGTTTCGTTCTTGAGCAGCTTGGGCTCGACCGCCAGTTCCTGGGCGGCACGGCCGAGGAAGTGCCGGGCGAGGGTCGGGATGTCTTCGCGACGGTCCGCCAGGCGCGGGATGTGGATACGGATCACGTTCAGGCGATGGAACAAGTCTTCCCGGAACTTGCCGGCGTGGACCAGCGTTTCCAGGTTCTGGTGGGTCGCGGCGATGATCCGTACATCGACCTTGACCGGCGTATGACCGCCCACTCGATAGAACTCGCCATCGGCCAGTACGCGCAGCAAGCGAGTCTGGGTGTCAGCGGGCATGTCGCCGATTTCATCGAGGAACAGCGTGCCACCGTCGGCTTGCTCGAAACGTCCGCGTCGCAGGTTGGCGGCACCAGTGAACGCGCCTTTCTCATGGCCGAACAGCTCGGATTCCATCAGGTCCTTCGGGATCGCCGCCATGTTCAACGCAATAAACGGCGACGCCGCCCGCGGGCTGTGGCGGTGCAGGGCGTGGGCAACCAATTCCTTACCAGTGCCCGACTCGCCGTTGATCAACACGGTGATATTGGAATGGCTCAGGCGGCCGATGGCGCGAAACACTTCCTGCATCGCCGGCGCTTCGCCGATGATTTCCGGCGTGCGGGCCAGGGCCGGCACTTCTTCCAGGCCTTGTTGTTCCTGGGCGTGCTGGTTGGCGCGCTTGACCAGGGACACGGCTTCGTCGACATCGAACGGCTTGGGCAGGTATTCGAACGCACCGCCCTGGTAGGACGCGACGGCGCTGTCCAGGTCGGAGTGGGCGGTCATGATGATCACCGGCAGCCGTGGGTGCTGCTCGCGAATCCGCGCCAGCAGGTCCAGGCCACTGGCGCCGGGCATGCGGATGTCGGAGATGATGACGTCCGGCTGCTGACGGGCCAGGCGGCTCATCACCCCGTCGGCGCTGTCGAAGCTCTGGGTGGTCATGCCTTCCTGTTGCAAGGCTTTTTCCAGGACCCAGCGGATAGAACGGTCGTCATCGACGATCCACACGGTTTCACTACGGCTCATGTCGATGTGGCTCCTTGTTCCAGTGGCAGGAAGATCGAGAAAGTGGTGTGGCCGGGGTGGCTTTCACATTCGATCAAGCCCTGATGCTGACTGATGATGTTCTGGGTGATGGACAGCCCCAGCCCGGTACCGTCCGGGCGGCCGCTGACCATGGGAAAGAAGATGGTTTCCTGCAGTTCCTGGGGAATGCCCGGGCCGTTGTCGATGATCTCGATCTTGGTCACCAGGCGATGGCGCACGTGGCCGATGGTGAACTGGCGCATGGCTCGGGTGCGCAGGCTGATGCGACCCAGGCGCAGCTCGTTCTGGCTGCTGATGGCCTGCATGGCGTTGCGCACGATGTTCAGCACCGCCTGGATCATCTGTTCGCGGTCGATCAAGACGTCGGGAATGCTCGGGTCATAGTCGCGCACCAACGTGATGCAGCCCTGGCTTTCGGCTTCGACCAGGCTGCTGACGCGTTCCAAGACTTCGTGGACGTTGCACAACGCCAGCGACGGCAGCTTGTTCGAGCCGAGCATGCGGTCCACCAGGTTTCGCAGGCGGTCGGCTTCTTCGATGATGACGTTGGTGTAGTCCTTGAGGCTCTCTTCCGGCAGTTCCCGGGCAAGCAGCTGTGCCGCGCCGCGAATGCCGCCGAGCGGATTCTTGATCTCGTGGGCGAGGCCGCGCACCAGCATCTTGCTGGTTTCCTGCTTGGAGATCTGCGCCTCTTCCTTGGTGATGCGCAGCAGGCGATCACGGGGATGGACTTCCAATAACAGCAGCGTCGCGTGGTTGTTCAGGATTGGCGTTACGGCGTAGTCGACGGTCAGGGTCTGGCCGGTCAGGGCGGTTAGCATCGCTTCGCGCTTGGTGAACGGATGCGCCTGTTCCACGGCCTGGCGCAGGGAATTGAGCGCTTCGGCGGACTCGGTAAACAGTTCGCTGATGAACTGCCCATGGCTGCGCTGGCCGCTGACGGCCAGGAGCATCTCCGCCGCCGGGTTCATGTACTCAAGGCGCAGTTCGGCGTCGAGCAGGATGGTCGCGGTGGTGAGATTGTCGAGCAGCAAGCGGTGTAGTGCGTCGCTAATGGTCATCAGGACCTCTTTTAAAGCGTAGCGATCGAGGGCAGGCCCCCAAATCGCGCGCGCGGTTAATGCGCTGATACCAGCAAAATGCAAAAACCAAACCAAGGCTCCGAAAAGAAGCGTTTAGAGCCTCAAAAGGCCATTTTTCGCCCAGTTGCGTGGCGTTCTGCCAGCTTTTTCGGGTACTTTCGAACCAAAATGGGATTTGAAACTGGGTAGCGTGCAGCGTATTGCACCAATATAGTGCGCGGCCCTGGGCGGCTTTAGAAGAACGGCAGGATGCTGGGTTTTTCTTCTTCGGGTTTTTCAGCAAGGGGGCATTCGGGACGCTGGCCATAGTCGGCTATGGCGCAGGGCTTGACGCGGCGCTTCTGCGCCAGGGACATGCGTTGCATGTGGAAGGGTTGGTTGGCGGTGCGTTCGACGATACGGCCTTGCTCATCCAGGATTTCGACTGCCAGATGGTGAGTGCCCCGGTCGATGTTTTTCAAGGCAAATACCGGACTGGGCCCCGGCTCTGCGGTGGGCTTGCCGTCCAGCAGCAGACGGTAGCGGTGGCCCCTTTGCAGGCCAGGTTCGCTGGTCGCGGTGACGATCAACTCCCCGGCGGTGCTGCGTATCGTGGCGTCCGGTTCGGGAATCAACAGCCGGAGCATCTCGTAACGGAACAAGGGCTCGGCTTGTGGCGGCTCGACCGGCGTTGTCGAGTTGATGCCGGCGGCGGGTGTCGGCATGCGATTACCGGGCGGCAGTTGTACTTTCCTGGCATTGCCGGGGCGTGGCTGGTCGGTGAAGACGCGATTGCCCTGGGCGTCGATGTAGGTGTAGACCTGCGCCAGGCCAGGCATTGCGATCAGCAACAGGCCAAGGGCGACCAGCGGGCGAATCATGGCAGGTGCACTCGCTGCACGGTGAAGGTGACGGTTTCGCTCTGCTGCACGAGACGTTCCTCGTCGATTACCTGGACCGCCAGACTGTGCTCGCCGCGATCGATATTCACCAGTTGCAGGCGCGGCACGTTGCTCGGCTGGCCGTAAGGCTGGCCGTCGAGCAGCAACCTGAACAGATGTGGGCTCTGCAAGCGTGGTTGCGACCTAACGCTGACGGTGAAAGTGCCGTTGTTGGCACGCAGGGCCTCTTCGGTGGGGATGTCGGTCAGCTCCAACAGCTCGTAGGCTTTGCGCGGCGCGTTGGTGTTTTCTGGCGTTGGGGAAGTATCGGGATTGGCCGGGGCCTGGGGTTCAACGCTGTTGAGCGGCGGCAGTTCCACGGCCTGGGCCGGCACGCCGTCGGGGGGCTGGTTGCTGTAGGCGGTGTTGCCGTCGGCGTCGGTGTATTTGTAGATCTGCGCGGCGGCGGGCAGCGCCAGCAGCAATAAGAGCAGGATTGAAAAACTGCGACCCATGGAAAAATCGACCGAAAACTAAAAGTGATGGGTGCAGCATAGGCCAGGGTGGATGGCTGGCCCAAATTGTTGTGCTGCTTACATCCTCTGTGGGAGCGGGCTTGCTCGCGAAGGCGGCGGCGCAGTCGATATTGATGCAAGCTGACACACCGCTTTCGCGAGCAAGCCCGCTCCCACAAAGGGAGGTGGGGTAGCTCAGGATTTCGGGGAGATACAGAGCCCGGCGGTTGCCCGGATCAGGGCCAGCCGGTGTATCGGGTGTTGCTTGTTGTGGTGAGTGGCACGGGCCAGCCATTGCGGACACTGCGGGTCGGTGCGGTAGGGCGCGAAGTCGGCCAGTTGCTGCAGCAGGCGCTTTTGCAGGCGGTCGAGTTTGGGGCGGATCTCGCCCACCAGGTCCGGGCGTGGCAGATCCGGTGCCTTGCCCTCCAGGGCCCAGTCGGACAAGTTGACGTATTGGATAAATTTGTTGGCCTCTATCTGGGCGGCGAAAAACGTTTCCACGGTTTCGCCGCTCAGCTTGTAGATCGGCGCCTGGGCCACGGCGGCGGCAATGACTTCGCGTTCGCGCTGTCGGTCTTCCACGGGTTTGCCGCTGTCCCACTTGCTTAGCGCCACTTGATCGGCGATCAGCAGGCGTTCGCCGATGGCATTGAGCAGCGGGGTCAGGGCTTCGGGGGCGTTGTTGGCCTCGGCTGTGGAACACAGCAGTGCTGCAGACAGGGCGAGGCAAATCTTCAAGCGGGAAGTCATTGGCAATCTCGTCTTGTGAGGGAAGCGGCGCATCATCATGCACGTAACCTGCGCCCATAAAAAAGGCCTCCCGAAGGAGGCCTCTCTTTAACTCACGCCGTGCGTGGCGGCGCTTACTGGATCAGCAGCTGTAGTACAGCTCGTATTCCAGTGGGTGTACGAAGGTGCGAACCTTGATTTCTTCTTCGCTTTTCAGTGCGATGTAAGCGTCGATGAAGTCATCGCTGAATACGCCGCCCTTGGTCAGGAACGCACGGCCCTTGTCCAGCTCTTCCAGGGCTTCTTTCAGGCTGCCACAAACCTGTGGGATTTCCTTGGCCTCTTCAGGCGGCAGGTCATACAGGTTCTTGTCAGCGGCATCGCCAGGGTGGATCTTGTTCTGGATACCGTCCAGGCCAGCCATCATCAGTGCAGCGAAGGCCAGGTATGGGTTGGCAGCCGGATCCGGGAAGCGCGCTTCGATACGGCGGGCTTTCGGACTGTTCACGTAAGGAATACGGATCGAGGCGGAACGGTTGCGAGCCGAGTAGGCCAGCATCACCGGGGCTTCGAAGCCTGGCACCAGACGCTTGTAGGAGTTGGTCGACGGGTTGGTGAAGCCGTTCAGGGCCTTGCCGTGCTTGATGATGCCGCCGATGAAGTACAGGGCGGTGTCCGACAGGCCGGCATAACCTTCGCCAGCAAAGGTGTTCTTGCCGTCCTTGGAGATCGACATGTGCACGTGCATGCCCGAACCGTTGTCGCCGTACAGAGGCTTCGGCATGAAGGTCGCGGTGCGGCCGTAGGCGTCGGCAACGTTGTGTACGCAGTACTTCAGGGTCTGTACTTCGTCAGCCTTCTTCACCAGCGTGTTGAATTTCACGCCGATTTCGTTCTGGCCGGCAGTCGCCACTTCGTGGTGGTGAACTTCGACGGTCTGGCCCATTTCTTCCAGTGCGTTGCACATGGAGGTACGGATTTCGTGGTCGAAGTCGAACGGTGGAACCGGGAAGTAGCCACCCTTGATGCCTGGACGGTGGCCTTTGTTGCCGCCTTCCACGTCCTGGTCGGACATCCACGAACCTTGTTCGGAGAAGATCTTGAACATGGAGCCGGAGATGTCGGACTTGAACTTGACCGAGTCGAAGATGAAGAATTCGGGCTCTGGACCGAAGAAAGCGGTGTCGCCGATACCGGTGGACTTCAGGTATTCCTCGGCACGGTGGGCGATGGCGCGTGGGTCGCGGTCATAGCCTTGCATGGTCGAAGGTTCGATGATGTCGCAGACCAGGATCAGGGTCGGCTCTTCGGTGAACGGGTCCAGGACGGCAGTGCTGTCGTCCGGCATCAGGATCATGTCGGAGGCTTCGATGCCTTTCCAGCCGGAGATGGAGGAACCGTCGAACATCTTGCCGATTTCGAAGAATTCGTCGTCCAGTGCATCACGGGCCGGCATGGTCACGTGATGTTGAGTGCCTTTGGTGTCAGTGAAGCGCAGATCAATCCACTTGACGTCATGATCTTTGATGAGTTGAACCGACTTCGACATATGTCCTCCGGGTGGCTTCGGGCGGGTAGTGGAGTGCCCTTAGATATGGGTGATGCCGGCGCGAATACTCTGCCAAGGCAACCTGCCTCACAAGGGAGCAAATTGCATGCCAGTGCCCCACCATGGGTTTTTTGCACCAAATCCACGCTTTTAAAGGCGCAAATCCAAGATTGTCGGACAATAACGCACTGCAATGTGGCGCCGTCAATCGATAATGACCTGTTTTGGTGCATGTAAAACCATCTGCACATTAACTGGTTAAACCTTGAGCAATTTCCGCTATAATCCGCGCCCCCCTTTTTCGGCTGGCCGTTCGCGCGCTGTTTTCATGAAACTAATCGTAAAAGTCTTCCCCGAGATCACCATCAAGAGCCGCCCGGTACGGATGCGTTTCATCCGCCAGTTGGCCAAGAACATCCGTGCCGTGCTCCGTGACCTGGACCCGGCCGTGGTGGTGAATGGCGTGTGGGACAACCTCGAACTGGAAACCCGCGTCAGCGAACCCAAGCTGCTGAAGGAAATGACCGAGCGTCTGAGCTGCATGCCAGGCATCGCGCATTTCCTGCAGGTCGACGAATACCCGCTGGGTGACTTCGACGACATCCTCGCCAAATGCATGCTCCATTATGGTGATGCGCTGGCCGGCAAGATCTTTTCGGTTCGCTGCAAGCGCGCCGGCAAGCACCCGTTCAGTTCGATGGACGTGGAACGTTATGTCGGCAGCCAGTTGCGCCGGCAGTGCGGCGCCGCCGGTATTTCGCTGAAAGACCCGCAGATCGAAGTGCGCATCGAGATTCGCGACCAGCGGTTGTTCGTGATCCACAGCCAGCACGACAGCATCGGCGGATATCCGCTGGGCTCGTTGGAGCAGACGCTGGTGTTGATGTCCGGTGGTTTCGACTCCACCGTCGCCGCCTACCAGATCATGCGTCGCGGCCTGATGAGCCATTTCTGCTTCTTCAATCTCGGCGGGCGTGCTCACGAATTGGGCGTAATGGAAGTGGCGCACTTCATCTGGAAGAAGTACGGCAGCTCCCAACGCGTGTTATTTGTGAGCGTGCCGTTCGAAGAAGTCCTGGGCGAGATTCTCGGCAAAGTCGATAACAGTCATATGGGCGTCATTTTGAAGCGTATGATGTTGCGTGCCGCGACGAGCATCGCCGACCGCCTGCACATCGACGCGCTGGTGACCGGCGAGGCGATTTCCCAGGTATCGAGCCAGACGCTGCCGAACCTGTCGGTGATCGACTGCGTGACCGAGAAACTCGTGCTGCGTCCGCTGATCGCCAGCCACAAGCAGGACATCATCGACACGGCCAACGAGATCGGCACCGCTGATTTTGCCCGGCACATGCCGGAGTATTGCGGGGTCATCTCGGTCAATCCGAAGACGGCGGCCAAGCGCGGTCGCGTGGAACACGAAGAGAAAGAATTCGACATGGCGGTACTCGAACGCGCGATCGAGAACGCCAGGCTGGTACCGATCGATCGGGTCATCGACGAATTGGGCCAGGACATCCAGATTGAAGAAGTCGGCGAAGCGCTGGCCGGTCAGATCATCATCGACATCCGTCATCCGGACGATGCTGAAGACGACCCGCTGAGCGTCGCCGGCGTCGAGGTACAAACGATGCCGTTCTATGCAGTGAACGCGCGTTTCAAGGAACTGGACCCTACTCGCCAGTACCTGCTGTATTGCGACAAAGGCGTGATGAGTCGCCTGCATGCCCACCATTTGCTCAGTGAGGGGCATGCCAATGTGCGCGTTTATCGACCGAGCTAAGTGCCCGGGGCTGTTTGCCTGTGGCCTGCGTCACCGGCCCCCCGACGCCGCCGACACGCTGTAACTGTCGGACTCTACTGTAAATCGCTGCCACGACCTGTCAGCACACCGAATCCTCTGATCGAGATACACAAGTGATCGAAAATCTACGCAACATCGCCATCATTGCTCACGTTGACCATGGTAAGACCACCCTGGTAGACAAACTCTTGCGTCAATCCGGCACCCTGGAGCGCAACGAGCTCAACGACGAGCGCGTGATGGACTCCAACGACCAGGAAAAAGAGCGCGGTATTACCATCCTGGCGAAAAACACCGCCATCAACTGGAACGGCTACCACATCAACATCGTGGACACCCCGGGCCACGCCGACTTCGGTGGTGAAGTAGAGCGCGTGATGTCGATGGTCGACTCCGTGCTGCTGCTGGTCGACGCCCAGGACGGCCCTATGCCGCAAACCCGTTTCGTGACCAAGAAGGCCTTCGAAGCCGGCCTGCGTCCGATCGTGTGCATCAACAAGGTTGACCGTCCAGGCGCGCGTCCGGACTGGGTCCTGGACCAGATCTTCGACCTGTTCGACAACCTGGGCGCCACCGAAGAACAGCTGGACTTCAAAGTCGTCTACGCCTCGGCCCTGAACGGTATTGCCGGTCTGGACCACACCGACATGGCTGAAGACATGACCCCGCTGTACCAGTCGATCGTCGACAACGTACCTGCGCCGAAAGTCGACCGTGACGGTCCGTTCCAGATGCAAATCTCCGCACTGGACTACAACAGCTTCCTGGGTGTTATCGGTGTTGGCCGTATCGCCCGTGGTCGCGTCAAGCCGAACACTCCAGTCGTGGCTATCGGCGCCGATGGCAAGCGTCGCAACGGTCGTATCCTGAAGCTGATGGGTCACCACGGTCTGCACCGTGTAGACGTCGAAGAAGCGGCTGCCGGCGACATCGTCTGCATCAGCGGCATGGACTCGCTGTTCATCTCCGACACCCTGTGCCACCCGGACACCGTTGAAGCGATGAAGCCGTTGACCGTCGACGAGCCAACCGTTTCCATGACCTTCCAGGTAAACGACTCGCCATTCTGCGGTAAAGAAGGCAAGTTCGTGACGTCCCGTAACATCAAGGAGCGTCTGGACAAGGAGCTGCTGTACAACGTTGCACTGCGCGTTGAAGAAGGCGACTCGGCTGACAAGTTCAAGGTCTCCGGCCGTGGCGAACTGCACCTCTCGGTACTGATCGAAACCATGCGTCGCGAAGGCTTCGAAATGGCTGTAGGTCGTCCGGAAGTGATCATCCGCCTGGTTGACGGCGTGAAGCACGAACCGTTCGAAAACGTCACCATCGACCTGCCGGAAGAATCCCAGGGCAAGGTGATGGAAGAGATGGGCCTGCGTAAGGGCGACCTGACCAACATGGTGCCGGATGGCAAGGGCCGTGTACGCCTGGAATACAACATCCCTGCTCGCGGTCTGATCGGTTTCCGTAACCAGTTCCTGACCCTGACCAACGGTGCTGGCATCCTGACCTCGATCTTCGACCGTTACGACGTGATGAAGTCGGGCGACATGTCCGGCCGCCAGAACGGCGTTCTGGTTTCGGTTGAAACCGGCAAGGCACTGACCTACTCCCTGGAAACCCTCCAGGCGCGTGGCAAGCTGTTCGTCGAGCACGGCCAGGAAATCTACGGTGGCCAGATCGTTGGTCTGAACAGCCGTGACAACGACCTGGGCGTGAACCCTACCAAGGGCAAGAAGCTCGACAACATGCGTGCTTCGGGTAAAGACGAAACCATCGCCCTGGTTCCACCTGTTCGCTTCACCCTGGAACAGGCCCTGGAATTCATCCAGGACGACGAGCTGTGCGAAGTGACGCCGAAGTCGATCCGCCTGCGCAAGAAGATCCTGGACGAAAGCGAGCGTACCCGCGCCGCCAAGAAAGCCAAGGCCTGATTGCTTTAGCCTCGGCTGAATGAAAAACGCCCCCGGTTGCGAGACCGGGGGCGTTTTTTTGTGCCTGGGATTTTATGTGGCGCCTGTAGGGCCCCATCGCGAGCAAGCTCGCTCCCACAGTGGATTTATGTCGGACACAAAATCTGTATCCGCTGAAAATCAACTGTGGGAGCGAGCTTGCTCGCGATGGCGACGGTTCAGGCGCTGCTGAATCAGCAATAGATCAAAACCGATCCAACGTCCGCGGATTCCGCTCGCGTTCCACTTCCTTGGGCTTGTACGCGCAATAGCCCGGCCGTGGCCCGACCCGTGGATGATTGCGGCAGGTGTCCGGGCGCTTCTCGTAAATGGTGCACAACCGGCTCTTGCGGTCCAGATACAGGCAGTCGTTGTTGCTCATGCGTTGCAACGTGAAGATTTCCGACTTCTGGTTGTAGCGCTCGACGATCCCTTCCTTTTGCAGGCGCTTGGCGATGTTCTTCGGCGGGTCGCCCAGTTCGAACTCATCGACGATGCCAATCCGGATCAGGTCCTTGATCTTGACCTCCACCGGCAGGGTACAGCAGCTCGACACGCAGGAACCGCACATCGGGGCGGAGTACTTGGCCCAGGTATCGAGTCGGTCGATCTCCGCGGCGGCGATCAGGTTGGGCTTCATCATCACGGTTTACCAGCATGCATCAGGGCGCGCGATCATACCGGGACTGGTGAAATTTTGAACGACCATCTGCCGGTTTTTTTTGCGTCCCGACAAAACCCGCCTGTACCGGCACGGCCCCTGCATTCATTCGTCCATGGGCAATTCCTTGGCGACGATTCTCCGGCACCAGAGGAAAAACCACCGAACCAAGAGCCTGTACCGTCTGTCAGACCGACTAGGCTCAGACAATTCCATGCTCGTTCGAGGTCTCATCAATGACTCAAGAACCACTTGTTCGCGAAGCTGAGGTTGCGGCATTTCGCGACGCCGTGTTGACCAAACTCACTTATGCCGTCGGCAAGGACCCCGATCATGCGTTTGATCACGATTGGTTCGAAGCCATAGCCCTTGCCGCCCGCGACCACATGGTCGAACACTGGATGGACCACACGCGGCAGATCTACCGCAAGGGCCAGAAGCGCGTCTACTACCTCTCCCTGGAATTCCTCATCGGTCGCCTGCTGTACGACAGCCTGAGCAATCTGGGCCTGCTGGACACCGCCCGCGAAGCGTTGACCGAGTTGGGTGTCGACCTGGAACGCATCCGCCTGCTAGAGCCCGACGCGGCCTTGGGCAACGGTGGCCTCGGTCGCCTGGCGGCGTGCTTCATGGAGAGCATGTCGACGCTGGGCATCGCCGGCCATGGCTACGGTATTCGGTATGAGCACGGCTTGTTCCGCCAGGCGATTGTCGACGGCTGGCAGCAGGAGCAGACCGAGCACTGGCTGGATTTCGGCAACCCGTGGGAGTTCGAACGGCCGGAAGTGGTCTACCCGATCGGCTTTGGTGGCAGCGTTGAAACCGTGACGGACGACAACGGCAAGACTCGTCAGGTCTGGTCTCCGGCCGAAACCGTGCGCGCCATTGCCTATGACACGCCGGTGGTGGGCTGGCGCGGTGCCAGTGTCAACACCCTGCGCTTGTGGCGCGCCCGGGCCGTGGAAGACCTGCACCTGGAGCGCTTCAATGCCGGCGACCACCTCGGCGCCGTGGCGGAAGTGGCCCGGGCCGAGAGTATTTCCCGCGTCTTGTACCCGGCCGACAGCACCGAGGCCGGCCAGGAATTGCGCCTTCGCCAGGAGTATTTCTTCGTCGCCGCCTCGCTGCAGGATTTGCTGCGCCGCCATCGCAACATGCACACCTCGGTGCTGACCCTGGGCGATCACGCGGCGATCCAGCTCAACGATACGCACCCGTCCATTGCCGTGGCCGAGCTGATGCGCCAATTGGTGGACGTCTACGACGTCGCGTGGGACGCGGCCTGGCAGATCACCCAGGACACGTTGTCCTACACCAACCACACGCTGCTGCCCGAAGCCCTGGAAACCTGGCCGGTGGGGCTGATGGAGCGGATGTTGCCCCGGCACATGCAGATCATCTACCTGATCAACGCCCAGCACATCGATTCGCTGCGGGCCAAGGGCGTGCACGATTTCGACGTGCTGCGCTCGGTGTCGTTGATCGAAGAGGACAACGGCCGCCGGGTACGCATGGGTAACCTGGCGTTCCTCGGTTCCCACAGCGTCAACGGCGTGTCCGGGTTGCATACCCAACTGATGCGCAGCACGGTGTTCTCCGAGCTGCACAAGCTCTATCCGGAGCGAATCAACAACAAGACCAACGGCATCACCTTCCGCCGCTGGTTGTTCCAGGCCAACGCCGAATTGACCTCGATGATGGTCGACGCCCTTGGCCCGAGCGTGCTCGACAATCCCGAGGAGCGCCTGATCGAGCTGGAGCCGTTCGCCGACAAACCGGCGTTTCGCAAGCAGTTCGCCGAACAGCGCCTGCACAGCAAGAAAGCCCTGGCCTACCTGATCCACGAGCGGCTGGGCATCGCCGTCAACCCGGCGGCGATGTTCGACGTGCAGGTCAAGCGGATCCACGAATACAAGCGTCAGTTGCTCAACCTGATGCACACTGTGGCGCTGTACCAGGCGATTCGTGCCGAGCCGGAAGTGGACTGGGTGCCGCGGGTGAAAATCTTCGCCGGCAAGGCCGCCGCCAGTTATCACCAGGCCAAGCTGATCATCAAGCTGACCAACGACATCGCCCGGGTGGTGAACAACGACCCGACCGTGCGCGGCTTGCTCAAAGTGGTGTTCCTGCCCAACTACAACGTCAGCCTGGCCGAAAGCATCATCCCGGCGGCGGACTTGTCGGAGCAGATTTCCACGGCCGGTTTCGAAGCCTCGGGCACCAGCAACATGAAGTTCGGCCTCAACGGCGCGCTGACCATCGGCACCATGGACGGCGCCAACGTGGAAATGCACGAGCGTGTCGGCGGTGACCATATGTTCATCTTCGGCCTGACCGCCGAGCAGGTGGAAGCGCGCAAGCGCAACGGTGAATTCAGCGCCGCGCCGGACATCGCCGCGTCCCATCGCCTTGGCGATGTATTGCAAGCGATTCGTGGTGGCGTCTTCTCGCCGGATGACCCGATGCGCTACACCGGGCTGGTGGATTCGCTGGTGGATTACGACCGCTTCCTGGTCTGTGCCGATTTCGACGCGTACTGGAACGCCCAGGCCAAGGTCGAAGAGAAGTGGCACGACTCCAAGCAATGGTGGCGCTCGGCGGTGCTCAATACCGCGCGCATGGGCTGGTTCTCCTCTGACCGGACCATCCGCGAATACGCCACCGACATCTGGAAGGCGCTGGAGTAAACGTTGCAAGAAATGTGAGCGAAGCCCAACGGCGGTTGGGCTTCGTCGATATACTAAGCGCCAGATTCGCCGGGTTGCGGTGTCGTAGCCCAGTCATTGGCAGCACCAATATTCTAATGTGGGAGCGGGCTTGCTCGCGAAAGCGTTGTGTCAGACAGCAATGATGTGCCTGACACAACGCTTTCGCGAGCAAGCCCGCTCCCACAAGGATTGTGCTGTTCCACTAGACTGATCCGGGCACCGCATCACCCGGTCATGCCCGCAACGGGCCGCTTAGGGATATCGACCATATGCAATGGATTTTGACACTGTTGGGCCTGGCTCTTGGCTGGGTGGTGGACGAGTCGTTCGCCGATGCGCTGATAGGTGCGTTGGTCGGGCTCGGCATCGCCCAGTCGTTTCGGCTGGGGCGCCTTGGCATCCAGGCGGCCAAACAGCAGATCCTGCTGCAAGAGGCCCAGCAGAGTCTGCTCACCCTGGAAGCGCGGCTGGCGGTTCTCGAACGCGGCAAGGCCGCCC
Source organism: Pseudomonas alvandae (assembly GCF_019141525.1). Classification (GTDB taxonomy): domain Bacteria; phylum Pseudomonadota; class Gammaproteobacteria; order Pseudomonadales; family Pseudomonadaceae; genus Aquipseudomonas; species Aquipseudomonas alvandae. The sequence goes on from NZ_CP077080.1 coordinate 645,974, forward strand.
AGCCGAGTGATCCGGCGCCGGCGGCCGAGGTCATCGCGCCACAGGCTGCAAAACCCGAAACGCGCACCGAGCCGGACCTCGTCTGGGAATTGCCGCCAGACCGCGAACCCGTCTCCGTGATGAGCACCCAGGCCAGCCAGCCGTTGCCTGACGAAATCTGGAGCCCTGCGCCAGCCGCTTCCAGCCGTCGCGCCAATCGCGATTTTGCGCCGTTGCCCCTTGAACCGACGGCGCCTGCGCCTGCGGCTCCCCGTGGCCCGAATCTGTTCGACCGCGCCCTCATCGGCGCGCGCGACTGGTTGTTCGGCGGCAACACCGTGCTGCGGGTCGGCGTGGTGTTGTTGTTCCTCGGCCTGGCTTTCCTGCTGCGCTACGCCACCGAAGGCATGGTGGTGCCGATCGAATTGCGCTACGCCGGCGTTGCGGCCAGCGCCTTGGGCCTGCTGGGCCTGGGTTGGTGGTTGCGCCAACGCAACAGCAGTTATGCGCTGATGCTGCAGGGGACCGGGATCGCCGTGTTGTACCTGACGGTGTTCGCCGCCATGCGCCTGCATCCGTTGCTCGATTCCAAGGCTGCCTTGGGGCTGCTGGTCGCGGTCACTGTGTTCTCGGCGATCCTGGCAGTGACCCAGAACGCCATGGGCCTGGCGGCGGCTGCGGCGCTGGGCGGCTTTGCCGCACCGATCCTGACCTCCACCGGCAGCGGCAACCATGTCGCGCTGTTCAGCTATTTCATCCTGCTCAACGCCGGCATCCTCGCAATCGCTTGGTTCAAGGCCTGGCGGATGCTCAACCTGATCGGCTTCGTCGGCACGTTCGGCATCGGTTTCGCCTGGGGCTTGCGCTCCTATACGCCGGAACTGCTGTGGAGCACCGAACCCTTCCTCATCGTTTTCTTCCTGGTGTACCTGGCGATCGGCTTGTTGTTTACCCGGCGCAAGCTGCTGGAAATGAGCGACGCGCCTGAAGATGGCAGCCGCGACGCCATGCTGCGCTGGTCGGCGCGCAAGGGCGATTACGTGGACGGCAGCATGCTGTTCGGCCCGCCGTTGGTTGGCTTCGGCTTGCAGTTCGCCTTGGTGCAACACTTGGAATTCGCCGCAGCGTTCAGTGCCTTGGCCTTGGGCATGATTTATATGGGACTGGCGCGCGTATTGATGGGCGGTCGCGCTGTATTGCTGGCTGAAACCTGCCTGGCCCTGGGGGTGATTTTCGGCAGCCTGGCCATTCCGCTTGGCCTCGATGCCCGTTGGACTGCTGCAGCCTGGGCGGTGGAAGGCGCCGGGATCTTCTGGCTGGGCCTGCGCCAACAGCGACCCTTCGCACGAATCTTTGCCCTGTTGCTGCAATTGGGTTCGGCGCTGGCCTTCGTCAGCGAATTGCATGCAGGTGAAGGCAGCCTGCTGGAGGGGTCGTGGCTGGGCGCGTTGATGCTCGGTTGTGCCTTGCTGTTCAGCTTCTATCAACTGCACAAGGCCGAGCCCGGCCATGTCGCGAACTGGGAGCGTCAGGCTCAGCCTGTGCTGGCGGTGTTGGGGTTAGGTTTCCTCTACTTGCTGGCGCCGCTGTTCTTTTTTACCCACGGCACCGCCATCGCCTGGGCCTTCGCCGGCCTGGCGACGCTGTTCATTGGTCTGCGCCTGCAATCACGGGCCTTTCTGTTTACCGCGTTCGCGGTGCAACTGTTGGGCGGCGCGCTGTTCCTGATGCGCCTGCAAGGCGCCGATGGAGATTCGGCGGTGTTGAATGCCGGCTGGAACGGACTGCTCAGCGCCTCGCTGATCGGCCTGGCGTTGATTGGCGGGATGCTGTTGGCGGCTCGCGACGACATGGTACGCAACGATCCCCGGCTGTTGCGCGGCCTGTCGGTGGTGCTATTGGCGGGGCTGGTGCTGATCAATCTCGCGGTGCTGTTCGTCCTGCCTTGGCAAACGGCGAGCGGCGTATGGGCGGCCAGCGGCTTGTTGATCATCTGGCTGAGCCTGTACTTGAAGCAACGCGTGAGCTTTGTCTTCGGCCTGTTGCTGCAACTGTTGGGCGGCGCAGCGTTCCTGGCGGCTGGGCCGTTCCTGCTTGGGCCTCTTCAGTCCGAAGGTCTGCGACCCTTGGCCCACAGTGGTTTCTGGACACCGCTGGTGCTGGGATTGGCGGCATTGGTCGGCGCCTGGCGATTGCAACGGGCACACGCCGCGCAGGAACTGGACGTCCTGAGCTTGCAACGCCTGTCCGAGCTGTTGCTGATCTGGGGCGCCGGCTGGTGGGCGCTCGCGTGGGTCAGCGAGGTGCTGCGTTTTGCTCCGGCGAACCTGCAAGGCAGCTGGCTGCTGCTGGTCGCGGCGATCAGCGTGGCGGTGTGGACAGTTCTGGCCCTGCGCTTGAAATGGCCGGCGCTGGGGCTGCTGTGCACCTTGTTGATTCCGGCGGCGGGCTGCGTGCTGGTGGCAACGGGGCACAGCCACTATCACCCGGCGGCGGATTTCGGCTGGCTTGCCTGGCTGGCAATATTTGCCGTGCACTTCTTTTCGCTCAAGCGCCTGGCGCCGATGCTCCCGCCCCGTGCGCGCAGTACCGCCCACGTGCTCGGTTGCTGGTTGCTGATGACGGTGTTGATGCTGGAGCTGCGTTACGGCCTGCTGTTGTTGTCCGAGCAGTACAATGCCTGGCGCTGGCTGGCCTGGGCAATCCTGCCAGGCCTTTACCTGGTGTTGATGGCCACGCCGCGTACCCTGCCATGGCCGGTTTCGGCCCAACCGCGCGAATATCGCGTCTACGCGGCGGCACCCATGGCGCTGTTGATGCTCGGTTGGTTCTGGCTGACCAACACCTTCAGTGACGGCAACTCCGAGCCACTGCCTTATGTGCCGTTGCTCAACCCTCTGGAGCTGGGCCTGCTGTTCGCCTTGTTCGGTATCTATGTGTGGGCGCGCAACGCGGTGGAGCAATCGACGAACCGTTGGAGCCGCATCGGGTACATCGCTCAATTGATCGCCGGTGTGTCGCTGTTCGCGTTCTTCACGGCCCTGGTGATGCGTACGGCCCACCAGTGGATGGGTGTGCCGTACGCGCTGGATGCGCTGCTCGACTCGATGTTCGTGCAGGCCGGCTTGTCCATCGTCTGGACCTTGATTGCCCTGGGCCTGATGATCGGCGGGCACCTGCGCCATCGCCGGGAAGTGTGGCTGGTCGGCGCGGTGTTGATCGCCGTGGTCGTGGCCAAGTTGTTCTTCGTCGAATTGAGTAACCGCGGCGGCCTGGCGCGGATCGTGTCGTTTATTGGCGTGGGTGTCTTGCTGCTGGTGGTCGGCTATTTTGCGCCGCTGCCACCCAAGCGCCCGGAGCCGGCCGTGGATGCCGAGCCGCCAATGCCTGTCAGTGAGGGAGTGTCGTCTTGAGTCGCAAGTTGAGTCGAATCGGGCTGGGCCTGATGGGGTTGTGGGTGGCCTTGGCGGCTGCGGCACCGGAGCAGCCGCAAGACTTCGCCCATCAGGTGCCGTTGGCCTTGAGCGGTGAAGGCCCGTGGTATCGCCTGGCGTTGCCGCTGGATGTCCAATTGCGGGCGCGGCAGACCGACCTGAGTGACGTGCGGGTGTTCAACGCCGCCGGCCAGGCCCAGGCCTATGCATTGGTGCGCGAATCGGCCCAGAGCCGGGAGAATCGCACCCTGACCGATGTGAAGTGGTTTCCGCTGTACAACGCTGCCGACGACAGTGAACGCGCGCCCAGCGTACGTGTGCAATCGAACGCCAACGGCACGCTGGTGGAAGTCCAGCCGTCCAGTCGGCTCGAAGCCGGGGAAGAGGAATTGCGTGGCTGGCTGCTCGACGCCAGCGCGATCAAGGCGCCGCTGCAACAGTTGATCCTGGACTGGACCAGCGAGCGCGACGGTTTCCAGCGCTTCACCATCGAGGCCAGTGACGACCTGCAGCACTGGCAGGCGTGGGGCGAAGGCCAGGTCGCGCGGCTGACATTCGCCGATGAGCGGGTCGAGCAGCACGAAGTGAGCCTGCCCGGACAATCGGCGCGGTACTTGCGATTGCTGTGGGATTCGCCGTCCTCGGCGCCGGTGCTGACCTCGGCCCAACTGCAAAGCGCCAGCCGCGAAAGCCTGCCGCTGCCGTTGGTCTGGTCGCAGCCGTTGGCGGGCACCACGACGAAGGCCGGTGAATATACCTGGCAATTGCCGATGGGGCTGAACATCGAGCAAGTCCAGGTGGAACTGAGCCAGGCCAACAGCCTGGCGCCGGTGACCCTGGCCGGTCGCCGCGAAAGCAGCCATCCATGGCAGCCGATGGGCGGTGGCTTGCTCTATCGCCTGACCCAGAATGGTCAGGATGTGCAGCAAAACCAGCTGCAGTTGTCCGGCCAGACCGTGCAGCAATTGAAACTGACCGTGGACGAGCGCGGCGGCGGCCTGGGCACCGAGGCCCCGGCCCTGCGTTTTGCCGTGCGCCCGACCCAAGTGGTGTTCCTGGCGCGCGGCGACGCGCCCTACAACCTGGCACTGGGCAGTGCGACGGCGAAGGCGGCCAGCTTGCCGTTGACCACGCTGATCCCGGATTACAAGCCGTCGCGCCTGGCGACGCTGGGTACTGCAACGGTCAACGGAACGGCGACCTCGACGCCAGCGGTTGAAGCGCCGCCGGTGGCTGTGAGTACCAACTGGAAGAAGATCGGCCTGTGGGCGGTGTTGCTGCTCAGCGTGGTGTTCCTCGGTGCGATGGCGTTCAGCCTGCTGCGCAAGCCGCCGGTCAAATCCCCGTAGGCGCAGGTTGGCAGGCCCGGATATGAACTCAATCCTCCATATCCCGTCTCATAGGAGGAATTAAGTCCCGACTCGCGCTAAACTGCGCGGGTTTTCCGCCCCCTATTCTTCGGAGCCGTCCATGTCCCGCGTTACCTTGAGTCGCTATTTGATTGAGCAGACCCGCAGCAACAATACCCCTGCCGATCTGCGCTTTTTGATCGAAGTGGTGGCGCGTGCATGCAAGGAGATCAGCCACGCCGTGTCCAAGGGCGCGCTGGGCGGTGTCCTGGGCAGCATGGGCACCGAAAACGTGCAGGGCGAAGTGCAGAAGAAGCTCGACGTGCTCTCCAACGAAATCCTGCTGGAAGCCAATGAGTGGGGCGGTCACCTGGCCGGCATGGCGTCCGAAGAAATGGACAATGCCTACCAGATCCCGGGCAAGTATCCGAAAGGCGCCTACCTGTTGGTATTCGACCCACTGGACGGTTCGTCGAACATCGACATCAACGCGCCGGTCGGCACGATCTTCTCGGTACTGCGTTGCCCGAACGAGTACCTGAGCCAGAACGAAGCCCTGAATGAAAAGGCTTTCCTGCAGCCCGGCACCGAACAGGTTGCCGCCGGCTATGCCATCTACGGCCCGCAGACCATGCTGGTGCTGACCCTGGGCGACGGCGTCAAGGGCTTCACCCTGGACCGCGAGATGGGCAGTTTCGTACTGACCCACGAAGACATCACCATTCCTGAAACCACCCAGGAATTCGCTATCAACATGTCCAACCAGCGTCATTGGGAAGCCCCGGTACAACGCTACGTCAGCGAGTTGCTGGCTGGTGAAGAAGGCCCGCTGAAAAAGAACTACAACATGCGTTGGGTGGCTGCGATGGTCGCCGATGTACACCGCATCCTGACCCGTGGCGGTTTGTTCATGTACCCACGCGACAGCCGCGAGCCGTCCAAGCCGGGCAAGCTGCGCCTGATGTACGAAGCCAACCCGATGTCGTTCCTGGTGGAGCAGGCAGGCGGCGCTTCCACCGACGGCCACCAGCGCATCCTCGACATCAAGCCTGAAGGCCTGCACCAGCGCGTCGCAGTGTTCCTCGGCTCGAAAGAAGAAGTGGCGCGCGCCACGGCTTACCACAAGGAGTAAATCATGGCCGAGCCCTGGCAGCCGTTGCTCGATTGGTGGTTTGGCACAGCCGAAAAACCAGATGAGATCGCGGCTGACAAGGGCAAGCTGTGGTTTGGCAAAGGCCATGATCGCCAGGCGCGAGAGCGCTTCGGTGATCTGGTCGAGCAAGCACTGGCCGGCGGATTGACCGATTGGGCGCAACGCCCGGAAGGTTGGCTGGCCCTGGTGCTGCTACTGGATCAACTTCCGCGGATGATCTTTCGCAACGCGCCCGAAAGCTTCTCCGGCGACCTGCGTGCCCAAGCGCTGGTGGCCCAGGGTCTGGCGGCGGGTTTCGACCGGCAACTGCGACCGATCCAGCGTGTATTCATCTACCTCGTCCTCGAACACTGCGAAAACCTCGCGGTGCAGAACGAAGCCGTATCGCGGTTTATCGAGCTGGTCCGGGAGCAACCCGAGGCGCAGCGGGCGGTGTTTGAAGACAACCTGGATTATGCCGAACGGCATCAGAAGATCATTGCCCGGTTTGGACGCTTTCCCCATCGCAATGCGGTGTTGGGGCGCGAGTCCACGGCGGATGAGCTGGAGTTTTTGAGCAGGCCTGGGTCCAGGTTCTGAATTTTCTGCGAGGCTGATACCGTCTTCGCGAGCAAGCCCGCTCCCACAGTTGATCAGGTTTCCCTGACGGAACGCGGTCAACTGTGGGAGCGAGCCTGCTCGCGAAAGGGCCCTTGAGAGCACTAGATCCGGAAACTCCCCACCAACTGCTTCAACCGCGCCGCCTGCTGCTCCAGGTCGGAACAGGCGCGTAAGGTCGCTTGCAGGTTTTCCACACCTTCCTGGTTCAGGGTGTTGATCTCGTTGATGTCGACGTTGATTGATTCCACCACGGCGGTCTGCTCTTCGGTGGCGGTGGCCACGGATTGGTTCATGCCGTCGATTTCGCCGATGCGCTGGGTCACGCTACCCAGGCGTTCGCCCGCCTGGTTGGCGATGCTGACGCTGCCTTCGCTCTGGCGCTGGCTGTCGGTCATGGTCAGCACCGCTTCCCGCGCGCCGACCTGCAGCTCTTCGATCATCTTCTGCACTTGCTGCGCCGAATCCTGGGTGCGGTGGGCCAGGTTGCGCACCTCGTCGGCGACGACCGCGAAGCCGCGACCGGCTTCACCGGCCCGGGCCGCTTCGATGGCAGCGTTGAGAGCGAGCAGGTTGGTCTGCTGGGAAATGCTGGTGATCACTTCGAGAATCTGGCCGATGTTCACCGTGTTGCTGTTCAGCGTTTCGATGTTGCCGCACGAATCGCTGATCTTGGCCGACAGCTGCTGCATCGCCGTGATGGTTTTATCCACCACTTGCTGGCCATCTTCGGCCAGGTTGCGGGCCTCGCTGGAGTGCTGCGAGGCGAGGGCGGCGTTCTGGGCGATTTCCTGGGCGGCGGCACCGAGCTGGTTGATGGCCGCGGCCACGCTGCTGGTGCGCGAGGCCTGCTGGTCGGAGTTGAACATCGACGAGTTGGAGGCGCTGACGACACGCAGGGCGACTTCATTGACCTGACCGGTTGCCGAGGCTACTTCGCGGATCGAGGTGTGGATACGCTCGACGAAGCGGTTGAACGAGGTGCCCAGCGCGCCGAATTCGTCATGGCCGTGGATGGTCAGGCGGCGGGTCAGGTCGCCTTCGCCTTCGGCGATGTCGTGCATGGCGCGGCCCATGGTCAGCAGCGGTTGCATCAGCACGCGGATCAGCATGCCCAGCAGCGCGATGATGAACACCACGGCAATGGCCATGGCAATCAGCGCCGAGGTGCGGAACTCGCTGAGCATCGCCAGGGCTGTGTCTTTATCAAGCACCAGCGCCACGTACCAGTTGGCACCGGGGACGCCGTTGACCTGGGTGAAAGAGATAAATTGGGTTTTGCCGTCGAGGTCGACTTCTTTAACGCCCGGACTGATTTGAGGCGCACCGTTGGGATAGGCCTCGGTGAGGGTCTTGAGCACGCGCTTGCTGTCAGGATGCACGAGGATCTTGCCGTCGGCGCTGACGATGAACGCGTGACCGTGGCCGCCGAAGTTCAGCGAGTTGATGATGGCGCTGACGCTCGACAGATCGATGTCCGCCCCGGCCACGCCGATCATCTGGTTCTGGCGCTGTACCGGCGTGGCAACGGTGATCACCAGTTTGCCCGACGAAGCGGCGATGTAGGGTTCGGTGACGATGGTCTGCTGGGCGCTGTTGGCGGCCTTGTACCAGCCACGGGCACGCGGGTCGTAATCGGCGGCACGATTGCCGGCCGGTACCGAAAACATCACGCCGTCGGTGCCGCCGAAATAGCTGAGCTGGAAATTGCTGGTGTAGGCCGGCAGGCCCACGGCGCGTTTCAGGCTGTCGGCAGCGCTGCCGTCGATAGCGATTTGCTGGGCCAGCGATTGCAGCAATTGGATTCGGCCTTCGACCCAGGTCTGGATGTTACGGCTGGTCAGGCTGCCGAGTTCCTGCATGGACGTCTCGGTGCTGGTGTTGAGGCTTTGTCGTTGGCGGTAGTCGTTGAACAGGATGAAACAGGCGAATGCGACGGCCACCACAAGGGCGGCAGCCAACAGGATTTTGTGGCTGAATTTCATGTTTCTGGTCATTAAGAACGCTACCGCGAGGGGACGGGTCAAAAAGGGGAGTCAATTTGCCATAACGCAGGATTTTGCGCTGTTACTTTTTATCGGCCCGCAAGCCCGGCTCATCAGGCTCCGGGGCAGCTATCCCGACGAAAGGCACGACCCCGTCACACTCTGGCTGATTCATCGGTGAAACACCTTTGCGCAGCCAATAAATACTGGGGTAGTCGGGGAACCAGATAGGGGTTTTCTCTTCTAAGGTTCAGGTTGGCACCCTGCCACCTCCCTTCCGTTCCAGGAGTTACACCATGTCGCTGCGTTCTATCGCCCTGCTGTTTATGTGCGTCGTGTTGACCGCATGCAGCAAGGTCAACCAGGAAAACTATTCGAAGCTGTCGGCCGGGATGCCCAAGGCCGAGGTCGAGACGTTGCTGGGAAAACCGACTGACTGTTCGGGCGCGCTCGGCATGTCCAGCTGCACCTGGGGCGACCAGAAAAGCTTTATCAGCGTGCAGTACGCCGGTGACAAAGTGTTGATGTTTTCCGGCCAAGGCCTGAAGTAACCTGGAGTAAACCGGGGCCAAGCGCCCACGGGAGAAAAAAATAATGATGCGGTTAGTTTTTGTGCTTTTGGCTGGCCTGGTATTGGCCGGCTGTGCCACTTCTGGCGTAGACCCGTTGGCGCCCAAGACTGTCAACAGTGTCAATCTCAAGCGTTACCAAGGGACCTGGTACGAGCTGGCCCGCCTGCCGATGTATTTCCAGCGCAACTGCGCGCAATCGGAAGCTCACTACACCCTCAAGCCTGACGGCAATGTGGACGTGTTCAACCGCTGCCTGACCTCCGATTGGAAGTGGGAAGAGGCCAGGGGCACCGCTTACCCGCAGGTGCCGGGCAAGACCGACAAGCTCTGGGTCGAATTCGATACCTGGTTCTCGAAAGTCCTGCCGGGCGTGGCCAAGGGTGAGTATTGGGTGCTGTACGTCAGCGATGACTACAAGACCGCCATCGTTGGTGACCCGAGCCGTCGCTACATGTGGCTGCTGTCCCGCACGCCAACGGTCAAGGTCGATGTACGCGAAGAGCTGCTGAGCAAAGCGCGGCAGCAAGGGTATGACACGACGCGGTTGGTCTGGCGTGCGTCGGACCGGCAGATGGCCAAGACTTCGGACTGACCGTCACCCGAAACCAATGTGGGAGCGAGCTTGCTCGCGATAGCGGACTTTCAATCAACATTTATGTTGAAGGTAAAGGCCTCATCGCGAGCAAGCTCGCTCCCACATTTGTATTTCCATCTTGATTTTTTGGTGTCAATTCAATAGCTCGCGCAGGACCTGGGTAAACGCCCGGGCGCTTTCTTCCTCGCCGGCATGGTGTCCGTCGCGCACTTGCCACTTGCCGGCAACCATCACATCCCGCACCTGGCGATCGCCGCCGGCAAACAGCCAACGGTTGAGGATGCCGTCGCCATTGGCCGTGGCCAGGTACGGATCGTTGCCATCGAGCACCAGCCAGTCGGCGCGCTTGCCGACCTCGAATGCTCCGATGGGTTGGCCCAACGCCTGGGCGCCACCTTCCAACGCTGCGTCATACAGGGTACGTCCCACCATCGGCTGATCCGTTCGGTACAACCGGTTGCGGCGCTGGTCCCGCAGCCGCTGGCCATATTCCAGCCAGCGCAACTCTTCGACCACGCTCAGCGACACATGGCTATCGGACCCGATACCCATTCGCCCACCTTGGGCGAGGAAGTCCACGGCGGGAAAAATCCCGTCGCCCAGGTTGGCTTCGGTGGTCAGGCACAGGCCGGCAATCGCCCGGCTCTTGGCCATCAGGCTGACTTCCTGCGGATTGGCGTGGGTGGCATGGACCAGGCACCAGCGTTGATCCACCTCGGCATTTTCGTACAGCCATTGCAGCGGACGCACGCCGCTCCAGCTCAGGCAGTCGTCGACTTCCTTTTGCTGTTCGGCGATGTGGATGTGCACCGGGCAATCACGGTCGCTGGCGGCCAGCACGTCATGGATCTGCCCCGGTGTCACGGCGCGCAGCGAGTGGAAGCACAAGCCCAGCGCCTGGGACGGTTGCCCGGCCAGGATCGGCTGCAAGCGTGACTGGAGCTTCAGGTAGTTTTCGGTGCTGTTGATGAACCGGCGCTGCCCGTCGTTGGGTGCCTGGCCGCCGAAACCGGAATGGCTGTAGAGCACCGGCAGCAAGGTCAAGCCAATGCCCGCGGCACTGGCGGCCTGACTGATACGCAGGGCCAGTTCGGCCGGGTCGGCGTAAGGCGTGCCGTCGGTGTCATGGTGTACGTAATGGAATTCGGCAACCGAGGTATAGCCGGCCTTGAGCATTTCGATGTAAAGCTGCCGGGCGATGATGCCAAGCTGGTCGGGGCTGATCTTTCCGACGAGGCGATACATCAGGTCGCGCCAGGTCCAGAAACTGTCATTGGGATTGCCCGCCACTTCCGCCAGGCCGGCCATGGCCCGCTGGAACGCATGGGAATGCAGGTTCGGCATGCCCGGCAACAGCGGACCGCCAAGCCGTTCGGCGCCGTCTGCGTGGAAATCGGCCTGGACATGGGTCAGGACGCCCTCGGCGTCGACCTCAAGACGTACATCGTTGGCCCATCCATTAGGCAGTAGCGCACGCTCGGCAAAGAAGGCGGACATCGGTTGAACCTCGTTGCGTGTAATTTGTATATACATATACAGACGTTTGCCTGCCCGGTAAACTCCGGCAAGCTAGTCATCAACATTCGCAGAACAGGAATACGCCGTGCCGACTCCGCCTGCCAAACCGCCGCTGGCCGCACACATGGGTGACAGTCCGGCGCCCTTGTACGCCCGCGTCAAACAGATGATCACCCAGCAGATCGACAGTGGAAACTGGCCGCCCCATTACCGCGTGCCCTCGGAAAGCGAACTGGTCAGCCAGTTGGGCTTCAGCCGCATGACCATCAACCGCGCCCTGCGGGAAATGACCGCCGACGGCCTGCTGGTGCGCATGCAGGGTGTCGGCACGTTCGTGGCCGAGCCCAAGAGCCAGTCCGCGCTGTTCGAAGTGCACAACATTGCCGATGAGATCGCCTCCCGTGGTCATCGCCACACCTGCAAAGTCATCACGCTCGAAGAAGAGGCCGCCGGTTCCGAGCGCGCGTTGGCCCTGGACATGCGCGAAGGCCAGAAAGTGTTCCACTCGTTGATCGTGCATTTCGAGAACGACATCCCCGTGCAAATCGAAGACCGTTTCGTCAACGCGCTGGTGGCGCCCGAGTATCTCAAGCAAGACTTCACCCTCCAAACGCCCTACGCCTATCTGAATCAGGTTGCGCCGCTGACCGAAGGCGAGCATGTGGTCGAGGCAATCCTGGCCGAGCCCAGCGAATGCAAGCTGTTGCAGATCGAGCGAGGCGAGCCGTGCCTGTTGATCCGTCGCCGCACCTGGTCCGGGCGCCAGCCGGTGACCGCCGCACGCCTGATCCATCCGGGCTCCCGTCACAGTCTGGAAGGGCGTTTTCATAAATGAGCCAGTTGAAGGTTTTACGCGCTGCGGATTACCCGCGCATGCCGTGGAAGAACGGCGGTGGCAGCACGGAAGAAATCACCCGCGATGCCGGTGCCGGCCTCGAAGGTTTCGGCTGGCGCCTGTCGATTGCCGATATTGGTGAGTCGGGTGGTTTTTCCACCTTCGCCGGTTACGAGCGGGTCATCAGCGTCTTGCAAGGGGATGGCATGACACTGAACGTCGATGGCCAGGCCACGCGGCCTTTGCATCCGCTGGACCCTTTTGCGTTCAGCGGTGAGAGTCATGTGAATTGCACCCTGCTGGGTGGACCGATTCGCGACTTCAACCTGATCTACGCGCCGCAGCGTTACCGTGCCCGATTACAGTGGTTGGGCGGTCAGCAGCGGTTTTTCAGCGAAGCGGAGACGGTATTGGTGTTCAGTGCGGCTCCGGGGTTGGTTATCAGGATCGGGGAGTCCGCCGTTGACTTGGGGCTTTACGATTGTCTGCAACTGAGCGGTAACACCACGCTGGTGGATGTTTCCACTCACGGTCAATGCTGCGTGATTGAGCTGACGGCTCACTAGGCGCCTTCACTCACCCTGTGGCGAGGGGATTTATCCCCGCTGGGCTGCGAAGCAGCCCCAGATCTACCAACTCAGTGAGTCAGGCTGATCGCATTTATGCTTTTTGGGTTGCTGCGCACCCCAGCGGGGATAAATCCCCTCGCCACAAAGTGCCTGCCCTCTGTTTCTTCTGTGCACCAATTTGTTACCGAACGCCCCAGCGTGGCGCAATACCACGTTTTTATGACCTTCCGATTTTTCCCGAAAAATCTCCTTCAAAAAATTCATGCATCTCGGCAGCCTTTCTACGACGGGGCTTTCCGCCGATTCGTCAATCTTTCTTGAACATCCCTTCAACAAGTTGGCCGCTTGATTGCATATGCTTGTACATACAAGTAAAGACGTATGCGTATGAGTTACCTGCATTCAACGCAACGTTCGCTAAATCGCTGCCCACTGCCCGGGCTGGTCTGGATTGATCGCTGAGGAGTTTTTGCTGTGACCGACGCTACCCGCAAACCCGAAAAATACCGTGACGTTGAAATCCGCGCCCCTCGCGGTAACACGCTGACCGCCAAGAGCTGGCTGACTGAAGCGCCGCTGCGCATGCTGATGAACAACCTCGACCCGGAAGTGGCCGAGAACCCCAAGGAACTGGTGGTCTACGGTGGCATCGGCCGCGCGGCGCGCAACTGGGAGTGCTACGACAAGATCGTCGAAAGCCTCACCAACCTGAACGACGACGAAACCCTGCTGGTGCAATCCGGCAAGCCGGTGGGCGTGTTCAAGACCCACAGCAACGCCCCGCGCGTGCTGATCGCCAACTCCAACCTGGTGCCGCACTGGGCCAGTTGGGAACACTTCAACGAGCTCGACGCCAAGGGCCTGGCCATGTACGGCCAGATGACCGCCGGCAGTTGGATCTACATCGGTAGCCAGGGCATCGTGCAGGGCACCTATGAAACCTTCGTCGAGGCCGGTCGCCAGCACTACGATTCCAACCTCAAGGGCCGTTGGGTCCTGACCGCCGGCCTGGGCGGCATGGGTGGCGCGCAACCGCTGGCCGCGACCTTGGCCGGTGCGTGCTCGCTGAACATCGAGTGTCAGCAGGTGAGCATCGATTTCCGCTTGAAAACCCGCTACGTCGACGAGCAAGCCAAGGACCTCGACGACGCCCTGGCGCGCATCGAGAAATACACCGCCGAAGGCAAGGCAATATCCATCGCGCTGTGTGGGAACGCCGCCGAGATCCTGCCGGAAATGGTCCGTCGTGGTGTGCGCCCCGACATGGTCACCGACCAGACCAGCGCCCACGACCCACTCAACGGCTACCTGCCGGCCGGCTGGACCTGGGACGAATACCGCGCCCGCGCCAAGACCGAGCCTGCTGCCGTGGTGAAAGCCGCCAAGCAATCGATGGCCGTCCACGTCAAAGCCATGCTCGCCTTCCAGAAGATGGGCGTGCCGACCTTCGACTACGGCAACAACATTCGCCAGATGGCCCAGGAAGAGGGCGTCGAGAATGCCTTCGACTTCCCGGGTTTCGTCCCGGCCTACATCCGTCCGTTGTTCTGCCGTGGCATCGGCCCGTTCCGCTGGGCGGCGCTGTCGGGTGACCCGCAGGACATCTACAAGACCGACGCCAAGGTCAAAGAACTGATTCCCGACGACGCCCACCTGCACAACTGGTTGGACATGGCCCGCGAGCGCATCAGCTTCCAGGGCTTGCCGGCACGGATCTGCTGGGTCGGCCTGGGCCAGCGCGCTAAGTTGGGCCTGGCGTTCAACGAAATGGTCCGCAGCGGCGAGTTGTCGGCGCCGATCGTCATCGGTCGCGACCACCTCGACTCCGGTTCCGTGGCCAGCCCGAACCGTGAAACCGAATCCATGCAGGACGGCTCCGACGCCGTTTCCGACTGGCCGCTGCTCAACGCCTTGCTCAACACCGCCAGCGGCGCGACCTGGGTGTCGCTGCACCACGGTGGTGGCGTCGGCATGGGCTTCTCCCAGCACTCGGGCATGGTGATCGTCTGCGACGGTACCGACGAAGCGGCCGAGCGGATTGCCCGCGTGCTGCACAACGACCCGGGCACCGGCGTGATGCGCCATGCCGATGCCGGTTACCAGATTGCAATCGATTGCGCGAAGGAGCAGGGGCTGAACCTGCCGATGATCACCGGCAAGTAAACCCGGATCCCTTGTGGGAGCGGGCTTGCTCGCGAAGACGGTTTTACATCCGAGGCAGGTGTTGAATGACACACCGCTTTCGCGAGCAAGCCCGCTCCCACAGGAATGCGGCGCAAATGAATCCGAGAACAATCCACAGAGGTTGAACCATGGCTGTCACCAGCACACGCGAAAGCAGCAAGCCGTTGATCGAGAAACGTTCGATCGACTACATCCCGGAAGCGGAGCGGCACGGGCGGTTATTGAGCCAGTTCACCCTCTGGATGGGGGCAAACCTGCAGATCACTGCAATCGTCACCGGTGCATTGGCGGTGGTGTTGGGCGGTGATGTGTTCTGGTCGTTGATCGGTTTGCTGATCGGCCAATTGCTCGGCGGTGGCGTCATGGCACTGCATGCTGCGCAAGGGCCCAAGCTGGGACTGCCGCAGATGATCTCCAGCCGGGTGCAGTTCGGCGTGTACGGCGCGGCCATCCCGATCGTGCTGGTGTGCCTGATGTACCTGGGCTTCACCGCAACGGGAACCGTGCTTTCCGGCCAGGCGCTGGGCCAGTTGTTTGGCGTCAGCGACAGTGTCGGCATCCTCATTTTCGCCAGTGTCATCGTGCTGGTCACGGTGCTCGGTTATCGGGTGATTCACTTCATTGGCCGTGTCGCCAGCGCCATTGGCGTGATCGCCTTTGTCTATCTGTTCGCTCGGTTGATCAGCCAGACCGACGTTGGCGCACTGCTGCAAATCCGCCATTTCAGCTGGAGCAGCTTCCTGCTGGCGGTGTCGCTCGCGGCTTCCTGGCAGATCGCCTTCGGCCCCTACGTGGCGGACTATTCGCGTTATCTGCCGAGCAAGACGTCGTCGGTGAAAACCTTTTTCGCCGCAGGCGCCGGTTCAGTCATCGGCGCACAAGTGGCGATGATCCTCGGCGTGTTCGCCGCCGCCTCGGCCAACGGCCAGTTCGCCGGTCACGAAGTGGCCTACATCGTCGGCCTGGGCGGGACCGGTGCCACCGCTGCGCTGCTGTACTTCAGCATCGCGTTCGGCAAGGTCACCATCTCCACGCTGAACTCCTACGGCAGCTTCATGTGCATCGCGACCATCATCAGCGGATTCCGTGGCCACTTGAACGTAACGCGTGTGCAGCGCCTGGTGTTCGTGCTGTTCATTGTCGGCGCCGCGACCCTGATTGCGCTGCTCGGCCAGCACTCGTTCCTCGGTGCGTTCAAGTCCTTCATCTTGTTCCTGCTGGCGTTCTTCACGCCATGGAGTGCGATCAACCTGGTGGACTACTACTGCATCACGCGCGAGCGCTATGACGTGCCGGCGCTGGCCGATCCGAACGGTCGCTACGGCCGTTGGAACGTGCTCGGCATCAGCGTCTATGTCTTTGGCGTACTGGTTCAATTGCCGTTCATTGCGACCAAGTTCTATACCGGCCCACTGGTGAAAGCCATGGGTGGAGTGGATATCTCCTGGATCATCGGCCTGGTGGTCCCGGCGGCGCTGTACTACGTCCTCGCCAGGAAGTGGCACAGCGCAGTACCCGATCAATTGATCCTGCCAGTCGAGCAGGACGCGGTTGACGCACAACCGAGCAGGGCGGGCCGCATCCAAGCGGTCTGATGGGACGTTGACAGGGCTGGATGCCTCTTGACTGCCGTAAGCCAATCCAACTGATTAGGAGCGTCACATAATGAAGTCGAACAAGACCCTGCTGACCACATTGCTTTCCATGGGCCTGCTGGCCAGCGCCGGCGCCACGCAAGCGGCCGGTTGGTGCGAGTCGGGTAAACCGGTGAAGTTCGCCGGCCTGAACTGGGAAAGCGGCATGCTGCTGACCGACGTCCTGCAAGTGGTGCTGGAAAAAGGCTACGACTGCAAGACCGACAGCCTGCCGGGCAACTCCATCACCATGGAGAACGCCCTGAGCAGCAACGACATCCAGGTGTTCGCCGAAGAGTGGGTCGGCCGCAGCGAAGTGTGGAACAAGGCCGAGAAGGCCGGCAAAGTGGTCGGCGTCGGTGCCCCGGTGGTGGGCGCCATCGAAGGCTGGTACGTGCCGCGCTACGTGGTTGAAGGCGACGCCAAGCGCAAGCTCGAAGCCAAGGCGCCGGGCCTGAAGAACATCGCCGACCTGGGCCAGTACGCCGCCGTGTTCAAGGACCCGGAAGAACCGTCCAAGGGCCGTTTCTACAACTGCCCGGCCGGTTGGACCTGCGAGCTGGACAACAGCGAAATGCTGAAAAGCTACGGCCTGGAAAAAACCTACACCAACTTCCGTCCAGGCACCGGCCCGGCGCTGGATGCGGCGGTGCTGTCGAGCTACAAGCGTGGCGAACCGATCCTGTTCTACTACTGGTCGCCAACGCCGCTGATGGGGCAGGTGGACCTGGTGAAATTGGAAGAGAAACCGGGCGTGGATAAAAGCGTGAGCATCAAGGTCGGCCTGTCCAAGACCTTCCACGACGAAGCCCCGGAATTGGTGGCGGTCCTGGAAAAGGTCAACCTGCCCATCGATATCCTGAACCAGAACCTCGGGCGCATGGCCAAAGAGCGGATCGAGTCGCCGAAACTGGCGAAGATCTTCCTGAAGGAACATCCTGAAGTCTGGCATGCGTGGGTCAGCGAAGACGCTGCCAAGAAAATCGACGCGGCTCTGTAGGTCGAATATCTCCCGGCCAACCCATGGGCTGGCCGGGACATTCACCGCATCCACCTGATCGAGAGTCTCTTATGTTTCCCGAAAGCTTTACCTTCTCCATCGCCGACTGGGTCAACGGTTGGGTCGACGCCCTGGTGACCAACTATGGCGACGTGTTCCGGCACATCTCCGACACGCTGCTGTGGGCCATCGTCAACCTCGAAGGCCTGCTGCGCATGGCGCCCTGGTGGCTGATGCTGGCCATTGTCGGCGGCGTTGCCTGGCACGCCACGCGCAAGGTCGTCACCACGGCGGTGATCGTCGGCCTGCTGTTCCTGGTGGGCGCGGTGGGCCTGTGGGACAAGCTCATGCAGACCCTCGCCCTGATGCTGGTGGCGACGCTGATTTCGGTGATGATCGGCATTCCGCTGGGCATCCTCTCGGCGCGCAGCAATCGCCTGCGTTCGGTGCTGATGCCGTTGCTGGACATCATGCAGACCATGCCGAGCTTCGTGTACCTGATTCCGGTGTTGATGCTGTTCGGCCTGGGCAAGGTCCCGGCGATCTTCGCCACGGTGATCTACGCCGCGCCACCGTTGATTCGCCTGACCGACCTGGGCATCCGCCAGGTGGACGGCGAAGTGATGGAAGCCATCAACGCCTTCGGCGCCAACCGCTGGCAGCAGCTGTTCGGCGTGCAACTGCCCCTGGCCCTGCCGAGCATCATGGCCGGGATCAACCAGACCACCATGATGGCCCTGTCGATGGTGGTCATTGCCTCGATGATCGGTGCCCGTGGCCTGGGTGAAGACGTGCTGGTGGGCATCCAGACCCTCAACGTCGGGCGCGGCCTGGAAGCGGGGCTGGCCATCGTGATTCTCGCCGTGGTCATCGACCGCATTACCCAGGCCTATGGTCGTCCTCGGCATGAGGTGAGCAAATGAGCAACGCAGCCATCAGCAAGATCGAAGTCAAGAATGTCTTCAAGATTTTCGGCAACCGCTCCAAGGAGGCCCTGGAGCTGATCCGCCAGAACAAGACCAAGGACCAGGTGCTGGCCGAAACCGGCTGCGTGGTCGGCGTGAACGACCTGTCGCTGAGCATCGGTACCGGTGAGATCTTCGTGATCATGGGCTTGTCCGGCTCCGGCAAATCCACCCTGGTGCGCCACTTCAACCGGCTGATCGATCCCACCAGCGGCGCGATCCTGGTGGACGGCGAAGACATCCTGCAACTGGACATGGACGCCCTGCGCGAATTTCGCCGGCACAAGATCAGCATGGTCTTCCAGAGCTTCGGCCTGCTGCCGCACAAGAGCGTGCTGGACAACGTCGCCTACGGCTTGAAAGTGCGCGGCGAGAGCAAGCAGGTGTGCGCCGAGCGCGCACTGCACTGGATCAACACCGTCGGGCTGAAAGGCTACGAGAACAAATACCCGCACCAGCTCTCCGGCGGCATGCGCCAGCGCGTCGGCCTGGCCCGGGCCCTGGCGGCGGACACCGACATCATCCTGATGGACGAAGCCTTCAGCGCCCTCGATCCGCTGATTCGCGCGGAAATGCAGGACCAGTTACTGGAACTGCAAAAGACCCTGCACAAGACCATCGTCTTCATCACCCACGACCTCGACGAGGCCGTGCGCATCGGCAATCGCATCGCGATTCTCAAGGACGGCAAGCTGATCCAGGTCGGCACGCCGCGGGAGATCCTGCACTCGCCGGCGGATGAGTATGTCGATCGGTTTGTGCAGCGGCGGGCGGCGGTGGTTTGAGGGATTTGTGATGGCTGGGCTGGCGTCATCGCGAGCAAGCTCGCTCCCACAAGGGGCCTCCTTTGTTCACACATTTTTTGCCCAAAGGAAATCCCTGTGGGAGCGAGCTTGCTCGCGATAGGGCCGGCAAAGCTGCATCAATGTTCAAGTTGCAAGCATGAGGTTGAAGATGTCCCAGGCTGAAAAAATCATCATCACCGGCGCCCCCCTGCGCTGGCAGGACGTGGTCGCCGTCGCCCGCTTCGGCGCGCCGCTGGAACTGTCGGCCCAAGTCTGGGCGCGGATCGACAATGCCCAGGCCATCGTCCAGCGCATCGTCGAAAGCGGCGAGCGCGCCTATGGCGTCAACACCGGCCTCGGGGCATTGTGCAATGTCTCGCTCAAGGATGAACAACTCAGCCAGCTGTCGCGCAATACCTTGCTCAGCCATGCCTGTGGTGTCGGCCCGGCACTCTCCGACGAGCAGACCCGGGCAATCCTCTGCGCCGCCATCCACAACTACAGCCAAGGCAAGTCCGGCATTCATCGCCGGGTGGTCGAGGCGTTGCTGGCGCTGCTCAATCGCGGCATCACGCCGCAAGTGCCGTCCCAGGGTTCGGTGGGCTACCTGACCCACATGGCGCACATCGGCATCGCGCTGCTGGGCGTCGGCCAGGTCAGCTATCGCGGGCAAATAATCCCGGCGCAACAGGCCCTGGCCGCAGAAGGTCTGCAACTGGTGCAACTGGGGGCCAAGGACGGTTTGTGCCTGGTCAACGGCACGCCGTGCATGACCGGCCTCAGTTGCCTGGCCCTGGCCGATGCCACGCGGCTGGTGCAATGGGCGGATGTGATCGGCGCCATGAGCTTCGAAGCCCAGCGCGGGCAGATTGCCGCGTTCGATGCCGAGATCATCGCGCTCAAGCCACACCCCGGCATGCAGCAGGTTGGCGTGAATCTGCGGGCATTGCTCGATGGCAGCGAAGTCATCGCGTCGAGCCTGGGCATCCGCACCCAGGACGCCTTGAGCATCCGCTCGATTCCGCAAGTGCACGGCGCTGCTCGCGATCAACTGGAGCACGCCCGGCAACAGATTGAAACCGAGCTCAACGCCGTCACCGACAACCCGCTGCTCCTGGGGACGCCAGAGAATTTCCGGGTCATGTCCCAGGCCAATCCCCACGGCCAATCGGTGGCGTTGGCGGCGGACTTGCTGGCGATTGCCATGGCCGAGATCGGCTCCATCGCCGAGCGCCGCCTCGACCGCTTGATCAACCCGCACGTCAGCGGTTTGCCGGCATTCCTTGTCGCCAATCCTGGTGTGAATTCGGGGATGATGATCGTGCAATACGTCGCCGCGTCGCTGTGCGCGGAAAACAAGCAACTGGCGCAACCGGCGGTGCTGGATAATTTCGTCACCTCCGGCTTGCAGGAAGATCACTTGAGCATGGGCACCAACGCGGCCCTGAAGCTGCATCGGGCGCTGGAAAACTGCACGCAGATCCTCGCCATCGAATACCTGCTGGCGGCCCAGGCCTTTGAATTTCTCAAGGCCCAACGCTTCGGCGCCGGCACCGACATCGCCTGGAAACTGCTGCGCGAGCGCGTTCCGGCCTACGATCAGGACCGCTGGCTGGCGCCGGACATCGCCAGTGCCGCCGGGCTGATCAGAGACCCCGACGTGCTGGGCACCGTGTTACCGAATTTGAATTGATCAAAAGAGCGCCAGCGTGCCAAGGCACCTAGCCCACAAGGCATCGCCCAAAAAGCGAAGGTGACGGATAACGGAACATTCCGGAGCGACTGGCGGGTGAAAAACAAAACTCTCAAAAGGAGCACTACATGACTGCCTTAAACCTGATTCCTGGCCAATTGAGCCTGGCTCAATTGCGTGACATCTATCAGCAACCGGTGAACCTGAGCCTCGACGCCAGCGCGTCGGCGCAGATCGAAGCCAGTGTTGCCTGCGTGGAACAGATCCTCGCCGAGAACCGCACCGCCTATGGCATCAATACCGGTTTTGGCCTGCTGGCCTCGACCCGCATCGCCAGCGAGGACCTGGAAAACCTCCAGCGTTCCCTGGTGCTGTCCCATGCCGCCGGTGTCGGCGAGCCGATCAGCGATGCGCTGGTGCGGCTGGTCATGGTGCTCAAGGTCAACAGCCTGAGCCGCGGTTTTTCCGGCATCCGTCGGCAGGTGATCGATGCGCTGATTGCGCTGATCAATGCCGAGGTCTACCCGCACATTCCGCTCAAGGGTTCGGTCGGTGCTTCCGGTGACCTGGCGCCACTGGCGCACATGTCCCTGGTGCTGCTGGGCGAAGGCAAGGCCCGCTACAAGGGCGAATGGCTGCCGGCCGTCGACGCGCTGAAAGTGGCAGGCCTCGCGCCGCTGACCCTGGCCGCCAAGGAAGGCCTGGCGCTGCTCAATGGCACCCAGGTGTCCACCGCGTTTGCCCTGCGTGGCCTGTTCGAAGGCGAAGACCTGTTTGCCGGTGCCCTGGCCCTGGGTGGCCTCACCGTGGAAGCGGTGCTCGGTTCGCGCTCGCCGTTCGATGCGCGCATCCATGCGGCTCGCGGTCAGAAAGGTCAGATCGATGCGGCCGCGGCCTATCGCGACCTGCTGGGCGAGCGCAGCGAAGTCTCCGACTCGCACCAGAACTGCGACAAGGTCCAGGATCCGTACTCCCTGCGCTGCCAGCCGCAAGTGATGGGCGCCTGCCTGACCCAGTTCCGCCAGGCCGCCGAGGTGCTGGTGATCGAGGCCAACGCCGTGTCGGATAACCCGCTGGTGTTCGCTGCCGAGGGCGATGTGATTTCCGGCGGCAACTTCCACGCCGAGCCGGTGGCGATGGCCGCCGATAACATGGCCCTGGCGATCGCCGAGATCGGCTCCCTGAGCGAGCGGCGTATCTCGTTGATGATGGACAAGCACATGTCGCAACTGCCGCCGTTCCTGGTGGCCAATGGCGGCGTGAACTCCGGCTTCATGATCGCCCAGGTGACGGCGGCTGCGCTGGCCAGCGAAAACAAGGCTCTGTCCCATCCCCATTCGGTGGACAGCCTGCCGACTTCGGCGAACCAGGAAGATCACGTCTCCATGGCTCCGGCAGCCGGCAAGCGCCTGTGGGAAATGGCCGAGAACACCCGTGGGATCCTCGCGGTGGAATGGCTGGCGGCGTGCCAGGGGCTGGATTTGCGCGGCGGTCTGAAAACCTCCGCCAAGCTGGAGCAGGCCAGGGCGCTGCTGCGTGCAGAGGTGCCGTTCTACGAGAAGGACCGGTTCTTTGCGCCGGACATCAACGCGGCGAGTGAATTGCTGGCGAGCCGGTGCCTGAACGAGCTGGTCGCGGCGCAGTTGTTGCCGAGCCTGTAAGGGCCCCTTCGCGAGCAAGCTCGCTCCCACAGGGGATCGGTGTCGAGCCCTTCATTTGGGGTACACCCCTGATCCCTGTGGGAGCGAGCTTGCTCGCGATCCGATTTTGAATGCGACGAGGAAACCGGGATGAAAACCCTCTGGCAAAACTGCCACGCCGCCACCATGGCCCTGGGCGTCTACTCGATCATCGAAGACGCCGCCATCGTCACCCAGGACGCGCACATTCAATGGATCGGCCCCCGCGCCGAATTACCGGTGGGCGACTATCCGGCGGTCAACGACCTCAAGGGTGCCTGGGTCACACCAGGGCTGATCGACTGCCACACCCACACGGTGTTTGGCGGCAACCGCAGCGGTGAGTTCGAACAGCGCCTGCAAGGCGTCAGCTACGCCGAAATCGCCGCGGCCGGCGGCGGCATCGCCAGCACCGTGCGCGCCACTCGGGCCGCCAGCGAGGACGAGCTGTTCGCCAGCGCCGCCAAGCGCCTGAAAAGCCTGATGCGCGACGGCGTGACCACGGTGGAAATAAAATCCGGCTACGGCCTGGACCTGGCCAGCGAGCGCAAGATCCTGCGCGTCATCCGCCGTCTCGGCGCCGAGTTGCCGGTCAGCATACGCAGCACGTGCCTGGCGGCCCACGCCTTGCCACCGGAATACAAGGATCGCGCCGACGACTACGTCGAACATATCTGCACCGAAATGCTTCCCGCCTTGGCGGCCGAAGGCTTGGTAGACGCCGTTGACGCTTTTTGTGAGTACCTGGCGTTTTCCCCAGAGCAGGTCGAGCGGGTGTTTATCACCGCGCAACAGCTCGGCTTGCCGGTAAAGCTGCACGCCGAACAGCTGTCGTCGCTGCACGGCTCCAGCCTGGCGGCGCGCTACCAGGCGCTGTCGGCCGATCATCTGGAGTTCATGACCGAAGAAGACGCCAAGGCCATGGCCGCGTCCGGCACCGTGGCGGTGCTCCTGCCAGGAGCGTTTTATTTCCTGCGTGAAACCCAGATGCCGCCCATGGATGCGCTGCGCCAGCACGGCGTGAAAATCGCCGTGGCCAGCGACCTCAACCCCGGCACTTCGCCGGCGTTGTCGTTGCGCTTGATGCTGAACATGGCCTGCACCTGTTTCCGCATGACGCCGGAAGAAGCGTTGGCAGGGGCGACGATTCATGCCGCCCAAGCCCTGGGCATGGCCCGAACCCACGGTTCGCTGGAAGCCGGCAAGGTCGCGGATTTTGTCGCCTGGCACATCGATCGCCCGGCCGACCTGTCTTATTGGCTCGGTGGCGATCTGGAAAAACGCGTCGTGCGTCACGGCGTGGAAATCGATTGAGGAGAACGGTTGTGGAGAAGGTCCTGAATTTCAAGCAAGGGCGCGTGCCGCTGTTGATCAGCATGCCCCACGCCGGCCTGCGCCTGACCCCGGCGGTACAGGCCGGGTTGATCCCCGAGGCCCAGAGCCTGCCGGACACCGACTGGCACATCCCACGGCTCTACGAATTCGCCGATGAGCTGGGCGCCAGCACCCTGGCCGCCGAATACTCGCGGTTCGTCGTCGACCTGAACCGCCCCTCCGATGACAAGCCGATGTACGTCGGCGCCACCACCGGTTTGTACCCGGCGACCCTGTTCGATGGCGTGCCGTTGTTTCGCGAAGGGCTGGAGCCATCGGTAGAGGAGCGGGCGACGTATCTGCAACAGGTCTGGATGCCGTACCACCAAGCGCTGCAACAGGAGCTGGCGCGGCTCAAGGCTGAGTTTGGCTACGCCTTGCTGTTCGATGCCCACTCGATCCGTTCGGTGATCCCGCACCTGTTCGACGGCAAGTTGCCGGATTTCAACCTGGGCACGTTCAACGGCGCCAGTTGCGACCCGACCCTGGCCAGCCAGCTCGAAGCCATCTGCGCCCGTCACGATCAGTTCACCCACGTGCTCAACGGTCGTTTCAAGGGCGGACACATCACCCGGCACTACGGCAACCCGGAGCAGGACATTCACGCGGTGCAATTGGAATTGTGCCAGAGCACCTACATGGAAGAGTTCGAGCCGTTCAACTACCGCCCGGACCTGGCGGCGCCGACCCAGGTGGTGCTCAGGGAATTGCTAGAAGGCTTCGTGGCGTGGGGGCAGAAGACTTACAAAAAATAAACACCTGCCCAATACCTGTGGCGAGGGGATTTATCCCCGCTGGGTTGCGGAGCGACCCCAAAATGGATGAATCACATCGGCCTGATTGGTGGGATTTAAAGTTTTGGGACTGCTGCGCAGTCCAGCGGGGATAAATCCCCTCGCCACAGGGTTGTGTTGTCCTTGAACCTCGGAGGGGAACTGTCGCCACCGTGCAAAACCAAGTCGCCACAGTTCACTTTCGCCCCCTCGACGCTGCGTAATGTTCCAGGCACGGTGCACCTAGACACCGACCTACAACAATCCACTGCCGCACGAGACCCACGCGATGAAAAGACTGTCCAAACGCTGTCTGTCGTTCCTCTGCGGTACCGTTCTACTAAGCTCCGGCGCGATGGCCGCCGAGCCTGCGTCTTGCCAGGTCGTGCGCATGGGCGTGGTCAACTGGACCGACGTGATCGCCACCAGCGGCATGGCCGATGTGTTGCTCTCCGGGCTGGGCTACGAAAGCAAGCAGACCAGCGCCGTGCAACAGATCATCTTCGCCGGCATTCGCGACAAGCGGCTCGATATCTTCCTGGGCTACTGGAAGCCGGCAATGGACAAGAACATCGCCCCGTTCCTGGCGGCCAACCAGGTGAAGGTGCTGGGCCAGCCAAGCCTGGCCGATGCCCAGGCCACCCTGGCCGTTCCAGACTACGCGGCGGCGGCGGGGCTCAAGACTTTCGGCGATATCGCCCGATTCAAGGACCAGCTCGGTGGCAAGATCTACGGGATCGAGCCGGGCAGTGGCGCCAACACCACCATCAAGTCGATGATCGAGACCAATCACTTTGGCCTCAAGGATTTCAAGCTGATCGAATCCGGCGAGGCTGGAATGCTGGCGGCGGTGCAGCGGGCGGTGAACCGCAAGGAGTTCGTGGTCTTCGTCGGGTGGACCCCGCACCCGATGAATATCAACATGAAAATGACGTACCTGACGGGCAGTGAAGACGTTTATGGCCCGAACGAAGGCGCCGCGACCGTATCCACCGTGACCGCGCCGGACTACGCCCAGCGCTGCCCCAACGTTCAGCGGTTGCTGGAAAATCTCACGTTCACCGCCGCCCAGGAAAGCCAGTTGATGGTGCCGATCATGGAGCGCAAGACACCCCAGGATGTCGCCCGGCAATGGCTGCGCGAACATCCCGAGGATCTGCAGCGCTGGCTGGCCGGCGTGACCAGCTTCGATGGCAAGGATGGCATCGCGGCGGTGCAGGCAAGCCTCAAGAACTGACACGGTATCAAGGACAGCGATAATCCCGTGGCGAGGGAGCTTGCTCCCGCTGGGCTGCGAAGCAGACCCGGCTTTTCCTGGCGGTCGCTGCGCAACCGAGCGGGAGCAAGCTCCCTCGCCACAAAAGCCTCCGGGTTACACCTTGGCATTCCACGGCAAATCACAATGGCCTACCCACTCTCCCAGGCAATGTCAGCCTTCATCGACAAAACCCTGAGCTTCAGCGCCCCGGACGACAGCCTCGCCGGTTCTCGCGAGGCCTACCGCCAGATGTGCCGGGCGTTCACCCCGCCGCGCCCGGCAACGCTGGCGGTCGAGGACCTGCATTTGGCTGGCGTGGCTGTCCGCGCCTACCACCCACGCACCGCGCCGCCGCTGGCCGGTTGGCCGTGCATCCTTTACCTGCACGGTGGTGGTTGGGTGGTGGGTGACCTGGATTCCCATGATTTCATCTGCACGGAACTGGCCGATACCCTCGGCATGCTGGTCGTGGCGGTGGACTATCGCCTCGCCCCGGAACATCCCTTTCCGGCTGGTTTCGAAGACTGCCTCGCGGTGTGGCGTCACCTGACGGACCTGCCGTTTGCCATTGACCCGCGTCGCCGCGCGGTGACTGGCGACAGTGCCGGCGGCAACCTCGCCGCCGCGTTGTGCCTGGCCCTGCGCGACGCAGGCCAGCCCCAGCCCAGGGCCCAGGTGCTGATTTATCCGGCACTTGGCGGCCCCGCGCATTTGCCGTCGCGCGACGAGTGTTCCGACGCACCGCTCTTGAGCAGCAGTGACCTGCAACACTATGACGCTTTGTACCTGCAGGGTGCCGACCCCACGCCCTACGCCGCACCGTTGCTTGCCGATGATCTGAAGGGCTTGGCACCCGCCTTCGTCGCCGTCGCCCAATGGGATCCGCTGCGTGATGACGGTGTCCTTTATAGCGAGCGGCTGAACGCCGCAGGAGAGGCTTGCGTGTTGTACCGGGGCGAAGGCCTGGTCCACGGTTGCCTGCGCGCTCGGGGCCAGGTACCGGAGGTGGATAAGATGTATCGCACGCTGCTCGCCTACCTGGCTGACACGCTTTGACTGCGCGCGGGGCATGCTCATTAAGGTGATTCGGGTTTATGATGCCGGACGGCAGACTAAATAGAAGTCCCCACAGGGATGACTCGACCCCTTACGGAGCGCGCAATGCAGACTTTGTACCCGCAGATCAAACCCCATGCCCGGCACGATCTGGCTGTCGATGACACCCACACGCTCTATGTCGATGAAAGCGGCTCGCCGGAAGGCCTGCCAGTCGTGTTCATTCACGGCGGCCCGGGGGCGGGTTGCGATGCACAAAGCCGTCGCTACTTCGATCCGAACCTGTACCGCATCGTCACCTTCGACCAGCGCGGCTGCGGTCGTTCCACGCCTCACGCCAGCCTGGAAAACAACACCACCTGGGATCTGGTCGAAGACCTGGAGCGCATCCGCAAGCACCTGGGCATCGAAAAATGGGTGCTGTTCGGCGGTTCCTGGGGCTCGACCCTGGCCCTGGCCTACGCCCAGACCCATCCGGAGCGGGTACATGGCTTGATCCTGCGTGGGATATTTCTCTGCCGTCCGCAGGAAATCGAGTGGTTCTACCAGGCTGGCGCCAGTCGCCTGTTCCCTGACTACTGGCAGGACTACATTGCGCCGATCCCGTTGGACGAGCGCGACAACTTGCTCGGCGCTTTCCACAAGCGCCTGACCGGTAACGACCAGATTGCCCAGATGCACGCGGCCAAGGCCTGGTCGACCTGGGAGGGCCGTACCGCGACCCTGCGGCCGAACCCGCTGGTGGTCGATCGCTTCTCCGAGCCGCAGCGCGCGCTGTCGATCGCCCGGATCGAATGCCACTACTTCACCAATAACGCTTTCCTCGAGCCCAACCAACTGATTCGCGACATGGGCAAGATCGCCCACTTGCCGGGCGTCATCGTGCACGGCCGCTACGACGTGATCTGCCCGCTGGACAACGCCTGGGAGCTGCACCAGAACTGGCCCAACAGCGAATTGCAGGTCATCCGCGACGCCGGCCACGCCGCCTCGGAGCCCGGAATCACCGATGCACTGGTGCGCGCCGCCGCACAAATGGCCCGTCGCCTGCTTGACCTGCCGCCCGAAGAAGCATGAAAGGGCTGCTGCAGCGGGTTCGCGGCGCCCGCGTCGAGGTCGCGGGCGAAATTGTCGGCGCCGTGGACCATGGATTGCTGGTGCTGGTGGCGGTCGAGCCCGGGGACACGCGTGCCCACGCCGACAAACTGCTGCACAAGCTGCTTAACTACCGGGTGTTCAGCGACGCCGATGGGAAGATGAACCTGTCCCTGGCGGATGTGGCAGGCGGTTTGCTGCTGGTTTCACAATTCACCCTGGCAGCGGACACCAAAAGCGGCCTGCGACCGAGTTTTTCGACCGCCGCGCCTCCCGCCCTGGGCGAAGAGCTATTCAACTATTTGCTTAACCAGGCGAAACAGGTGCATGGCACCGTGGCATCAGGTAGATTCGGCGCCGACATGCAAGTGCATCTGGTCAACGATGGCCCGGTAACCTTTCTGTTACAGGCCTGAAAGCGTTTGAAACATCTTTTCGGTCCGGTTTCGAGGCAAAACAAGATGTTTTCTCGATAAATACTTTGCTAGCCCTGATGCGTTGTCACGCGGCCTACTAGATAATCGCGCGCTACGGGGGACCAGCGATCGCTGGTCCATTTGACTTAGGTAGAGACTTGTCCTGAACCGTTTGGGGAATCATTTTGTCCCATCGGAGTCGGAACAATGCTCGCCAACTTGGCAAGAGTGGTCCGCAGGAACGGTTTTTCAGCGCCGTTACCGTGTAGATACTTTATCTGGCCGTTGGTTTTTTGATCAGTTTTCGGCGAGGGTTGCTCGTGATTGTTAGTCCCTGTAATGCACCAAAAATGACTGCCAAACGGTTTAGAAACGCTCTGGTAGCGGGCTCGGCCCTGTTTTGCCTGCTTGGCGCCGGCCAACTGTGGGCATTCAGCCTGGATGATGTGTCGGCAAAAGCGCAAGAACTGGCCGGGCAGAAGTTCGAAGCCCCGCGCAGCAACTTGCCGAACGAATTCCGCGAAATGAAGTTCGCCGATTATCAGAAAATCCGTTTCCGCACTGAAAAAGCTGAATGGGCCGACCAGAAGACGCCGTTCCGGCTGTCCTTCTATCACCAGGGCATGCACTTCGACACGCCGGTGAAGATCAACGAAATCACCGCGACCACCGTCGACGAGATCAAGTACGACCCGACACGTTTCGATTTCGGCGACGTGAAGTTCGATCCCAAGGCGACCGAACAGCTGGGCTACGCCGGTTTCCGCGTGCTGTATCCGATCAACAAGGCTGACAAGCAAGACGAAATCATGACCATGCTGGGCGCGAGCTATTTCCGCGTCATCGGCAAGGGTCAGGTCTACGGTTTGTCCGCGCGTGGCATGGCGATCGATACTGCCTTGCCATCGGGTGAAGAGTTCCCACGCTTCCGCGAGTTCTGGATCCAGCGTCCGAAACCGACCGACAAGCACCTGGTGATCTTCGCCTTGCTGGATTCGCCACGGGCCACGGGCGCTTATCGCCTGACCCTGCGTCCGGGCACCGACACCGTGGTCGACGTGAAGTCGCGTGTATTCCTGCGTGATCGCGTCAACAAGCTGGGCATCGCCCCGCTGACCAGCATGTTCCTGTTCGGCGCCAACCAGCCGTCCAAAGTGCTGAACTACCGTCGTGAACTCCACGATTCCAGCGGCCTGTCCATCCATGCCGGCAACGGCGAGTGGATCTGGCGTCCGCTGAACAATCCAAAACACCTGGCCGTGAGCAACTTCTCGGTCGAAAACCCGCGTGGTTTCGGCTTGTTGCAACGTGGTCGTGACTTCAGTCACTACGAAGACCTGGACGATCGTTACGAGAAACGTCCTAGTGCCTGGATCGAGCCGAAAGGCGATTGGGGCAAAGGCACCGTCGACCTGGTTGAAATCCCGACCGCCGATGAAACCAACGACAACATCGTTGCGTTCTGGAGCCCGGAAAAACTGCCTGAGCCTGGCCAGCCGCTGGACTTCGCCTACCGTCTGCATTGGACGCTCGATGAAGCCAACCTGCACTCGCCAGACAGCGCCTGGGTCAAGCAGACCTTGCGTTCCACCGGTGACGTGAAGCAGTCCAACCTGATTCGTCAGCCGGACGGCAGCGTGGCCTACCTGGTCGACTTCGAAGGGCCGTCCCTGCAAGCGCTGCCTGAAGACGCCGAAGTGCGTAGCCAGGTGAGCGTTGGCGACAACGGCGAGATCGTCGAGAACAGCGTTCGCTACAACCCTGAAACCAAGGGCTGGCGCTTGACGCTGCGCCTGAAGATCAAGGACCCGAGCAAAGCCACCGAGATGCGTGCTGCCCTGGTCCGGCCGCTGGTTCCTGTCGAACTGCCTGCCACCTCGCATTCCGTGAACACGTTGGCCAAGGCTGACAAGGTCGCGAAGCAGCAGAGCGAAAAAGAAAAAGCCAACGAGCAAGCCGCCGAGCAGAAAGAAGCCAAGGCCGTGAAGGCGTCCACCGCCGCCGCCGAGCCGACCCCAACCCCACAGGAACCGGAACAGACTGAACAAGTCCTGACCGAGACCTGGAGCTACCAGTTGCCTGCCGATGAGTAATACTCCCGTACAACCAGAGTCTCTCAGCGAGTATCTGGCCCATTTGCCGATGACCGACGAGCAGCGCGCCGAGCTGGCGGGCTGCAAGTCATTCAGCGAATTGCATGAACGCCTGGCTTCTTCGACATTCGACGCACCCAACGAGGCGGCGCAAGCCTCGGTGGGCCGTCGCCTGGTACTGAGCACCGCCGAGGAACTCGAGGACGCTGAAATGCTGGCGCTCGATTCCAACGGCCGGGTGTGCCTGAAGGCGACGCCGCCGATTCGCCGGACCAAAGTCGTGCCGGAGCCGTGGCGCACCAATATCCTGGTGCGTGGCTGGCGCCGCCTGACCGGTCGCACCAATCCGCCGAAGCCGCCCAAGGACGAGCGCGTCTTGCCGCACGCGCGGTGGCGTACCGTGGGTTCGATTCGCCGCTACATCCTGCTGATTCTGATGCTCGGCCAGACCATCGTCGCCGGCTGGTACATGAAAGGCATCATGCCGTACCAGGGCTGGTCGCTGGTGGACCTCGACGAAGTGATGCACCAACCGCTGCTGCAGACGGCCACGCAAGTGCTGCCGTACGCGCTGCAAACCAGCATCCTGATCATGTTCGGCATCCTGTTCTGCTGGGTGTCGGCCGGTTTCTGGACCGCGTTGATGGGCTTCCTGGAACTGCTCACCGGTCACGACAAGTACCGTATCTCCGGTGCCAGCGCCGGCAACGAGCCGATTCCGAAGGACGCCCGCACCGCATTGGTCATGCCGATCTGCAACGAGGACGTCCCTCGGGTATTCGCCGGTTTGCGCGCCACGTTCGAGTCGGTCGCCGCCACCGGTGACCTGGACCGCTTCGATTTCTTCGTGCTCAGCGACAGTAACGAAACCGACATCTGCGTCGCCGAGCAGCAGGCCTGGCTGGACGTCTGCCGTGAAACCGGCGGCTTCGGCAAGATCTTCTACCGCCGTCGTCGCCGTCGCGTGAAGCGCAAGAGCGGCAACCTCGACGACTTCTGCCGTCGTTGGGGCAGCGACTACAAGTACATGGTCGTGCTCGACGCCGACAGCGTCATGAGCGGCGAATGCCTGACCAGCCTGGTGCGCCTGATGGAAGCCACGCCTGACGCCGGCATCATCCAGACCGCGCCACGGGCCTCGGGCATGGACACGCTGTATGCGCGCATGCAGCAGTTCGCCACCCGCGTCTATGGTCCGCTGTTCACCGCTGGCCTGCACTTCTGGCAGTTGGGCGAGTCGCACTACTGGGGTCACAACGCGATCATCCGCATGAAGCCGTTTATCGACCACTGCGCCCTGGCGCCGTTGCCCGGTAAAGGTGCGTTCTCGGGCGCGATCCTCTCCCACGACTTCGTCGAAGCCGCGCTGATGCGCCGTGCCGGCTGGGGCGTGTGGATTGCCTACGACTTGCCGGGCAGCTACGAGGAACTGCCGCCGAACCTGCTGGACGAACTCAAGCGTGACCGTCGTTGGTGCCACGGCAACCTGATGAACTTCCGGCTGTTCCTGGTCAAGGGCATGCACCCGGTGCACCGCGCGGTGTTCCTGACCGGCGTTATGTCCTACCTGTCGGCACCGTTGTGGTTCTTCTTCCTGGTGCTCTCCACCGCGCTGCTGGCGGTGAACACGTTGATGGAGCCGCAGTACTTCCTGGAGCCGCGCCAGCTGTATCCGCTCTGGCCACAATGGCATCCGGAAAAAGCCATCGCGCTGTTTTCCACCACCATTGTCCTGCTGTTCCTGCCCAAGCTCTTGAGCATCGTGTTGATCTGGGCAAAAGGCGCGAAGGAGTTTGGTGGCAAGTTCAAGGTGACCTTGTCGATGCTGCTGGAAATGCTGTTTTCCATGCTGCTGGCGCCGGTGCGGATGATCTTCCACACCCGTTTCGTCCTTGCCGCTTTCCTGGGCTGGGCCGCGACGTGGAACTCGCCGAAACGTGACGACGACTCCACGCCATGGAGCGAAGCCGTCAAGCGCCACGGTCCGCAAACCCTGCTGGGCTTCTTCTGGGCCTTGCTGGTGATCTGGCTGAACCCGAGCTTCCTGTGGTGGCTCGTGCCGATCGTCGGCTCGCTGATGCTGTCGATCCCGGTCTCGGTGATTTCCAGCCGCGTGGGCCTGGGCTTGAAGTCCCGTGATGAAAGCTTGTTCCTGATCCCCGAGGAATACGCACCGCCACAGGAGTTGCTGTCGACCGACCAGTACACCCATGAAAACCGTTGGCACGCGCTGAACGACGGTTTCATCCGGGCGGTGGTCGATCCACAACAGAACGCCCTGGCCTATGCATTGGCGACGTCACGTCACGGCAAGGCTGAGCCGATCGAATGGCTGCGGGTCGAACGCGTTCGTCACGCGCTGAAGGTCGGCCCTGCGGGGCTCAGCAACGCCGAGCGATTGGCACTGTTGAGCGACCCGGTGGCGTTGTCCCGCCTGCATGAGCAGGTGTGGGCCGAGGCGCATCCGGAGTGGTTGGCGGCATGGCGCGAGTCGGTCAAGGCCGATCCGCATGCACCGTTGTTGCCGCTGCAGCCGGTGAGCGTGCAGCCTCAGGTGGCTTGATCGCCTGATACGCAAAAGCCCCGCTTCTGAAAAGAGGCGGGGCTTTTTGTTGGGCGCTGCGTTGAGGTTGCTGTTTTTGTGGCGAGGGGATTTATCCCCGTTGGGCTGCGTAGCGGCCCCGAAAACGCTAAGGCTGTGGATTGACGCTATCCAACATCCGATTCGCCAACAAACCACTCAGCTCGATTAGTTGCAGGATGCCAAGCGCAACTTGGCGTCTCGAACCTTCAAGATCGAACGCTAGGTCGTTGATCATTGCGTCGGCTGAAGCCAGGGTTTCGCTGAGGTTGGCCAGCAGGCTTTCGGTGTCGATGCCGTCGACGATGGTGAAGAGTTGGCCTGGCGACGGTTTTTTCTCGGGTTTGGCCTGTTTGGGCTTCAGGTAGTAATCCAGCGCGCGATCAGTGGCTTCCTGGATTTTCTTGGGGTCGGTTTCGGGTTCTGGTGGGTTGGGTGTCACTTTGTACATGGATGACGCTCCTTGATTGATGGAGCCGCCAGACATCGCTGCTAAACGAAAAGGGTGGCGGCAGTACGCGGGTTAGCAGACCAGGAATCAAGGAACCCGGCGCACCGAAGTGCCCCACGCACAGCCGCCATGAAGCGGACCTGCGTGCCTTGATATTAAGCCGAGCTGCTAAACCCGATCGCTGAACTTACAGCGACCTGCAAACGTTAGAGCCCAGGGCCAAGGCGCACAAGCCGGCGGATTCTGGCGTAGTTGTAGGCAATGGCGCAAGGCGGCGTAGCCTTGGGATGACGGATTGTGGGAGTTGGGGTTTTTGTGTGTATATCCGTTATTTAGGTAACGGCTGCTTAGGGTTCCGCCCTTACGGCGGGTTACTTTTTTCAGACGCCAAAAAAGTAACCAAAAAGGCTTTGGGGGTATGACTCACCCACATGGGTTACAAATCAGTTCACTCACATAGGTAACAGTTTTTAACTGGCAGGGTCGGTTTTCGAGGATCTGACCATGCCATGGCGAGAGCTGAAACCTATGGACCTGAAACTGCTGTTCATTGCGGACTTCATCAAAGGCCCGCCCAGCTTCAGTGCGCTTTGCCAAGCCTACGAGATCAGCCGCAAGACTGGCTATAAATGGGTCGAGCGGTATGAGAGGGAAGGGCCCGCCGGACTGGAAGAACATAGCCGTCGTCGGCTTACCCAGGAATGGGTAGTGCCGCTGGCTGTCCGTGAGGCGATCATTGAGTTACGCGGTCGGGGTGAGACAGAGCCTGGCCCCAAGAAAATTCAGGCGGCTTTGCTCGAGCGTTTTCCTGACCAGGCGCCGCCATCAAAGACGTCGATCTACAACATCCTAAAGAAAGCTGAGCTGGTCAAACCACGCCGATTGCGTCAACGAGTGGCGGTTTATCCCAAACCACTGCAGAAAGCAGAGGCTCCCAACCAGCTATTCAGCGCCGATTACAAAGGCCAATTCCTGACAGGTGCGGGCGTCTGGTGCTATCCATTGACGATCATGGACCATGCCAGTCGTTTCTTGCTCGCTTGCCACAGCATGGCTAGCACCAATTTCCAGGAAACCCAGGCGGTGTTTACTCAGGTGTTTCGTGAACATGGTCTGCCGGAGCGCATTCGTACCGACAATGGTGTTCCGTTTGCGAGCAAAGGGCGTGCGGGCCTTTCCCAGTTGTCCATCTGGTGGTTGCGTCTAGGGATCATTCCCGAGCGGATCGCCCCCGGCAGGCCGGAGCAAAATGGCCGACATGAACGTATGCATCGAACGTTGAAAAGCACTCTTCCGTCACCCCCTGCAGTAGCGTGGGAGGCTCAACAACGGCACTTTGATCGTTTCAGGCAACATTACAACTATGAGCGTTTGCACGAGGCTCTTAATCAGAAGACACCCGCGTCCTGCTATGAGCCTTCGTCCCGCCAATATCCCGAGAAGCTTCCCGAGATGACCTACCCGAGCCATATCGATAGCCTCCAAGCGGACTGCTCGGGCATCGTCAATCGTCGTGGTGTAAGGATCTACGTCGGCTATGTGCTCAAGCACCAGACCATTGGACTGGAGCAAATAGAGGACGGGATCTGGGATGTTATCTTCGGTCCAATCATCCTTGGACGGATTGATGTAAGAGATGCCATTGATGGCTACGTGACACTCCGGGTGTTACCTATGTGAGTGCACTTTTTTGTAACCCATGTGGGTGATCCGTATATTTGCCCCACCACTCGGCACCTCGCCCAGGCTCGGTGTGCCCTCACTCCGGCATTGCTCCGTGGGCCCGCCGCGAAGGGCCGTCCCTGGCCCAGCGCGGCTATCCCGGCATCCATGCCGGGATGTCCACTGCGCAATGCCTGCGTTCGGCCAGCGTGGTTAACGGGGCGCCCCAGATCAAGATCAAGATCAAGGTCTACAGCGAGGCGGCCTTATAGCCGACCTGGTTCTTTGGCTTTATTCCAATCCCATTGTGGGAGCGAGCCTGCTCGCGAAGAGGCCGGCACATCCAACATTTTCGTCGACTGTGGCACCCCTATCGCGAGCAAGCTCGCTCTCACGGGAGAAACGCGGTCACTCAGAGCCAGGTCGGCTTTAAAGCCGCCTCCTCATGAACATTTATCTCGGATGCCAAGTCAGACCCTAAACCGCCCCACCAACGTCTGCAAATGAACCCCCAGCCGCGCCAACTCCGCGCTGGAGGCGGCCGTCTCCTCACTGGACGACGCCGTCTGCTCCGACACGTCACGCACATTCAGCACGCTGCGGTTGATCTCCTCGGCCACCGCGCTTTGCTGCTCGGCCGCCGCTGCGATCTGCTGGTTCATCGACTGGATCGCCGAAACTGTACGCGTGATGTTCTCCAACGAGCCCCCCGCACGGCGGGTCAATTCGACGCTGCTGTCGGTCAGGTTGCGGCTGTTGTCCATGATGGTCGCGACCTGCTCGGTGCCGTTTTGCAGGCCAACGATCAGTTCTTCGATTTCCTCGGTGGACTTCTGGGTGCGCTGGGCCAGGCTGCGAACCTCGTCGGCCACCACGGCAAAGCCTCGCCCGGCTTCCCCGGCACGGGCCGCTTCGATGGCTGCGTTGAGGGCCAGCAGGTTGGTTTGCTGGGCCACGGACTTGATCACGTCCAGGACGCTGCCGATCTTGTCGCTTTCGCGCTTCAAATCGCCCATGGCGGCGGTGGAGTTGCCCACTTCCTTGGCCAGGCGTTCGATCTGGGCGATGGCTTCGCCAACTACCTTATCGCCTTCACGGGCCTGTTGGTCGGCGGCGACGGCGGCTTCGGAGGCTTCCTCGGCGTTGCGCGCGACTTCCTGCACCGTGGCGGTCATTTCGTGCATGGCCGTGGCGACCTGATCGGTTTCCACTTTCTGACTGTTCACACCGGCGCTGGTCTGTTCGGTCACGGCCGACAGCTGTTCGGCGGCGCTGGCGATCTGGGTAACCCCTTCACCGATACCACCGATCAATTGCCGCAGGCCCACGGTCATGCGTTGCATGGCGCGTTGCAGTTGGCCGAGTTCGTCGCGGCGTTCAGAGGTGAGGTTATGGGTCAGGTCACCCGCGGCGACGCGTTCTGCCACCTTCAGGGTCTCATCCAGAGGACCGACGATCTGCCGAGTGATGAGCAGGGCGGCGATCACGCCAAATAGCAGGGCCAGGGCGGCGGCTGCAATCAGGATGCTCTTGGCCTGGGCGGTGTCGCGGTCGCGCACGGCGGTCTGTGACACGGTGAGCTTCTGGCTGGAGTCGATCAGGATCTGGCCTTGCTCGCTCATGCGCTGCAGTGCGGCACCGTTATCGAGCTGGGAGTCGCGGAACTGGCTGACCGCCGCTCGATAGAGGTTCATCGAGTCGCTGGCCTGCTGGAGCTTGTCGGCATGCTCCTCGGGCAACTGGGCTGGCAAGCGAGCCAGCAGCTTCAAGACATCGGTGATTGCATCGATGGCCGGCTGTTGGGCTTCACTTTTGCCGCTGTAAGTGTAACCGCGGACCTGGTAGCGGGCCTGCTGGATCGCCTTGCTCAGGGTCACGATGTTGTTGAACGGGGTGATGTCGCCGCCTTGCAGCAGCGCTTTTTCCACTTCGGCGACCCGCGCCACGGTGTTATCGGCGCTGGCGCCCAGCTTGCTGCGGGCATCTTCGCGACTGACGGTGGCGCTGGTCATCTGGGCGAAGGCGCTTTTGTACTCGGCGACGGCGGCCAGTTGCTGGTCGATCAACGCGATGTCGGCGGGCTGTTCGATCAATTCGCGAGCGGTTTTCAGGCCTGCATCGAGCTTGCCAAGCAGGTCGTTGACCTGTTGCGGGCCTTTCTCGCCCCGGGTGGTGTTGTAGTCGATGCTGGCCAGGTTCAAGTCCTTGCTCAGGTCGTTGAGACCGGCAATGAACCCGAGCTTGTCGCCGCGGCTGATGACATTGCCCAGGCCGGACCAGCCGGTGAACGCGATCATCAAGGTGAGGAGCAGCACCAGGCCGAAGCCTGCGCCGAGTTTGCGATTCACGCTTACATTTCCCAGACCCTGGGCAAGCCACCGGAACATGCTGATACTCCCTTGGAGCGCTGATTTGGTTTTATGGGGACTGTATCGGCGGCTTGGGAGGGATCTGTAGGGGATTGTCAAGATTTCGTGGCGCGGGAGCAAGCTCCCTCGCCACAGGGTTATGCCGGCCGTTCTGGTCAGACCTTGAAGCGTCCTACCAGCGTTTGCAAATGAACCCCCAGCCGTGCCAACTCGGCGCTGGAGGCTGCGGTCTCTTCGCTGGCGGCGGAGGCCTGCTCGGATACATCGCGGACGTTCAGCACGCTGCGGTTGATCTCCTCGGCCACGGCGCTCTGTTGCTCGGCTGCGGCGGCGATCTGTTGGTTCATTGCCTGGATCGCCGAGACGGTGCGGGTGATGTTCTCCAGGGAACCGCCGGCGCGGCGGGTCAGTTCGACACTGCTATCGGTCAGGCCGCGGCTGCTGCCCAGGCTGCTCGCGACCTTTTCGGTGCCCGTCTGCAGGCCGGCAATCAACTCTTCGATTTCCTCGGTGGATTTCTGGGTGCGCTGGGCGAGGCTGCGGACTTCATCGGCCACCACGGCGAAACCACGGCCGGCTTCACCGGCACGGGCCGCTTCGATGGCCGCGTTGAGGGCCAGCAGGTTGGTTTGTTGGGCGACGGACTTGATGACGTCGAGGACGCTGCCGATCTTGTCGCTTTCGCGCTGGAGCTGGCCCATCGCTTCGGTAGAGTTGCTCACTTCCCTGGACAGGCGTTCGATCTGGGCGATGGCTTCGCCCACCACTTGGTCGCCCTCGCGGGCCTGCTGGTCGGCGGCGAGGGAGGCCTCGGAGGCTTCCTCGGCATTACGCGCCACTTCCTGCACGGTGGCCGTCATTTCATGCATGGCGGTGGCGACCTGGTCGGTCTCCACTTTCTGCCTGCTGACTCCGGCGCTAGTCTGCTCGGTGACGGCCGAGAGCTGCTCGGCGGCACTGGCAATCTGCGTAACGCCTTCGCTGATGCCGCCGATCAATTGCCGCAGGCCCACGGTCATGCCTTGCATGGCACGCTGTAGCTGGCCCAGTTCGTCGCGGCGCTCGGAGGTAAGGTTGTGGGTCAGGTCGCCTGCGGCCACGTGTTCGGCCACCTTGAGGGTCTGGCCCAGCGGGTCGACGATCTGTCGGGTGATTATCAGGGCTGCGATCACGCCGAACAGGAGGGCCAGCGCAGCGGCCGAGACCAGGAGAGTATCGGCCTGGGCCGCTTCATGGTTGCGCACCATCGTCTGGGACGCGGTGAGATTCCTGCTGGCCTCGCGTAGCACGACCCCCAGGTCCGACATGCGCTTGATGGCAGCTGCGTTGGCAGTCTGGGCGTCATGGAACTGGCCGACCGCTGCACGATAAGCCTTGAACGATGCGCTGGCCTGCTGCAGCTTGGCAGCGTGTTCATCGGCCAGTTGCGGTGCAAGACTGTCGAGGGCTTTCATCGCGTTATCGATGGCATCCAGCGCGGGTTGCTCGGCGCTGGCCTGGCCACTGTAGGTGTAGCCGCGAACCTGATAGCGGGCCTGCTGGAGTGCTTTCGCCAGGCTCGACACACCGCCGAGTCGTGGAACGCTATCGCCTTGCAGCATGGCGTTTTCAACGTCGGCGACATGGGCCACTGCGTTATCGGCGCTGGCGCCCAGTTTGCTGCGGGCATCCTCGCGACTGGCGGTGGCGCGGATCAAATCGGCGACGACAGTCTTGTACTCGGCGACAGCCGCCAACTGCTTATCGATGATCGCTACATCGGCCGGCTCCTCGATCGATTGGCGGGCGCTCTGTAGCCCAGGCTCCAATTTACCGAGGAGATCGTTGAGGTCACCTGGGCCTTTTTCGCCACGGGTCGCGTCATAATCCATGCGCGCGGAGCGCAGGTCCTTGGTCAGGTCGTTCAGGCTGGCGATGAGTCCCAGCGTGTCGCCGCGAGCAACTACCTTGCTCAGGCCGGTCCAACCGGTGAAAGCGATCATTACGGTCAAGAGCAGTACCAAGCCGAAACCGAAGCCGAGTTTGCGATTAACGCCTACGTTACCTAGCCATCGGAACATGCCGGTACTCCCTTGAAGGGCGGAACTGCTTTTTATGATAGTTGTATCGGCGCGATGTGGGAGGACAGGAGAAATGCGTTAGATGCGTTTGGAATACCCTTGCAAACGATCAGGATCAGAATAGCCGCGCAAGCAACGCCGTCACCGCGGTCTCGACCCGCAGGATCCGCTCACCAAGCTGCACCGGCTGCAAGCCGGCCTTGCCCAGCAAGTCGATCTCATAGGGAATCCAACCGCCTTCGGGGCCGATTGCCAGGGTCACCGGTTCGGTCAGTGCCCGGGGGCAGGGCGGGTGGTTGCCGGGGTGGCCGACCAGCCCGAGGGTGCCCTCGGCGATGGCGGGCAGGCGATCCTCGACGAAGGGTTTGAAGCGCTTCTCGATGACGATTTCCGGCAGCACGCTGTCCCGGGCCTGCTCCAGCCCCAGGATCAGTTGTTCACGAATCGCCTCGGGCTCCAGGAACGGCGTCTGCCAAAAACTTTTTTCCACCCGATAACTGTTCACCAGCACCACGCGCGGCACGCCCATGGTCGCCACGGTCTGGAACACGCGCCTGAGCATCTTCGGACGCGGCAGTGCCAGCACCAGGGTCAAGGGCAACTTGGCCGGTGGCGGCTGGTCCAGGGTCACTTGCAGTTCGGCTTCGCGAGTTTCCAGGCGCAGCACCTGGGCCGTGCCCATCAAGCCGCCGATGCGCCCGACCCGCAGGCTGTCGCCGACGGCGCTGCGGTGGACTTCCTGCATGTGCGTCAACCGGCGATCGCTCAGGACGACGCGGTCAGGCCCGATGAAATCGGCCTCTTCGAGCAGCAGCAGGTTCACGCTTGGGTCGCTGGCGGCTGGTCGTTGTGGTCATCGACCGGCTGGTCCTCGGGTTCATCTTCCCGGCGCTTGCGCACCAGGCCACCGAACAGGATACCGATTTCGAACAGCAGCCACATCGGCACGGCCAGCAAGGTCTGGGAGAAAATGTCCGGCGGCGTGAGGATCATGCCGACCACGAAGCAGCCGATGATCACGTACGGGCGGATTTTCTTCAGATAGGCGACATCGACCACGCCGATCCACACCAGCAGCACCACTGCTACAGGAATCTCGAACGCCACGCCGAAGGCGAAGAACAGCGTCATGACGAAATCCAGGTAGCTGGTGATGTCGGTCATCATCTCCACGCCCGCCGGGGTGGCGGCGGCGAAGAACTTGAAGATCAGCGGGAACACCAGGAAATAGGCGAAGGCCATGCCGGTATAGAACAGCAGGATGCTCGACACCAGCAGCGGCACGGCGATGCGTTTTTCATGCTTGTACAGGCCCGGTGCGATGAAGCCCCAGATCTGGTGCAGGATCACCGGGATCGCCAGGAACAGCGAGACCATCATCGTCAGCTTCAGCGGCGTCAGGAACGGCGATGACACGTCGGTGGCGATCATCGTCGCGCCCGCTGGCAGGTATTCGCGCAGCGGCGTGGAGACGAAGGTGTAGATCTGCTGGGTGAAGGAGAATAGCCCGGCGAAGATAATGAAAACCGCCGCGACGCAACGCAGCAGGCGGGTGCGCAACTCGGTGAGGTGCGATACCAGCGGCATTGGCTGGTCGTTTTCAGGGATATCGCTCATGGGGCTCGCGGCGGCAAAGTGGGATCGTGGGGAGTCGGTGTGGTCGCAGGAGCCGGATCGACCGGCTTCGCGGGTTCGGCCACTGCTGGCGCCGCTTCGACAGTCGGTGCCTGAGGCGCAATCGTCGGCTCGGCTACGGGCTGGACCGGCGTAGGCTCCTGCTGGGTCGGCGTGAAGATTTTCCGCGCTTCCTGCTCCAGGGACAGGATGTGTTCGTTGTGCAGTTGCCGACGGATGTCGTCGGCACCGATTTCACGTTCAACTTCCTGTTTGATCGCGTTGAAGCTGCGCTTCAGGCGCCCGATCCACAGACCGGCGGTACGCGCAGCGCCCGGCAGGCGCTCGGGGCCCAGCACCAGCAGGGCGACGAGGCCGACGAGCAGCAGTTCAGTGAAGCTGATCCCAAACATTAGTCAGTGCTCACGAGTCTTTGCGGGTTGGCTCTTCGACTTTCTGGGCCTGCACGTCGATGGTGTTCGGCGCATTCACCGGCTGGGTGGCCTGCGGGTGTACCGGTTGGGCCGGCTGCACGGGTTGAGCCTGGGAGGTCGCCGGGTCGGCCGGTTTTTCGTCATCGTTCATGGCCTTGCGGAAGCCCTTGATCGACTCGCCGACATCGGTGCCGAGGTTTTTCAGTTTCTTGGTGCCGAATACCAGCACCACGACCACCAGAATGACGATCCAGTGTTTCCAGTCAAAGATACCCATGTGGCTACTCCTCTCAAAAATTGATCAGGCGGACGGGCGCGAGGCTTTCTCGACGTGCCCGGACAGACCGAAGCGACGGTCCAGTTCATCCAGTACGGCCTGCGGATGCTGCCCCAGTTGGGCCAGCATGACCAGGCTGTGGAACCATAGGTCGGCGGTCTCGTAGATCACGTCGCTGCAGTCGCCGCTGATGGCGGCGTCCTTGGCGGCGATGATGGTCTCGACCGACTCTTCGCCGACCTTTTCCAGAATCTTGTTCAAGCCCTTGTGGTACAGGCTGGCGACATAGGAACTGTCGGCCGCGGCGCCCTTGCGTTCTTCCAGCACCTGGGCCAGGCGGGTCAAGGTGTCAGTCATGGGAGTGTCCTGAA
This sequence comes from Pseudomonas alvandae, assembly GCF_019141525.1. Classification (GTDB taxonomy): domain Bacteria; phylum Pseudomonadota; class Gammaproteobacteria; order Pseudomonadales; family Pseudomonadaceae; genus Aquipseudomonas; species Aquipseudomonas alvandae. The sequence continues at coordinate 688,384 of NZ_CP077080.1, forward strand.
TAAATGGCATGCGGGTCCTTGAGCACCGGGTCGACGGTTTTCCAGTCGCCGTTCTCGAAGACGCGATAGAAGCAGCTTTGACGGCCGGTATGGCAGGCGATTTCGCCGACCTGCTCGACCATCAGGATGATGACGTCGCCGTCGCAATCCAGGCGCATCTCATGCAGGTGCTGCACATGCCCGGATTCTTCACCTTTGCGCCACAGCTTGCCACGGGAACGTGACCAGTAGATGGCGCGGTTCTCGGCGGCGGTCAGGGCCAGCGCTTCGCGGTTCATCCAGGCCATCATCAACACGCGCCCGGTCTTGTGATCCTGGGCGATGGCCGGCACCAGGCCGTCAGCGTCCCACTTGATCTCGTCCTGCCAGTTTTTCATCTTGGGTCCTGGGGCAGCGGCAAGCTTTAAGCTTCAAGCTGCAAGTAAAAGCGATTCTGTGTGGTGCTTGCGTTGATAGTTCACCCATGAACTTGCGGCTTGCAGCTTATCGCTTGCAGCTGCTTCGTGCTATCGACGAACGACCAGATACAAACCAACGGCCACCATGATGCCGGCGGGCCAATGGCCCAACTGGCTTAACGGACCGCCGGCGGCCAGCACGGCGCCTCCGCCCAGGTGGGCTGCGCCGAGCAATCGCAGGAACCAGTCATCCTTGCGTCGGTGCCACGGCGGCGCCGGGTCGTTGGCGTGGGGTTGGGACATGCGTTCGAGCAGGTCACGGGTCATGTTGGCCAGGTGGGGAAGCTGTTCGAACTGGCTCTGGACGTTGCCCAGCAAGGCTTTCGGACTCATCCGCTCGCGCATCCAGCGTTCGAGGAACGGTTGGGCGGTGTTCCACAAATCCAGGTCAGGGTAGAGCTGGCGGCCGAGGCCTTCGATGTTCAGCAGGGTTTTCTGCAGCAGCACCAACTGCGGCTGGACTTCCATGTTGAAGCGTCGTGCGGTCTGGAACAGGCGCATCAGCACCTGGCCGAAGGAAATATCCTTTAACGGTTTTTCGAAGATCGGTTCGCACACGGTGCGGATTGCCGCTTCGAATTCGTTGAGCTTGGTCTCGGCCGGCACCCAACCCGAATCGATGTGCAGTTGGGCGACGCGACGGTAGTCTCGCTTGAAGAAGGCGAACAGGTTGCGCGCCAGGTAATCCTGGTCCTCGGGGGTGAGGCTGCCGACGATGCCGCAGTCGATCGCGATGTATTGCGGGCTCCACGGCTGCACGGTGCTGACGAAGATGTTGCCCGGGTGCATGTCGGCGTGGAAGAAGCTGTCGCGGAACACCTGGGTGAAGAAGATTTCCACGCCGCGCTCGGCCAGCAGTTTCATGTCGGTGCGCTGGTCGGCGAGGGTCGCCAGGTCGGTGACCTGGATGCCGTAGATGCGCTCCATCACCAGCACTTTCGGCCGGCACCAGTCCCAATAGACTTGCGGTACGTAGAGCAGCGGCGAGCCTTCGAAGTTGCGGCGCAGCTGGCTGGCGTTGGCGGCCTCGCGCAGCAGATCAAGCTCGTCGAAGATGGTTTTCTCGTAGTCCTGGACCACGTCTACCGGGTGCAGCAGGCGCGCGTCGGCGGACACCCGCTCGGCGGCGCGGGCCAGGATGAACAGCCAGGCCAGGTCCTGGGCGATGACCGGTTTCAGACCCGGGCGAATCACCTTCACCACGACCTCTTCGCCTGTCTTGAGCTGGGCGGCGTGCACCTGGGCGACCGACGCCGAGGCCAGGGGCTCGACATCGAAGCGGCTGAAGACTTCGCTGATCTTCTTGCCCAGTTGCGCTTCGATCAGCGCGACCGACAACTTCGAGTCGAACGGCGGCACGCGGTCTTGCAGCAGCATCAACTCATCGGCGATGTCTTCGGGCAACAGGTCGCGGCGGGTCGAAAGGATCTGCCCGAACTTGATGAAGATCGGCCCCAGGTCCTGCAAGGCCAGGCGCAGGCGAGCGCCGCGACTCAGGTCCAGGGTTCGCCGGGGGAACCAGCGCCACGGCAACACGAAGCGCAGCGCCAGGAGAAACCAGGGCAGCGGCAAGGCGAACAGCAGGTCATCGAGGCGGTAACGGATCACGACGCGCTGGATGCGCAACAGACGGCGGACGGCAAGCAGCTTCATGCGTTATCGCTTGGATTCAAGGGTTCGGGAAAGGCGCTCGAAACGCGCCTCGAGACGTTCCAGGTCGAGCTTGACCTGGTCCAGTTCATCAAAACGGGCCTGTGCTTCGCGCTGCCCCACGAGGGTACGCGATTCTTCGGCCAGGTATTCACTCAGATTCTGTCCCAGGCTGGCGAAGCCCTGGCGGTACCAGCGGCTGCGGCTGCGCAGGTGGCCGCTGAGCAACTGAGTCGCCACCGGGCCGATCCAGCGGGACACTTCGTATTCCCAGTCCAGCTCAAGGTCCTGGAGGATCGCCGCCAGCTCCAGCAGCACGCCGCTGTCGCCGTCGAGCTCGACGTCCGGGCCATGCAGCACCGCGGTCTTGTTCTTGCTCAGCGCCAGTTCAAGCAGGCTCGACGCCGGGGCGCGCAGCGTACAGTCAGCCTCGGCCTCCCAGTGGGCGGCGAGCATCAGCCCCTCATCGCTGGGCAGGATAAACAGCTGCAACGCCGGGCTGCGGCAGTCGACGGCGATCACCTTGCCACTCAAGTGCGCCAGGCGCATCGGCGCCGTACTGTCCAGGCGCAGGACCCGGTTGATCCCGAGTTCGACGCTGGCGAGCAGGCCGGTGAGCAGCATCAGGGCTTGATACCGCGGTGCAGGGCGACGATGCCTGAAGTCATGTTGTGGTAGGTCACCCGGTCGAAACCGGCCTCGACCATCATGGACTTCAGGGTTTCCTGGTCGGGGTGCATGCGGATCGATTCGGCCAGGTAGCGATAGCTTTCCGCGTCGTTGGTGATCAGCTTGCCCATCAGCGGCATGAAGGCGAACGAGTAGGCGTCATAGGCCTTGGACATCAGCGCATTGGTCGGCTTGGAGAATTCCAGCACCAGCAGCCGGCCACCGGGCTTGAGCACACGCAGCATCGAGCGCAGGGCGTCTTCCTTGTGGGTGACGTTACGCAGGCCGAAGGCGATGGTCACGCAGTCGAAGTGGTTATCCGGGAACGGCAGCTTTTCGGCATCGGCCTGGACGAACTCGACGTTGCCGGCCACGCCCAGGTCCAGCAGGCGATCGCGGCCGACCTTGAGCATCGATTCGTTGATGTCGGCGAGCACCACGTGGCCGGTCGGGCCGACGATGTGGGAAAACTTCTTGGTCAGGTCGCCCGTGCCGCCGGCGATGTCCAGCACCCGGTTGCCGCTGCGCACGCCTGACAGTTCGATCGCGAAACGCTTCCAGAGGCGATGCATGCCGCCCGAAAGCAGGTCGTTCATCAAGTCGTACTTGGCGGCCACCGAGTGGAAAACCTCGGCGACTTTTTCCGCCTTCTGGCTTTCCGGCACGTTCTTGAAGCCGAAGTGTGTGGTGGGTTCGGCATCGCTGCCTTTGCGCTGATCAGTCATATCGCGGTCACCAAAAAAGAATGCGGGACATTCTAATCCCGGTGGAGGGCTTTGTCTTGGCAAGGCTGCAGGTAAGATGGACCATCGCCCGGACGTTTTGACGCAGGCAGGGTCTGAACGTTCAGGCAAGTCTCGATCAAGCAGGAGTTATCAGATGGCCCGTATTACTGTTGAACGTGCCCATGGCCTGGGCAAGGAAGCGGCCCGTGAAAAGGCTGACAAGTTGGCCGCAAAATTGTCCAGCAGCTATGGCCTGGAGCCTACTTGGGAAGGCGACACGCTCAAGCTCAAGCGTTCCGGGGTCAAGGGCGAAGTGCATGTGGGCGAGGATTCGATTCGCGTCGATGTGGAGTTGGGCATGTTGATGTCGGCCATGAGCGGCACGATCAAAGGTGAAATCGAAAAGGCGCTGGATAAGGCGTTGGCTTGATTGATTGGAAGAGTGCGATTGCAAAATTAAAGTTCACCACTCACCCCTGTGGGAGCGAGCTTGCTCGCGATTGCATTGTTTCAGTCACATCAAGGTTGGCTGACTCTCCGCCATCGCGAGCAAGCTCGCTCCCACAGGGGAAGTCATCGCCCTCAGGTTTGTGTCAGTTGTTAGGGTGCCCTTTCTAATTATTGTCACTACTTTGTGCCTGAGCCCGACCGTGTGCGGGCAGTTCCTCAAACCTTTTTTCGAGTGAGGTGCACCATGGCCAAAATTATCCTGAAGAAAAAAACCGACGTTGAATCTTCCACGCTCAGCGATGTGAAAACGTACGCGCGCAAGATCTGGCTGGCGGGCCTGGGCGCCTACACGAAGGTCGGCCAGGAAGGCAGCGAGTACTTCCAGGAGTTGGTAAAAGCTGGCGAAGTTATTGAAACCAAAGGCAAAAAGAAAATTGCCGGAAAACTTGAAGCGGCTAACAGCGAGCTGATCGAAGCCAAGACCGACGTGAATACGTTCAAGGCTCGGGTTGAAGTACAACTCGATAAAGTCGAGAAGGTATTCGACGCGCGTGTTGCAAGTGCCTTGAATCGTATCGGCATTCCGTCTAAACATGACGTTGAGGCACTCTCTGCTAAGCTCGATGAGCTGACGGCATTGCTCGAACGTGTCGCGCGTAAACATTAAGGAGAACGGGATGGCTGGCAAAAAAATCACCGAAAAAGAAGGCAGCTCGTGGGCCGGGAAGATTGAAAAGTACTCCCGCAAAATCTGGCTTGCTGGTTTAGGCGTGTACTCGAAGATCGACACTGACGGCAGCAAACTCTTCGAGTCCCTGGTTAAGGACGGCGAGAAAGCCGAAAAACTCACCAAGACGGCGATCGGCAAACAAGTCGATGCGGCTGCGGTCTCTGCCGAGTCCGCCAAGTCGAGAATCGGCGGCGTGAAGGATCGGGCGATGGGCAAGTGGGACGAGCTGGAGGGGGCTTTCGACAAGCGCCTGAACAGCGCGATTTCCCGCCTGGGCGTGCCGAGCCGCAATGAAGTCAAGGAACTGCACAACAAGGTCGACACCCTGACCAAGCAGATCGAAAAACTCACCGGCGCGAAAGTCACGCCAGTCGCGACCAAGGCTACAGCCACCAAGACGGCGGCGGCCAAGCCTGCGGCGAAGACGGCAGCCAAGCCACTGGTCAAGGCTGCGGCCAAACCGGCAGCGAAAGCCGCCGCCAAGCCCGCGGCCAAAACCGCAGCGGCGAAACCGGCAGCGAAGGCAGCGGCCAAACCAGTAGCGGCCAAGGCAGCAGCCAAACCCGCCGCTAAGCCTGCGGCCAAAACCGCGGCCGCCAAACCTGCCACCGCCAAGCCGGCAGCCAAGCCAGCGGCAAAAGCGCCGGCCAAACCAGCGGCGAAAGCAGCAGCCAAACCCGCCGCAAAACCTGCCGCAGCGAAAAAGCCTGCCGTGAAAAAACCGGCCGCACCCAAAGCAGCCGCACCCAAGGCGCCAACCGCCACCACCAAACCGGCAACACCTCCGGTGAGCGCGGCGAACTCCGCCTCGGCTCCGGCCCCGGTTGCCACGCCAACACCTGCGCCGACCCCATCGACGCCACCCACCCAGTCCTGATCTCCAGGACTAAAAAACGCCCGGCCTGTTGAGGCCGGGCTTTTTTATGCGTGTGCATTTGGATGCACTGCAGGTTCAACTTGTGGGAGCGAGCTTGCTCGCGATGGCGGTGTATCAGGACACATTGTCGTTGAATGTGCCGCAGTCATCGCGAGCAAGCTCGCTCCCACAATGGGGGCTGCCACTGCAGTTCGTTATTCGTGCTCTTCCAGATACCGCAACGCCATCTGCTCGGTCGCGACCTTGATCGCTGGCGGCAGGTGCGGCGCCACCAGCATCATGATCTGGTAGACCACCAGGCGAACGTCGCCTTCGCGATCCAGGATTCTTTGATAATCCAGCGAGAACAACAGGGTCATGGTGATCTGCTCCACCAGTTGCCCCAACGCCTGGGTGTCGCTGACCAATAACCCTTGGGCCTTGAGCTGCGCCAGCAATGAGGCCAGGGTCCGCTTCAGGGCGTTGAGCAACTGTCGGATACCCTTGGCCAGTTTCGGCAGGCGCCCGGCCAGGTTCGACAGGTCCTGGAACAAGAACCGGTATTGGGCCAGGCGTTCGACGATCAAGTGCAAGAACAACCAATAGTCCTCCGGCGCCAATTGCGCATCGGCAGGCGGGTCCAGCAATGGTGCCAGCTCGGCCTGGAATCGCTCGAACAACCCGAGGATCAGCGGCTCCTTGCCATGGAAGTGGTAGTAGAGATTGCCAGGGCTGATCCCCATTTCATTGGCGATTTCCAGGGTGGAAACGTTCGGTTCGCCCTTTTCGTTGAACAACTGCAGGGCACATTCGAGGATACGGTCGCGGGTTTTCATCCGGTCTTCTTGGTGATGGAGTTGTTCCACGGCCAACAGCGTGGCCGTGGGATAGGGTGTTCAGCGGACTCGCACGTAGTTTCCAGGCGCCGCTTCCAGGGGCGGGTAGTTGGCGTTACCCAGGTCCATCCGGGTTTCGTGCTGGGCACCGGAGCGCTCCTGGATCCAGCCCAGCCATTGGGTCCACCAACTGCCCTCGATGTGCTTGGCGTCGTAATACCAGGCCCGTGGGTCGCCGCTCAGCTTCGGATTCTCGATGTAGTTGGCCTTGGGGTTGCCTGGCGGATTGAGGATGCTCTGGACATGGCCGCTGTTGGACAAGACGAAGCGTCGATCACCTCCCAGCAGCAGCGTCGAACGATAGACCGCGTCCCAGGGCGTGATGTGATCGTTGATGCCGGCCACGCTGAAGCTGTCCACCGTGACTTTTTGCAGGTCGATCGGCGTGCCGCATACCTCCAGGCCGCCCGCGTGGGTCAGCGGGTTGTGCTTGAAAAAGTCCAGCAGGTCGCCGTGATAGGCCGCCGGAAGCCGGGTGCAGTCGTTGTTCCAGTAGAGGATGTCGAACGCCGGCGGCTCCTTGCCCAGCAGGTAATTGTTGACGAAGTAGGTCCAGATCAAGTCGTTGGGGCGCATCCAGGCGAATACGCGAGCCATGTCGCGGCCGTCGAGAATGCCCTTCTGGTAGGAGCGGCGCTTGGCGGCCTCGAGGGTCTGTTCGTCGATGAACAGCGTGGCCGGGCTTTCGATTTCGCTGTCCAGCAGGCTCACCAGGTACGTGGCGCTGGCGACCCGGCGCAATTGACGCTTGGCTTGCAGGTGGCCTTGCAGCGCGGCGATGGTCATGCCGCCGGCGCAGGCGCCCATCAGGTTGACTTCACGCGCGCCGGTGATTGCCCGGCAGACGTTCATGGCTTCTTCCGTTGCTTCGACATAGCTGGACAGGCCCCATTCGCGATGGCGCACATCGGGGTTGCGCCAACTGATGATGAACACTTGCAAACCATTTTTCAGCGCGTATTGGACGAAGCTGTTGGACGGGCTGAGGTCGAAAATATAGAACTTGTTGATCTGCGGCGGCACGATCAGCAGCGGCCTTGCGTACTGCTTTTCGCTCATTGGCTTGTACTGGATCAGCTCCAGCAACTCATTGCGAAACACCACCGCGCCGGGGGTGGTTGCGAGGTTCTTGCCGACTTCGAAGGCCTGGGGCGTGACCTGCCGGGGCAGGCCGTCGTTGTGCAACAGGTCGTCCACCAGGTGGCTGAGTCCGCGGATCAGGCTGGTGCCGCCAGAGTTGAACAGCTCCTTGATCGCCAGAGGGTTGAGCAACGTGTTGGAAGGCGATACGGCGTCGTTGAGCAAGGAAAAAGTGAAATGCGCGCGGGCACGATCATCCGGGCTCATGTCACTTTCGTCGATCCAGCTCTTGACCTGTTTTTGCCAGCTCAGGTACGCCTGCAAGCTACGACGATAGAACGGATTGAGCTGCCACGTGGGATCGGCGAAGCGCTTGTCTTCGGGGTTGGTGGGGTGCAGGGTTTCGCCCAGCAACACTCGGCCCAGTTGACTGCCCAGGCGCAACGCGTGCCGCACGCTGTGCACCGGGTTGCGCAAGCCATGGGCGGCAACGTTGCGCAGGGTGGAAAGCAGGTCGCTGCCCCGCAAGCCGGTGACCGCGCTTTGAGCATTGATGAAACTGGCAGGGGCGGGCATGGAACCCTTCGCCGGTCTGTCGCGCATGAGTCAACTCCTTCGTCATCAAGCTAAAAACAAACACACCGAACCAGACAACATAGTCGCTGTTTCGGGTAGTTGCGTGATCCGGCGTCCTGCCAGGCGCTAATGAGGGTGTCAGCCGCCACCCAGCGGCGCGGGATGCGGATGCATGACCGCGCGCTGACGTTCTTCCTCCAGAAATTTCATGATGATCGGTGCCACGGCCTCGGCCCGCGTAATCAGGAACAGATGGCCGTCATCGATGATATGCAGTTGCGAATTGGGGATGCGCCACGCCAGCATGCGCATGTTGATCAAGGGGATCAGCGGGTCGTCGTCACCGGCCAGGATCAGGGTCGGCTGGTGGATCTTGTGCAGCCAATGGATGCTGGTCCAGCCAAGTCCCGCGAAGAGTTGCCAGTAATAACCGAGCTTGCCCGCCGAACGTACCTTGGCGGCGTGGCGGGCCGCCAGGCTAGGGTCGCGGCGGAACGAGCCGCCATAGATCAGCGGGGCGATCCGCATCACATGGGACGGCTGCACGTAGCGCCGGGGGCTGGCCATCATCCACAGCACCTTCGGCTTGCCCGGCACCATCACCGCACCGGCGGCGGTCGCCGCCAATACCAGCTTCTTGCAGCGCTCGGGATAGTCATGGGCAAACTGCTGTGCCAGGGCGCCGCCCCAGGACACGCCGATCACGTTCACCTGGCCATAGTCCAGGTAATCAAGCATCCGCGCGGTGAGCTTGGCCAGGCCAGGAAAGCGATAGGGCCGGTTCGGTGTCGACGAACCACCGACCCCGGGCACGTCGAAGGCAATCACTTCCAGGTCCGGGTCCAGGGCCTCGATGAACGGAAACACCAGTTCCAGGTTGGCGCCGATGCCATTGAAGATCAGCAGCGGCGTCAAGTGAGGCTTGCCGGGACGTACCGCGGTGCGCAAGGTCTGGCCATCCAGATCGACGGTACGGAAGATGTACGGTTGCGGCATGCTTCAAGCCCTGTGGGTCATGTCTCGGGTTACCAGTGTTCGGTCTGTGAGACCGAGTCGCAGCCTTCGCGAGCAAGCCCGCTCCCACGTTGAAATGCGGGTCCCTGTGGGAGCGGGCTTGCTCGCGAAGACGGCCTTGCATCCACTGTTGATGTCGGCTGCCTGGGCGCTTTCGTGAGCATCCCTTCCCAATACCAGACCAGTTGTATCAGTCACCGCTCATGCACATACGTACCCGGCGCCGCTTCACCGGCCACGTAGGTCTTGTTGCCCAGCACAGTCGGTGCCTTTTTCAGCTTGCCCGAGCGCTCGGCCTGCCAGGCCTGCCAGTGCAGCCACCAGGAGTCGGTGTGCTTGGTGGAGTTCTCCATCCAGTCCTCGGCCTTGGCCGGCATGTCCTCGCTGGTCATGTAGCGCGACTTGGGGTTGCCTGGCGGGTTGAGGATGCTCTGGATGTGCCCGCTGCTCGACAGCACGAACTCCACCTTGCCGCCAAACAACTGCGCCGACTTGTAGCAGGATTTCCACGGCGTGATGTGGTCGTTGGTACCGGCCAGGGAAAAGATGTCGGCAGTCACCTGCTTGAGATCGATCGGCGTGCCGCACACTTCCAGCGCGTTGGGCCGGGTCAGCGGGTTGTTCTTGAACATCTCGATGAGGTCGCCATGGAACGCCGCCGGCAGCCGCGTCGTGTCGTTGTTCCAGAACAGGATGTCGAATACCGGTGGTTCGTTGCCCAGCAGGTAATTGTTGACCCAGTAATTCCAGATCAGGTCATTGGGACGCATCCAGGCGAAGACCTTGGCCATGTCGCGGCCTTCCAGCACGCCGGCCTGGTAGGAATGGCGCTTGGCCGCTTCCAGGGTCTGTTCATCGACGAACAGGGCCACGTCGGTGTCCAGGGTGGTGTCCAGCACGCTCACCAGCAACGTCAGGGCATTGACCTTCTTCTCGCCCAGCGCGGCGTAATGGCCGAGCAGCGCGGTGCAGGTAATGCCACCCGAGCAGGCGCCCAACATATTGACGTCCTTGCTGCCGGTGATGGCCGTGACCACGTCCACCGCTTCCTTGAGCGCGTCGATATAGGTCGACAGGCCCCATTCGCGTTGCGCCTTGGTGGGGTTGCGCCAACTGACGATGAACGTCTGCACATTGCTGCGCAGGCAGAAGCGCGCCAGGCTCTTGTCCGGGCTCAGGTCGAATACGTAGAACTTGTTGATCTGCGGCGGGACCACCAGCAGCGGTCGCTCATGCACTTGTTCGGTGATGGGGCGGTACTGGATCAATTCCAGCACATCGTTGCGAAAGACCACGGCGCCTTCCGTCACGCCCAGGCTCTTGCCGACTTCGAATGCGCCCATGTCCACTTGGCTCGGCATCCCGCCGTTGTGCACCAGGTCCTTGGCCAGGTGGGACAGGCCATCGAGCAGGCTCTTGCCACCGGTTTCGAAGAAGCGCTTGACCGCCGCCGGGTTGGCCGCCGAGTTGGTCGGCGCCATGGCTTCGGTCATCAGGTTGATCACGAAATGCCCACGACTGATGTCCTGGGGCGAGAGGCTGCTGTCGTCGATCCAGTCGTGCAGCTCCTTGCGCCACGCCAGGTAGGTTTGCAGATAACGTCGATAGAGCGGGTTCTGGCTCCAGGCCGGATCGGCAAAGCGTCGATCATCGCTGGAAGGCTGCAACTCCGATTTGCCGAACAGGACTTTCCTGAGTTCGGCGCCGAAGTGCGCCACGTGCTTGACGCTGTGCAGCGGTTGTTTGATGGTCTGGGTCAGCACCATCCGGGCAGAGGCCAGCAGGTCTTTCCTGCGCAAGCCGACGACGGGATTCAAGCCGAGGGTGTTTTCCGAGGCTTGGTACTTCAACTCATCGTTGTTCTTGTTGCTCATCTACGACGCTCCATTGTCCTTCAGACGAGTACCGGGACCGTGCCGTGAAGCCGCAAGGCAATACCAGGTACGCTGCTCGGGTGACCATAAATTCCGCATCGAGGGCAATGAGGAAACGTGTGCCAGGAACTCGCCGGTTCCTTTGCAGGGAACTTGCCAGCTCCATTGGTTACCCGAGTTTAATTTTTTTCGCAAGCAGGCCAGTCATTGACGTTGCTGCGCGGGCATTCAAGCAGATGAGTCTAGAAAATTCGCCCTAAAGCGCCAGCCCTTGAGCTAGAGCATCAGCTTGACGACGGACTCGTTCGGGTCGCGGGTTTTTCCGGCGGCCTTGAGTTCGGCGAGATAATCGTTCCACAGGTCTTCCTGGCGTACCGCCAACTGGTACAGGTAGTCCCAGGTGAACAATCCGCTGTCATGGCCGTCGTCGAAGGTCAATTTCAGTGCGTACTGGCCGGCGGGTTCAACCTTGGTCAGGCCGACGCCGAGCTTGCCGTATTGCAGGATGGGCTTGCCGTGGCCCTGGACCTCGGCGGAGGGCGAGTGTACCCGCAGGAATTCCGCAGGCAGGTGGTACTCCTCGTCTGGCGCGTATTTGAGCGTCAGGGTCTTGGAGGCTTTGTGCAGATTGATGGCGGTGGGGAATTTGGTCATGGGATCGTCAGTCTCGTGAGGCCTGTGGCGAGGGGATTTATCCCCGTTGGGCTGCATAGCAGCCCCCTGAAAAGCTGATCACATCAACTTAATACACCACGGTGGCAGGCTTTAGGGCTGCTTCGCAGCCCAGCGGGGATAAATCCCCTCGCCACAAGAGCTCGCTCACACTGGGTGTCGTTTACAGGATATACCGCGACAGGTCTTCGTTCTCCGCCAGTTCGCCCAGGTGGCTGTTGACGTACTCGGCGTCGATGCGGATCGGCGCTTCGTCGTGGGCGCTGGCCAGGTCGCCGGCACTGAACGAGACTTCCTCCAGCAGGCGCTCAAGCAGGGTATGCAGGCGACGGGCACCGATGTTTTCGGTCTTCTCGTTGACCTGCCAGGCGATCTGCGCCAGGCGCTTGATGCCTTCGGGCGTGAACTCGATGTTCAGGCCTTCGGTCTTGAGCAGCGCGCAGTATTGCTCGGTCAGCGACGCATGGGGCTCGCTCAGGATGCGTTCGAAATCTTCCGGCGACAGCGCCTTGAGCTCGACACGGATCGGCAGGCGGCCTTGCAGCTCCGGCACCAAGTCGCTTGGCTTGCTCAGGTGGAACGCGCCGGAAGCGATGAACAGGATATGGTCGGTCTTGACCATGCCCAGCTTGGTGTTGACGGTGCAGCCTTCGATCAGCGGCAGCAGGTCGCGTTGAACGCCTTCGCGAGACACATCGGCGCCACCGACATTGCCGCGCTTGGCAACCTTGTCGATCTCGTCGATGAACACGATGCCATGTTGCTCGACCGCCTCCAGCGCCCTGGCCTTCAACTCTTCTTCGTTGACCAGGCGACTCGCCTCTTCATCGCGCACCAGCTTCAGGGCTTCCTTGACCTTGAGCTTGCGGTTTTTCTTCTTGCCCTTGCCCATGTTGGCGAACAGGCTCTGCAACTGGTTGGTCATTTCTTCCATGCCCGGCGGCGCGGAAATGTCGACGCCAGCCATCTCGGCCACTTCGATCTCGATTTCCTTGTCGTCCAACTGACCTTCACGCAGGCGCTTGCGGAACAGTTGGCGGGTGTTGGAATCCTGGGTCGCGGCGGAGTCCGCGTTGAAACCCATGCGCGCTGGCGGCAGGAGCGCATCGAGGATGCGTTCCTCGGCGGCGTCTTCGGCGCGATGGCGAACCTTGGTGATTTCCTGTTCGCGCAGCAGCTTGATGGCGGCGTCGGCGAGATCACGAATGATCGACTCGACGTCGCGGCCCACATAGCCGACTTCGGTGAACTTGGTGGCTTCGACCTTGATGAACGGCGCGTTGGCGAGCTTGGCCAGGCGACGGGCAATCTCGGTCTTGCCGACACCGGTCGGGCCGATCATCAGGATGTTCTTGGGCGTCACTTCGACGCGCAGTTCTTCAGGCAACTGCATACGGCGCCAGCGGTTACGCAGGGCAATGGCGACGGCGCGCTTGGCATCGTCCTGGCCGATGATATGGCGATTGAGTTCGTGGACGATTTCGCGGGGAGTCATGGACATAGTATTTGGCGGTCCTCAAGCGGGAGTCTGGGCCTGGACGGGCTTACTCCGCGAGGTCCTGCTCCTCAATGGTCTGGGTGTGGTTGGTGAAGACGCAGATGTCGCCGGCAATGCCCAGGGCTGTCTCGACGATTTCGCGGGCCGACAGATCGGTTTTCTTCAGCAGGGCGCTGGCGGCGGCCTGGGCGTAGGCGCCACCGGAGCCCATGGCGATCAGGCCGTCTTCGGGCTCAACGACGTCACCGTTGCCGGTGATGATCAGCGAGGCGTCCTTGTTGGCGACTGCGAGCATGGCTTCGAGGCGGCTCAGGGAGCGGTCGGTACGCCATTCCTTCGCCAGTTCGACGGCGGCACGAACCAAATGGCCCTGGTGTTTCTCAAGCTGGCCTTCGAAACGCTCGAACAGGGTGAAGGCGTCGGCGGTTGCCCCGGCGAAACCGGCGATGACCTGGCCGTGGTACAGGCGGCGGACTTTCTTCGCGTTGCCTTTCATCACGGTGTTGCCCAGTGAAACCTGGCCGTCGCCGCCCATGACGACTTTGCCGTGACGGCGGACTGAAACGATGGTGGTCAAGGGAAGAGTCTCCACGCAGCGGGGCGAAAATGCCCGGATGGAACTCATATTGGGGGTGGCGTGGGTTTTTTCAACTGTGGGGTGGGGGAGGGGATGAGTGGTGCGCTGTGATTGTTCCGCGACCCTGTGGCGAGGGGATTTATCCCCGCTGGGCTGCGAAGCAGCCCTAAAATCAGAGAACGCGGTGCATCAGACTCACCAGGTCCACTGCTGTTGGGGTCGCTGCGCGACCCAGCGGGGATAAATCCCCTCGCCACAGGATCGCGGTCGCCTGCCTTCAGCGGCTTTGGCGTTGTTGTAACAACAGGTTGCTAAACCCGCTGCCGGCCAGTTGTTTCTGGGCCTTGGTCAACTCTTCCCGATTGCTGAACGGTCCGACCAGCACCCGATACCAGGTCTCGTCCTTCACCGTCCCGGATTCCACCGACACCGATTGGCCCAGCAGGATGATCTGCGCTCGCACCTTGTCGGCGTCAGCTTCCTTGCGGAACGAACCGGCCTGCAGGAAGAACTTCGTCACTGGCGCTGCTTTCTGCACAGGCGGCGCGGGTGGCGGCGTGATGCCGGCCAAGGCCGCCTGGGCGCGGGCGGTGTCGATCTTTGCCGCTTCGGCCGGGGTCACTGGTGTGGTCGGCACCTGGGGCACTTGCGGCGTCGGCAGGGTTTTCTCCGGCACGGCGTCAGGCGGCACGATGACTTCCGATTCCGGCAGCAAGGTATAGAAGTCGTACTTCGGCTTCACTGGCTGCGTCGGGCTCGGCGGCGTCTTGTTGGCCTCGGCGATCCGCGTGGCTTTCTGCTGCTCTTGCCGGACGCGCTTGACGTCATCGCCCTGGCCCGGCTCCAGCTTCATCAAGAAGACAATGAAAGCGCCGACCGTCAGGCCGATGGCCATCCACAACCAGCCCGGGATCGGCTTTTTCGCCGGGGGCTGGTAACGACTGGCGCCGCGTTTGGGGGCGGGTTTTTTCTTGGCGGCCAACTTACATGCGCTCCAGCGTTTCCAGGCCCAGCAGTTCCAGGCCTTGCTTGAGCGTGCGTCCGGTCAGTGCGGCGAGGCGCAGGCGGCTCTGCATCTGTGCCGGTGTCTCGGCGCTGAGGATCGGACAGTTTTCGTAGAAGCTGGAGAACAGGCCGGCGACGTCGTACAGGTACGCGCACAAGGTATGCGGCGTGCCCTTGTCGGCGACGTTGTTCAGTACTTCACCGAACTGAGCGAGCCTGGCTGCCAATTCCTGCTCGTGGGCGGCCTCGAGGACGATCTGGCCTTCCACTTCGTCGAAGTCCTTGCCGAGCTTGCGGAACACCCCCGCCACTCGGGTGTAGGCATACAGCAGGTACGGCGCGGTGTTGCCTTCGAAGTTGAGCATCAGGTCGAAGTTGAAGCTGTAGTCGCTGGTGCGGTGCTTCGACAAGTCGGCGTACTTCACCGCGTCGATACCGACGACCTTGGCGATGTTGCGCAGCTCGTCTTCGGCCAGGTCCGGGTTCTTGCCCTTGACCAGGCTGTAGGCGCGGTCCTGGGCTTCGGTCAGCAGGTCAATCAGTTTTACGGTGCCACCGTCGCGGGTCTTGAACGGACGGCCATCAGCGCCGTTCATGGTACCGAAGCCCATGTGTTCCATTTCCATCGGGTGGGTCACGAAGCCGGCCAGCCGGGCCACTTCGAACACCTGCTGGAAGTGCAGGGCCTGGCGCTGGTCGACGAAATACAGCACCCGATCAGCCTTGAACACACGGTTGCGGTAGCGCACGGCCGCCAGGTCGGTGGTGGCGTAGAGGTAGCCGCCATCGGCCTTGACGATGATCACCGGCAGCGGCTCGCCATCGGCGGTCTTGAACTGGTCGAGGAACACGCACTGGGCGCCGTTGCTTTCCACCAGCATGCCCTTGGCGCGGAGGTCGTTGACCACGTTGACCAGGTCATCGTTGTAGGCGCTTTCGCCCATCACGTCGGCCATGGTCAGCTTGACGTTCAGCAGCTCGTAGATTTTCTGGCAGTGGGACAGGGAGATGTCCTTGAACTTGGTCCACAGCGCCAGGCACTCGGTGTCGCCGGCTTGCAGCTTGACCACCAGGCCGCGGGCGCGGTCGGCGAATTCGGGCGACTCGTCGAAACGTTGCTTGGCGGCGCGGTAGAAATTTTCCAGGTCCGACAGCTCGTCGCTGGTGATGGGGTTTTCCTGCAGGTAGGCCATCAGCATGCCGAACTGGGTGCCCCAGTCACCGACGTGGTTCTGGCGGATCACGGTGTCGCCGAGAAACTCCAGCACGCGGGCCACGCCGTCGCCAATGATGGTCGAGCGCAGGTGGCCGACGTGCATTTCCTTGGCGAGGTTGGGGGCCGAGAGGTCGACCACGGTACGCTGCAACGGGCCGGCCTTGCGCACGCCGAGGCGCGCGTCGGCCAAGGCCGCGTCGAGGCGCGAGGCCAGGGCCTGGGTGTTCTGGAAGAAGTTGATGAACCCGGGGCCGGCGATGTCAGCCTTGCTGACGTTTTCGTCGGCCGGCAGCGCGGCGATGATTTTTTCCGCCAGATCGCGAGGCTTCATGCCAGCCGGCTTGGCGAGCATCATCGCGATGTTGCTGGCGAAGTCGCCGTGGGTCTTGTCGCGGGTGTTCTCGACCTGAATCGCCGGCGACAGGCCTTCTGGCAGCACACCTTCAGCGACGAGTTGGGTGATGGCTTGCTGGATGAGCTGGCGAATGGTGTCTTTCATGGTCTTCTCTTTCAACCGCAGGCGCGGCGGCGCTTCGATGCGCTGGTGGAAAAACTGGGCATTATCCGTGGCGCGGGCGAGCTTGCCAACTGTAGCGGGTTGGTTGGGGGTGTGTGGTGATTATTCTGGGTGGCCCGGATGTACGCGATCCCCTGTGGGAGCGAGCTTGCTCGCGATAGCGGTCTGGCATTCAATATTCATGCAAGCTGACCCGCCGCCATCGCGAGCAAGCTCGCTCCCACAAGGGCTAGATTAGCGATCCATTAATACAAATCCACCGGATCCACATCCAGCGACCAGCGCACCGCCCGCCCGCTGGGCATCTGTTCCAGCGCCAGCAGCCATGCACTCAGCAGCCGATGCAACGGCGCCCGGGCATTGGCTTGCAACAGAAGCTGCGCGCGATAACGCCCGGCCCGCCGCTCCATCGGAGCCGGAACCGGGCCCAATAGTTCGATGCCGGTGAGGTTCTGCTCCGCCAGCAGCCGTTCCGCCTCACTGCACGCTTCGTCCAGGAAACCTTCCGCCTGCCCCGGTTTATGAGCCTCGGCGCGCAACAGCGCCAAGTGCGCAAATGGCGGCAACCCGGCGCCACGGCGTTCGCTCAGCGCCTGTTCGGCAAAGGCGAAATAGCCCTGCTCGGTCAGTTGTATCAGCAGCGGATGATCCGCCAGGTGAGTCTGGATGATCACTTTGCCCGGTTCCTCGGCGCGTCCGGCGCGGCCTGCGACCTGGACGATCAGCTGCGCCATGCGCTCGCTGGCCCGGAAATCACCGGAGAACAGCCCGCCGTCGGCATCCAGGATCGACACCAGCGTGACCCGGGGGAAGTGATGCCCCTTGGCGAGCATTTGCGTGCCCACCAGGATGCACGGCTGACCCTTCTGGATGGTGGCGAACAGATTGTTCATCGCATCTTTTCGCGAGGTGCTGTCGCGATCCACGCGTAGTACGGGATAGTCGGGAAACAAGATCCCCAGCCGTTCTTCGGCGCGCTCGGTGCCGGCGCCCACCGGACGCAAGTCCACTTTCCCGCACTGCGGGCAGTTCCTCGGCACGCGTTCGGAGTGCCCGCAATGGTGACAACGCAGCTCGCCGTAACGCTGATGCACGGTCATCCGCGCGTCGCAGCGTTCGCAACCGGACATCCAGCCGCAATCATGGCACAGCAAGGTCGGGGCAAATCCCCGGCGATTGAGAAAGACCAGCACCTGTTGCCCGGCGGCCAGGGTCTGGCCGATGGCTTGCTGCATCGGTCCGGAGATGCCGCTGTCCAGCGGACGACTTTTCACATCCAGGCGCAGGAAGCGTGGCTGCTTGGCGCCGCCGGCCCGTTCGTTGAGGCGCAGCAGGCCGTAGCGACCGGTGTAGGCGTTGTGCAGGCTTTCCAGGGAAGGTGTGGCCGAGCCAAGGACGATGGGAATGTTCTCTTGTCGGGCCCGCACCAGCGCCAGGTCGCGGGCGTGGTAGCGCAGGCCTTCCTGCTGTTTATAGGAACCGTCGTGCTCTTCGTCGATGATGATCAGGCCGGGGTTTTTCATCGGCGTGAACAGCGCCGAGCGGGTGCCGATGATGATATCGGCCTCGCCGTCCCGGGCGGCGAGCCAGGCTTCCAGGCGTTCGCGGTCGTTGACCGCCGAGTGCACCAGGGCGATCCGTGCATTGAAGCGCTGTTCGAAGCGCGCCAGTGTTTGTGGGCCGAGGTTAATTTCCGGAATCAGTACCAGGGCCTGCTTGCCGGCTTCCAGGGTCTGGCGGATCAGCTGCAGGTAGACCTCGGTCTTGCCGCTGCCGGTGACACCCGCCAACAAGAATGCGTGATAGCTGTCGAAACCTGCGCGAATCGCCTCGCAAGCGGCCCGTTGTTCGGCGTTTAGCGGCAGTTCTGGCTGGGCCAGCCAGTGTTCGTGGCGCTCGCCTGGGGCATGGCGGCGAACTTCCACCTGGACCAGGTCCTTGGCCAGCAGCAGGTCGAGGCTGTCCTTGCTGAGCATCAGTTTGCTCAATAACTGGTGGGCCACGCCGTGGGGATGCTGGGCCAAGGTCGCCAGGGCTTCGCGCTGGCGCGGTGCGCGGGCGATACGCGGGTCGTCCAGTGAGGCGCCTGGTGCCACCGACCAGAACCGCTCCTGGCGTGCCTCGGCCGGTTCGCCCTGGCGCAACAGCACCGGCAGGGCCCAACTCAGGGTGTCGCCCAGGCTGTGCTGATAATACTGGGCGGTCCACAGGCACAACTTGAACAGCGACGCCGGCAGCGGCGGCGTGGCATCGAGCAGGGCCAGGGCTGGCTTGAGTTTATCCACCGGCACTTCGCTGTGGTCGGTGACTTCCACCAGGATCCCGATCATTTCCCGCCGGCCGAACGGCACCCGCAGGCGCATGCCCGGCTGCAACTGGGCGCGCAGGACCCCGGCCGGAGCGCGGTAGTCGAACAGGCGGCGCAGGGGCGAGGGCAGGGCGAGGCGCAGGATGGCGTCGGGCACGCGGGGGATCTCGGTAGGCAAACAAGTTCGCAAGGCTGAGCGCTATTCAATGTGGGAGCGAGCTTGCTCGCGATGGCGTCAGTTCTGTCACATTGATGCTGACTGAATCGCCGCTATCGCGAGCAAGCTCGCTCCCACAGGGATTGTGCTTGAGGGCGCGAGCCTAGCAGACGGTTGGTACAAGGCATAGCTTGCGCGAATGACGATGTCTGGTAGAATCCGCGGCCTAATTACGTGCGGTATTCAACAATAGTGTTGGGTGGCGGCACGCTAGCCTGAGGAAAACACCATGAAAACCGATATCCATCCAGACTATCCAGTTGTGGCCGTAACCTGCAGCTGCGGCAACAAGTTCGAAACCCGTTCGACCTACGGCAAAGCCCTGGCGATCGACGTTTGCAACGAATGCCACCCGTTCTACACCGGTAAGCAAAAGACTCTGGATACCGGCGGCCGCGTTCAGAAGTTCGCCGATCGTTTCGGTGCTTTCGGCGCGAAGAAAGCCTAAGGCTGATTATCTTGGAAAGTCGTTCCGGCTATTCCAGGCTAATGAAGAAGGCGTCCCTAGTGGGCGCCTTTTTTGTGCCTGCGATTTGGTTCTGTGGTGCCCAGGCGTCCTGCCCCCTACCGGGCAAGCTGCCTGAAGTGGTGGTGCAGCGGGTGGTGGATGGCGACACGTTGTATCTCCAGGACGGCCGTCGTATCCGCATGATCGGTCTCAACAGCCCGGAGCTGGGCAAGCGCGGGCGTGCTGACGAACCGTTCGCCGTGGCGGCGCACCAGCGACTCGAGGCGCTGGTGGCTGCCAGTGCCGGCCGGGTCAAGGTATCGCCCGGTGAAGATGATCAGGACAACTACGGACGCACGCTCGCCCACGTCTATGACCGTCAGGGCCGCAACCTGGAAGAACAACTGATTGCCGAGGGGCTGGGCTTCCTGGTGGCAGTCGCGCCCAATGTCGATCTGGTCCAGTGCCAACAGGCGGCGGAACGCCAGGCGCGACAGGCCGGGCTCGGTATATGGAAAAAGTCTCCCGTCACGCGAGCGGAGCAAATCGACGCGGCCGGCTTTGCATTGGTCCGCGGTCGTGTAGACAGCGTGCAGCGCAATCGCGGCGGCATCTGGATGGAAATGCAGGGGGCGGTTGTCTTGCACATCGCCCCCGATTTGCAGCGTAACTTTGACGCTTCGATGCTCAAGCGCCTGGAAGGCCGGACAATCGAGGCGCGCGGTTGGGTCGTCGATCGCTCCCGGCGTGGGGCGCCAAAGCCCGGGCAGGCGCGATGGATGCTGCCGGTGACCGATCCGGCGATGTTGCAGGCGCTCCCCTGAGAAAAAAATTGTAGACATTTATGCTGTCGATTGTATGCATCAAGCCCTTGTGTTTCGCTGCTCTTGGCCCAAAGTCGTAGGGCAGGGCGCTTGACAGGAGTGACTGGTCAGTCTTGTAGGGACTTTGCGAGGCGCGTATCCTCGGCGGTCCGTCTGTCCAACACAGTAAAAAGCGGAATGCCCACATGTCTGATCTGAAAACTGCCGCTCTCGAATATCACGCTAATCCTCGTCCGGGTAAGCTGAGTGTCGAGCTCACCAAGGCCACCGCTACTGCCCGCGATCTGTCGCTGGCCTACAGCCCCGGCGTAGCCGAACCAGTCCGCGAAATTGCTCGCGACCCTGAACTGGCCTACAAGTACACCGGCAAGGGCAACCTGGTTGCAGTCATTTCCGATGGCACCGCGATTCTCGGCCTGGGTAACCTCGGCCCACTGGCTTCCAAGCCGGTCATGGAAGGCAAGGGTGTTCTGTTCAAGCGTTTCGCCGGCATCGACGTGTTCGACATCGAAGTCGACTCCGAAAGCCCACAAGCCTTCATCGACACCGTCAAGCGCATCTCCATCACCTTCGGCGGCATCAACCTGGAAGACATCAAGGCACCTGAGTGCTTCGAGATCGAGCGCGCCCTGATCGAACAGTGCGACATCCCGGTTTTCCACGATGACCAGCACGGTACCGCGATCGTAACCGCGGCCGGCATGATCAACGCCCTGGAAATCGCTGGCAAAACCCTGCCGGAAGCCAAGATCGTCTGCCTGGGCGCCGGCGCTGCGGCCATCTCCTGCATGAAGTTGCTGGTGAGCATGGGCGCCAAGATCGAAAACATCTTCATGGTTGACCGTACCGGCGTGATCCACTCCGGCCGTGACGACCTGAACCAGTACAAGGCCGTGTTCGCCCACGCGACCGACAAGCGCTCCCTGGCGGACGCGCTGGACGGCGCCGACGTGTTCGTTGGCCTGTCGGGCCCGAACCTGCTGAGCGCGGAAAACCTGCTGCGCATGGCGCCGAACCCGATCGTGTTCGCCTGCTCGAACCCTGATCCGGAAATCTCCCCGGAGCTGGCTCACGCTACCCGCAACGACGTGATCATGGCCACCGGCCGTTCGGACTACCCGAACCAGGTCAACAACGTACTGGGCTTCCCGTTCATCTTCCGTGGTGCCCTGGACGTTCGCGCCAAGCGCATCAACGAAGAAATGAAAGTCGCTGCCGCCAACGCCCTGCGTGAACTGGCCAAGCTGCCGGTACCGCAGGAAGTGTGCGACGCCTACGGCGGCATCAAGTTGGAATTCGGTCGTGAGTACATCATCCCGAAACCAATGGACGCCCGCCTGATCACCCTGATCTCCGACGCCGTGGCCAAGGCCGCCATCGAGACGGGTGTTGCAACCCTGCCGTACCCGAAGAACTACCCGCTCAAGAGCGTGGATGACGTGTTCAACGGCTAAGCTGTTGTAGCGCTTCAACAAAAAGCCCCGGCTCGTGTGAGTCGGGGCTTTTTTGTGGCTGGGTTGTATGGGTGGAAACCCTTTGCTGGGCAAGTCGAAAATCTGTGGCGAGGGGATTTATCCCCGCTCGGCTGCGTAGCAGTCGTAATTTGGTTTGCGCGGTTCAACTATTGTTCCGCGCAGTCTGGATTTGGGGCTGCTGCGCAGCCCAGCGGGGATAAATCCCCTCGCCACAGAATCCGCACGGCATAAAAAAGCCCCGCGCTTCTCTCGAAGGCGGGGCTTTTTGGAAGGGGCCGGTCAGAACAGATCGATCGGCGCCGCTTCGTCCGCCGGTAGCGGGCTGCCCGGCGCTACACCGTTGCCCAACTCGTTGACCGAAGGCGGGGTGTCTTCGCTCTTGAACAGTTCGAAGTACGCGCCTGGCGTGCCTGGCGTGGCGGCGCGGCCGCTGACCGGGTCGACCCGCAGGCTGAGGATGCCTTCCGGTTCAGGTTGGGTGTGCGGCGGCTTGTCCTTCAGGGCGGCGCCCATGTAGCTCATCCAGATCGGCAGCGCCACGGTGCCGCCGAACTCGCGGCGACCCAGGCTTTCTGGCTGGTCGAAACCGGTCCAGACGGTGGTCACGTAATCGGCGTTGTAGCCGGAGAACCAGGCGTCCTTGGATTCGTTGGTGGTGCCGGTCTTGCCCGCCAGGTCAGTGCGACCCAACGCCAGGGCGCGGCGGCCGGTGCCGAGCTTGATCACGTCCTGGAGCATGCTGTTGAGGATGTAGGTGGTGCGGCCATCGACAATGCGTTCAGCGACGGCGGGTGCTTGCGGCAGGCCTGGGGCCGTGGTGGCTTCGCCTGGCGTTGCATTGACCGTGAAGGTCTCGGTGGCCGGCGCGGCGACGCCGTCGCTGGCCTGCTCGCCCGTAGGCACTCGCGGCGGGTTGGCGACAAACAGCGTCTCGCCATTGCGGCTTTCGATCTTGTCGATGATGTACGGGGTGATCTTGTATCCGCCGTTGGCGAATGTGCTCCAGCCCGTGGCGATTTCCATCGGCGTCAGGGTCGCGGTGCCCAGGGCCAGGGACAGGTTGCGCGGCAGGTCCTGCTTGTTGAAGCCGAACTTGCTGATGTAGTCGATGGTGCGATCCACGCCCAGGGCCTGCAACAGGCGGATCGACACCAGATTGCGGGACTTGTACAGCGCCTCGCGCAGGCGAATCGGGCCGAGGAAGGTATTGGTGTCGTTTTTCGGCCGCCAGACCTTGTCCAGGTATTCGTCGACAAACACGATCGGCGCATCGTTGACCAGGCTGGCGGCGGTGTAGCCGTTATCCAGCGCAGCACTGTAGACGAACGGCTTGAAGCTCGAGCCCGGCTGGCGCTTGGCCTGCAAGGCGCGGTTGTAATTACTCTGCTCGAAAGCGAAGCCGCCTACCAGTGAGCGGATCGCGCCGTCCTGAGGGTCGAGGGACACCAGCGCGCCCTGGGCGGCCGGGATCTGGCTGAACTTGAGCGAGTTGTCCGGCTGGCGCTGTACCCGGATCAAGTCGCCGACCTGCGCCACATCCGAAGGCTGGCGAGGATTGGCGCCCATGCTGTTGGTGTTGAGGAACGGACGGGCCCATTTCATGGTGTCCCAGGCCACGTGCTCTTCCGACTCGCCATTGCGCGTCAGTACCTTGATGCCGTCCTTTTCCACCTGGGTGACGATTGCCGGTTCCAGGCTGCTGATGGTGCGCTGCTTGGTCAGCTCCAGGGCCCAGGCCTCCTTGGTCTTGCCTGGCAGGCGCGACTCGGGGCCACGGTAGCCGTGGCGCTGGTCGTACGTCATCAGGCCTTCATGCAGGGCGGTATTGGCCATTTCCTGCAAGTTGCTCGGCACCGTGGTGGTGACGCGGAAACCTTCGGTATAGGCGTCGCTGCCATAGCGCCCGACCATTTCGGCCCGGGCCATCTCGGCGATGTAGGGGGCGTTCACTTCCGGCGTCGGTACGTGATAGCTGGCGTTCAAAGGCTCGTTGATCGCGGCGGTGTAGTCGGCTTCGCTGATCTTGCCGAGCTTGTACATGCGCCCCAGGATCCAGTCGCGACGTTCCTTGCTGCGCGCCGGGTTGGCCAGCGGATTGAAGCGCGACGGTGCCTTGGGCAGGCCGGCGATCATTGCCATCTGCGCCAGGCTCACGTCGCGGATCGACTTGCCGTAATACACCTGCGCTGCGGCCTCGATGCCATAGGCGCGGTTGCCCAGGTAGATCTTGTTCACGTACAGCTCGAGGATCTCGTCCTTGGTCAACTGCCGCTCGATCTGCAGGGCCAGGAGAATCTCGGTGGTCTTGCGCGAAAAGCTGCGTTCGCTGGTCAGGAAGAAATTCTTGGCGACCTGCATGGTGATGGTGCTGCCGCCGGACTGGATGTGGCCACTCTTGACCAACTGGCTGGCGGCGCGCATCAGGCTGCCCGGATCGACGCCATAGTGGTTGGCGAAATTGTCGTCTTCAGCACTTAGTAACGCATTGATGAAATTGGGCGGAATGTCGGCGAACCGGATCGGTGTGCGGCGCATTTCGCCAAATTCGGCGATCAACTTGTTGTCGCTGCTGTACACCCGCAAAGGAATCTGCAACTGAATACTTCTCAGCGCCTCCACGGACGGCAATCCCGGACTAAGGTAAAGAAACGCACCGCTCAGACCCAGGAGCAGTCCGCAGAAAACGGCGACGATGGACCATCCGAAAAATTTCAGCAGACGAATCAAGGCTTTTGGATATCCAGGCAAAGAATGAAAAAGGCGCCAGGTGCAGCGAAGGACCCGTGCCAGCAACAAAGCGAAAAAAAACGCTGGGCATTATAAGCATTTTTTTTCGTCGGGAACGCCATCCGGACGTCCGTCGGACCGGGGGGATTGAACGCAACGCATATTAGAGAGTCCGTAACTCACGGATAGTCATAGGGAATTGGTAGTGCTGCGACTCTTCAATAAAAAAGCCCACGGGCTTTTGGGCATCGACATCAGTTCAACATCGGTCAAGCTGCTCGAGTTGAGCCGCCAGGGCGACCGATACCGCGTCGAGTCCTATGCGGTCGAACCGCTGCCGGCCAACGCAGTGATCGAGAAGAATATCGCCGAGCTCGAAGGGGTGGGCATGGCGTTGTCGCGGGTGCTCGACAAGGCCCGGACGCCCTTGCGCAACGTGGCGGTCGCGGTTGCGGGGTCGGCGGTCATCACCAAGACCATCGAGATGGATGCCGGGTTATCGGAAGATGACATGGAAAACCAGCTCAAGATCGAGGCCGACCAGTACATTCCTTATCCACTGGATGAGGTGGCGATCGATTTCGAGGTGGTGGGTGCTTCCCCCCGCAGCACCGAACGGGTCGAAGTGCTGCTGGCGGCTTGTCGAAAGGAGAACGTCGAGGTCCGCGAGGCGGCGCTGGGGCTCGCCGGGCTGACGGCTCGCGTGGTCGATGTCGAAGCCTACGCGCTGGAGCGAGCCTTCGGTCTGCTCGCCACGCAACTTGCCGCGTCCCAGGAGCGACTGACCGTGGCGGTCGTCGACATCGGCGCCACCATGACCACGCTCAGCGTGTTGCACAACGGTCGCATCATTTATACCCGTGAGCAGTTGTTCGGGGGGCGTCAGCTTACCGAGGAAATCCAGCGTCGCTATGGCCTGACGCCAGAGCAGGCCGGCCTGGCGAAAAAGCAGGGCGGTTTGCCCGACGATTATCTCGGCGAGGTGCTTCAACCGTTTCGCGAAGCGCTGGTGCAGCAGGTCTCGCGTTCGTTGCAGTTTTTCTTCGCCTCGGGTCAGTACAGCGCGGTGGATCACATCCTGCTGGCGGGAGGCACTGCGTCAGTCGCCGGCCTGGACCGCCTGATCGAGCAGCGCCTGGGCACGCCAACCCAGGTCGCCAACCCGTTTACCAATATGGCCCTGAGTAGCAAGGTCAACGCCGGCGCCCTGGCCGGCGATGCGCCGGCGCTGATGATCGCCTGCGGGTTGGCCCTCAGGAGTTTCGACTGATGGCGCGGATCAACCTTCTTCCCTGGCGCGAGGAGCTGCGCGAGGAGCGGCGCAAACGCTTTCTGCTGGCGTTGGTGGGCGCGCTGGTGGGCGCGGTGGGCTTGACCTTGATTGCGGTCCAGTACCTGAACAGTGAGATCGACTATCAGACCGCGCGCAACGGCCACGTCCGTGATCAGATTGCCATTCTGGATGAGCGTATCCAGCAGATCAGCGAACTGAAGGCCCGTCGACAGCAACTGCTGGAACGCATGCGCATCATCCAGGACTTGCAAGGCAACCGTCCGGTCAGTGCGCGGATTTTCGATCAACTGGCGCGGACCCTGCCGGACGGGGTTTATTTCACCGAAGTGAAAATGGAAGAGGGCATGCTTTCCATCCAGGGAGTCGCGGAGTCCAACAACCGGGTCTCGGACTTGATGCGTAACCTGGACTCGTCGGACCTGTTCGATGCCCCCAGCCTGACGGAGGTCAAGGCCGCCACGGCGGGCCAGCCCGACCAGGCCAGCGTTTTCCAACTGACGGTTCGCCAGACCCGTCCTGCCGACGCGGAGGATGGCCAATGAAAGCCGGAGAATGGCTGGACGCGCTGCGCAAGATCGATTTCAGCGACCTGGACACCAATAACGTTGGCTCCTGGCCGGCGCCGATCAAGTGGCTGGCCGGAATATTGCTGGTATTGCTGGTGTTGGGGCTGGGCTATAACTTTGCCTTGAGTGACCTGGAAAGCCAGTTGCAGCAGGTGCGCGAGGAGGAAAATACCCTCAAGGCGCAATTTGCCGGCAAGGCCCACATGGCGGCGAACCTGGAACGCTATATCGAACAGATGAAGCAGATGGAAACCTCTTTCGGCGTGCTGCTGCGCCAACTGCCCAGTGACACCGAGGTGCCGGGCCTGTTGGAGGACATCACTCGCACCGGCCTGGGCAGCGGCCTGGAGTTCGAAGAGATCAAGCTGCTGCCGGAGGCCACCCAGCCGTTCTACATCGAATTGCCCATCCAGATCACGGTGACGGGCGGTTATCACGACCTGGCAACGTTCGTCAGCGGCGTCGCGGGGCTGCCCCGCATCGTCACGCTGCATGATTTCGAAATCGCACCTGTGGAGCCCGGCGCGGGGGCGAAGCTGCGCATGAGCATCCAGGCCAAGACCTACCGGTACAACGAGCAGGAGACGCTGCCATGAGGCGGGTCTATTGCGTGGGCCTGCTGGCCGGGCTGCTTGCGCTGGCCGGTTGCAACAGCGACGACGGTTTCAGTGACCTGGATGCCTACATGAACGAAGTACGCCTGCGTCCGCCCGGCAAGATCGAGCCCACGCCGACCTTCAGGCCTGGCGAAACCTTCACCTACAGCGCCGCCAATCTGCGTAGCCCGTTTTCCCCGCAGGTCCGCATGGACCAGGCCGAGCGGCAACAGGGCTCGCGCAATGTCAGACCTGATCCCAACCGGGCGAAGCAGTACCTGGAGGGCTTCAATATCGAGCAGTTTGAAATGGTCGGCACGATCTCCAACGCCAGTGGCTCGTTTGCGCTCCTGCGGGGTGCGGGCGGGGTGCATCGACTGAAGGTCGGTGACTACCTGGGGCGCAACGATGGGCGGATCGTCGCTATCAGCGCCACCCAGGTCGATGTGGTCGAAATCGTTCCCGATGGCCAAGGCGCTTGGCTGGAGCGACCACGGACCATTACTTTGAAAGAGCATTCATAGTGGAATTCGAACAATGAACAGGATTTTTTCAGCCCTCGGTATTTCGCTATGGATAGCGCTGTTGTCGCCGATGGTTCAAGCGGCCAGCCTGAAGACGCTGGATGTGGCGGCGTTGCCGGGGGATCGTGTCGAGTTGAAGCTTACCTTCGACGGGCCGCCGCCGCCGCCCCGGGGCTATACCACCGAACAGCCGGCCCGTATCGCCTTGGACCTGCCCGGCGTGACCAATCGGTTGGCCAGCAAGAACCATGATCTTGGCGGTGGCAATGCACGCAGTGCCACCGTGGTCGAGGCGGGGGACCGGACCCGGCTGATCATCGGCCTTACGCAACTGGCGCCGTACGACACCCGGATCGAAGGCAACAACCTGTTCGTCGTGGTTGGCAAGGGAGCCGCCCGCCAGGCCGCTGCTCAGGCTCCGCGTCCTGCGGTTGCCAGCGCCGCGCCTGCCAGGGCCGCTGCGCCGGCCGGCAAGGCGATCCGAGGCGTGGACTTTCAGCGCGGAACCCAGGGCGAAGGTAACGTGGTAATCGACTTGTCCGATCCTTCCATTGCCCCGGACATCCAGGAGCGCGAAGGCAAGATCATCCTCAATTTCCCCAGGACCCAATTGCCCGAACCATTGCGGGTACGCCTGGACGTCAAGGACTTTGCCACGCCGGTGCAGTTCGTCAATGCCAGCGCCGGTTCCGACCGCGCCACCATCAGCATCGAGCCCAGCGGCACCTTCGATTACTCCACCTACCAGACCGACAACAAGCTGACCGTCAGTGTCCGGCCCATGACGGTCGAAGACCTGCAGAAACGCAACAGCGACCGCGCCGCCTATAGCGGCGAGAAGTTATCGCTGAATTTCCAGGACATCGAAGTGCGCTCGGTGCTGCAACTCATCGCCGACTTCACCAACCTGAACCTGGTGGCCAGCGACACCGTGCAGGGTGGTATCACCTTGCGGCTGCAGAATGTGCCGTGGGACCAGGCGCTGGATCTGGTGCTCAAGACCAAGGGGCTCGACAAGCGCAAGGTGGGCAATGTGCTGCTGGTGGCCCCGGCGGATGAAATTGCCGCACGCGAACGCCAGGAGCTGGAATCCCAGAAACAGATCGCCGATCTGGCACCGCTGCGGCGCGAGCTGTTGCAGGTCAACTATGCCAAGGCGGCCGACATCGCCAAGCTGTTCCAGTCAGTCACCAGTGCCGAGGCGAAGGCAGATGAGCGCGGCACGATCACGGTCGATGAACGCACCAACAACATCATTGCCTACCAGACCCAGGACCGGCTCGACGAGTTGCGCCGGATCGTCGCGCAGCTGGACATCCCGGTGCGCCAGGTGATGATCGAGGCGCGGATCGTCGAGGCCAACGTCGATTACGACAAGAGCCTGGGCGTGCGCTGGGGAGGCTCGGTGCAGAACAAAGGCAACTGGAACTCTTCCGGTGTCACCACGGGCGATTCCACCACCATCGGCACGCCGGGCAGTACCAGCACCAACCAGCCGTTCGTCGACCTCGGGGCGTCAGGCAACACCTCCGGGATCGGCATCGCCTTCATCACCGACAACGTGCTGCTGGACCTGGAACTGACGGCCATGGAAAAAACCGGCAATGGGGAAATTGTCTCCCAGCCCAAGGTGGTGACCTCCGACAAGGAGACCGCGAAAATCCTCAAGGGCACGGAGATTCCCTATCAGGAAGCCAGCTCCAGCGGCGCCACTTCGGTGTCGTTCAAGGAAGCCTCGCTGTCGCTGGAAGTCACGCCGCAGATCACGCCGGACAACCGCATCATCATGGAGGTCAAGGTCACCAAGGATGAGCCGGATTACCTGAACAAGGTGCAAGAGGTTCCGCCAATCAAGAAAAACGAGGTCAACGCCAAGGTGCTGGTCAACGATGGCGAGACCATTGTGATTGGCGGCGTTTTCTCAAATACTCAGAGCAAAGTTGTAGATAAGGTGCCATTTCTTGGCGATGTGCCGTATCTTGGCCGCCTTTTCCGGCGTGATGTGGTTTCGGAGAAAAAATCCGAGCTGCTGGTATTTCTCACTCCGCGTATCATGAACAACCAGGCGATTGCTGTGAGTCGTTGATTCTGTGCGAAATTTGATTCTTGTTGGGCCGATGGGGGCTGGAAAAAGCACCATCGGTCGTTTGCTGGCCAAAGAGCTGCGCCTGCCTTTCAAAGATTCCGACAAGGAAATTGAATTGCGCACGGGCGCCAATATCCCATGGATCTTCGATAAGGAAGGCGAGCCCGGTTTCCGGGATCGCGAGCAGGCGATGATCGCCGAGCTGTGCGGTTTCGAGGGCGTGGTGTTGGCCACTGGCGGCGGCGCGGTGATGCGCGAAGCCAATCGTCGGGCGTTGCATGCCGGCGGACGAGTGGTCTACCTGCATGCTTCCGTCGAGCAGCAGGTGGGACGCACTTCACGTGATCGCAACCGGCCGCTGCTGCGTACCGCCGATCCGGCCAAGACCTTGCGCGACCTGCTGGAACTGCGTGACCCGCTGTATAGGGAAATCGCCGACCTGGTCATCGAAACCGACGAGCGGCCGCCACGGATGGTGGTGCTGGAAATCCTCGATCGCCTGCAACAACTGCCTCCCCGTTAATGCGTGGCGCGAAATGCGCTATCCTCGGCGTCCCGCCTTGGCTCGTCCGGGGCGTGGCGGATGGCCATTAACTGGCGCCACGGCCGGCACCGTTGACTTTCGTTAATAGCAGGCAGGACGCCTGATTTCATCTTCACTGTGGGGACACATGCAGACACTTAAGGTCGACCTGGGCGAGCGCAGCTACCCGATTCACATTGGCGAAGGCTTGCTGGACCAGCCTGAACTGCTGACACCGCACATCGCCGGGCGGCAAGTCGCGATTATCTCCAACGAAACCGTCGCCCCTTTGTATCTGGAACGCCTGGCTCGCAGCCTGTCGGCCTATTCGGTCATTTCCGTGGTGTTGCCGGACGGCGAGGCCTTCAAGAACTGGGAAACCCTGCAGCTGATTTTCGACGGTCTGCTGACTGCACGGCATGATCGCCGCACCACTGTGGTCGCCCTGGGCGGCGGCGTGATCGGCGACATGGCCGGTTTTGCCGCGGCTTGCTATCAGCGCGGTGTCGATTTCATCCAGATCCCCACCACGTTGCTGTCCCAGGTCGACTCGTCGGTGGGTGGCAAGACCGGCATCAACCATCCGCTGGGCAAGAACATGGTAGGCGCGTTCTACCAGCCCAACGTCGTGTTGATCGACACCGCGACGTTGAAGACTCTGCCAGCCCGTGAATTGTCCGCAGGCTTGGCCGAGGTCATCAAGTACGGTCTGATTTGCGACGAACCGTTCCTGGGCTGGCTCGAAGAAAATGTCGACCGCCTGCGTGCGCTGGACCAGGCCGCCCTGACCTATGCCATCGAGCGCTCCTGTGCAGCCAAGGCTGCCGTGGTGGGTGCCGATGAGCGCGAATCTGGCGTGCGCGCCACGCTCAACCTCGGCCACACCTTCGGCCACGCCATCGAAACCCACATGGGCTATGGCGTCTGGTTGCATGGCGAGGCGGTTGCCGCGGGCACGGTCATGGCCCTGGAAATGTCCGCGCGCCTGGGGTGGATCAGCGAGCAGGAGCGCGATCGTGGGATCCGCCTGTTCCAGCGGGCCGGGCTGCCGGTCGTTCCGCCCGAGGAGATGAACGAGGCGGATTTCCTTGAACACATGGCAATCGACAAAAAAGTGATCGACGGTCGTCTGCGTCTGGTGCTGCTGCGCCGCATGGGCGAAGCGGTAGTGACCGACGATTATCCAAAAGAGGTTCTACAGGCCACGCTGGGAGCGGACTACCGCGCCCTGGCTCAGCTTAAAGGTTAATGAGATTCCGATGACTAGTTTGCATGCCGACGAGGCTTTCCTCGGCCATTTCCAGTTGAGTCATGACCCTTTTGCACCACGGGTCCCGGGCTTCAAATTCTTTCCAGCCCAGCGCAAGCCGGTGTTGGGCCAGCTGCATCACCTGGCCCGCTACAGCCAGTTGCTGTTGGTCGTCACCGGCCCCCAGGGCAGTGGCAAGACGTTGTTGCGCCAGGCCCTGGTGGCCAGCACCAACAAGCAATCGGTGCAGAGTGTCGTGGTATCGGCCCGTGGTGCCGGCGACGCAGCCGGCGTGTTGCGTCAGGTCGCCCAGGCGCTGAATGTCGCCCAGGCGGAGATCGGTGCGATCCTCGACCAGATCGTCCAGTTGGCATTGACGGGGCAGGAAGTCTATCTGCTGGTGGACGATGCCGAGCAGCTCGACGAATCAGCCCTGGAAGCCCTGCTGGCCCTGGCTGCCGGTGCACCGGAAGGTCGTCCCCATGTGTTCCTGTTCGGGGAGTCGTCGCTGATCGCCGAACTGGACCAGCTGAACCTTGAGGAAGAGCGCTTCCACGTCATCGAGCTGGCGCCCTACACCGAGGAAGAAACCCGTGAATACCTGGCCCAGCGTCTTGAGGGCGCCGGCCGGGGTATCGAACTTTTCACCGCAGATCAGATCTCTGAGATTCACGAAAGCTCTGACGGTTGGCCTGGCAACATCAACCAGGTGGCCCGAGATGCTCTGATCGAAATCATGATCGCCAGCCGCTCAGCGGTGAAGCGTCCAAGTATGGGGTTCAACATGCCGAAGAAACACGTATTGGCGATTTCCGCCGTGGTCGTGGTCGCGGTCGCCGCCGCCTGGCTGATGCCGGGTCGCAACAAGGCACCCACCACCGGCGCACCTGCCAACGAACAGGCGCAGTTGCCTCTCGGTCAGGGCACGCCGCAACCCAACGGCGGCGCCCCGGCGGTGGAATTTGCAGGTAATACCCAGCCGATGCCGCTGCCGCTGGTCGGCAACTCGCAACCGGTCATGCGCGGTCCCCTGGCTGAAGCGGCAGGCGGAATCACCGAGGGCGACGACGGCGCAGCGCCGCCGATCGACGACAGCAGCGATACTCCGCCAACCGTGACCACCACCTCGCCTCCCTCGGGCGTACCGGCTGGTCCGGCCCCAACGCCAGTACCGACGCCGACCGCCAAGCCGACCCCTGCGCCTACCCAGGTCGCCACCGCCAAGCCTGCTCCGGCCCCAGTTGCCAAACCGGCGCCCGCGCCTGCGACCAAGCCCGCTGCCGCGCCAGCCAAGGCCACGGGCGGTAGCTGGTACGCCGGCCAGGCACCCGGCAACTACGTGGTGCAGATCCTCGGCACCAGCTCCGAAACCGCTGCGCAGAACTTCGTCAAGGAGCAGGGCGGCGAGTACCGTTATTTCAAGAAAGTGCTTAACGGCAAGCCACTTTACGTCATCACCTATGGCAGCTTTGCCAACCGTGACGCAGCCGTTTCCGCCATCAAGGCCTTGCCAGCGAAGGTTCAGGCTGGTAAACCTTGGCCTCGCACTGTCGCCAGCGTCCAACAGGAACTGGCTGCAACTCGCTGATGATTCGGCGGCCTTACCCAGGCCGCCTCTCCCGGCAACCTCAACATTTCCGCAAGGGCGGGCGACCTTTCAGGCCGCGCGCCTTGCGGTGTCTGCGTCACAGTAGCGTTTGAGTCGTAGCGGTCGAACCCAAAAAAGTTTTGACTAGCACAGCATATAGCTTTAAACCTTTCACAAATGCGACATGGATTTGCGACAGTTCGTCGTCAAATTTGTGAGCCTCTGTGTCGGTGTGTACAATGACCTCCCTTTTGCCCCCGCAAAGCCGGCGTACGTTCGGCGCGGAACGCAACTGGTTGAATTGAAAAGAAATTTGCCTCGGTAAGAGGCAGCCTGGTGAGAAAGTGTCTATGAAAGCAGGTCTGTACCAACCAGATGAATTCAAGGATAACTGCGGTTTTGGCCTGATAGCCCATATGCAGGGCGAGCCCAGCCATACCCTTTTGCAAACGGCCATTGAGGCCCTGACCTGCATGACCCACCGTGGTGGGATCAACGCCGACGGCAAGACCGGTGACGGTTGTGGCTTGCTGATTCAAAAGCCGGACGAGTTCCTGCGTGCCATCGCCCAGGAAACGTTTGGCGTGACCCTGCCCAAGCAGTACGCCGTGGGCATGGTGTTTTTCAACCAGGACCCGGTAAAGGCGCAAGCGGCTCGCGAAAACATGAACCGCGAGATCCTGGCCGCCGGCCTGCAGCTTGTCGGCTGGCGCAAAGTGCCGATCGACACCAGCGTCCTTGGCCGCCTGGCCCTTGAGCGCCTGCCGTTGATCGAGCAGGTGTTCATCGCCGGCGAAGGCCTGAGCGACCAGGACATGGCGATCAAGCTGTTCAGCTCCCGTCGTCGTTCGTCCGTGGCCAACGCCGCCGACACCGACCACTACATCTGCAGCTTTTCCCACAAGACCATCATCTATAAAGGCCTGATGATGCCGGCGGACCTCACCGCCTTCTATCCAGACCTGAGCGACGAGCGCCTGAAAACCGCGATCTGCGTGTTCCACCAGCGCTTCTCCACCAACACCCTGCCGAAATGGCCGCTCGCCCAGCCATTCCGCTTCCTCGCCCACAACGGCGAGATCAACACCATCACCGGCAACCGCAACTGGGCCTTGGCCCGTCGCACCAAGTTCGCCAACGATTTGATGCCGGACCTCGAAGAGCTTGGCCCACTGGTCAACCGCGTCGGTTCGGACTCCTCGAGCATGGACAACATGCTCGAGCTGATGGTGACCGGCGGCATCGACCTGTTCCGTGGCGTGCGCATGCTCGTGCCGCCAGCCTGGCAGAACGTCGAGACCATGGACCCGGACCTGCGCGCCTTCTACGAATACAACTCCATGCACATGGAGCCGTGGGACGGCCCGGCCGGTATCGTCATGACCGACGGCCGCTACGCCGTGTGCCTGCTCGACCGTAACGGCCTGCGCCCGGCGCGCTGGGTCACCACCACCAACGGGTTCATCACCCTGGCGTCGGAAATCGGTGTCTGGAACTACCAGCCCCAGGACGTCATCGCCAAGGGCCGCGTAGGTCCGGGCCAGATATTTGCCGTGGACACCGAGACCGGCCAGATCCTCGACACCGACGCCATCGACAACCGCCTCAAGTCCCGTCATCCGTACAAGCAATGGCTGCGCAAGAATGCCCTGCGCATCCAGGCGACCATGGAAGACAACGATCACGGTTCGGCCTTCTACGACGTCGATCAGCTCAAGCAGTACATGAAGATGTACCAGGTGACGTTCGAAGAGCGTGACCAGGTGCTGCGTCCGTTGGGTGAGCAGGGCTACGAAGCGGTCGGCTCCATGGGCGATGACACGCCGATGGCCGTGCTGTCCCAGCGCGTGCGCACGCCGTACGACTATTTCCGCCAGCAGTTCGCCCAGGTGACCAACCCGCCGATCGACCCGCTGCGCGAAGCGATCGTGATGTCCCTGGAAATCTGCCTCGGTGCCGAGCGCAACATTTTCCAGGAGTCGCCGGAACACGCTTCGCGGGTGATCCTCAGCTCGCCGGTCATTTCCCCGGCCAAGTGGCGCTCGCTGACCAACCTCGACCGCCCTGGTTTCGAACGTCAGGTCATCGACCTGAACTACGACGAAAACATCGGCCTGGAAGCGGCGATCCGCAACGTCGCCGACCAGGCCGAAGAAGCCGCGCGCGCCGGGCGTACCCAGATTGTCCTGACCGACCGTCATATCGCTCCGGGCAAGCTGCCGATCCACGCCTCGCTGGCCACCGGTGCGGTGCACCATCGCCTGACCGAAAAAGGCCTGCGCTGCGATTCCAACATCTTGGTGGAAACAGCCACCGCACGCGATCCGCATCACTTCGCGGTGCTGATCGGCTTCGGCGCCTCGGCGGTCTATCCGTTCCTGGCCTACGAAGTGCTGGGCGACCTGATCCGTACCGGTGAAGTCCTGGGCGACCTCTACGAGGTGTTCAAGAACTACCGCAAGGGCATCACCAAGGGCCTGCTCAAGATCCTCTCGAAGATGGGCATCTCGACCATCGCCTCGTACCGTGGCGCGCAACTGTTCGAGGCCATCGGCCTGTCCGAAGAAGTCTGCGAACTGAGCTTCCGTGGCGTGCCGAGTCGCATCAAGGGTGCGCGTTTCGTCGACATCGAAGCCGAACAGAAAGCTCTCGCCGCCGAAGCCTGGAGCCCGCGCAAGCCGATCCAGCAGGGCGGCCTGCTGAAGTTCGTCCACGGTGGCGAATACCATGCCTACAACCCGGACGTGGTCAACACCTTGCAAGCCGCCGTGCAGCAGGGCGACTACAGCAAGTTCAAGGAATACACCGCGCTGGTGGACAACCGTCCGGTGTCGATGATCCGCGACCTGCTCAAGGTCAAGACCCTCGAAACGCCGCTGGACATCAGTGAAGTGGAACCGCTGGAGTCGGTGCTCAAGCGCTTCGATTCGGCCGGTATTTCCCTCGGCGCCTTGTCCCCGGAAGCCCACGAAGCCCTGGCCGAAGCCATGAACCGCCTCGGTGCGCGTTCCAACTCCGGTGAAGGCGGCGAAGACCCGGCGCGCTACGGCACTATCAAGAGTTCGAAAATCAAGCAGGTGGCCACCGGTCGCTTCGGCGTGACGCCGGAGTACCTGGTCAACGCCGAAGTGCTGCAGATCAAGGTTGCCCAGGGCGCCAAGCCCGGCGAAGGCGGCCAGCTGCCTGGCGGCAAGGTCAACGGCCTGATCGCCAAGCTGCGTTACGCGGTACCTGGTGTGACCCTGATCTCGCCGCCGCCGCACCACGACATCTACTCGATCGAAGACTTGTCGCAACTGATCTTCGACCTCAAGCAGGTGAACCCGAAGGCCCTGGTCTCGGTGAAACTCGTGGCGGAAGCCGGCGTGGGTACCATTGCCGCCGGCGTGGCCAAGGCCTATGCCGACCTGATCACCATCTCCGGCTACGACGGTGGTACCGGCGCTTCGCCGCTGACTTCGATCAAATACGCTGGCGCGCCATGGGAACTGGGCTTGGCGGAAACTCACCAGACCCTGCGCGGCAACGACTTGCGCGGCAAGGTCCGGGTGCAGACCGACGGTGGCCTGAAGACCGGCCTCGACGTGATCAAGGCCGCCATCCTCGGCGCCGAGAGCTTCGGCTTCGGCACCGCGCCGATGATCGCCCTGGGCTGCAAATACCTGCGCATCTGCCACCTGAACAACTGCGCCACCGGCGTGGCGACCCAGAACGACAAGCTGCGCAAGGACCACTACATCGGTACCGTCGACATGGTGGTGAATTTCTTCACCTACGTGGCCGAAGAGACCCGTGAGTGGCTGGCGAAGCTGGGCGTGCGCTCGCTGGAAGAGCTGATCGGCCGTACCGATCTGCTGGAAGTGATCGAAGGCCAGACCGCCAAACAGCAGCACCTGGACCTGACCCCGTTGCTGGGCAGCGATCTGATTCCGGCCGACAAGCCTCAGTTCTGTCATGTCGACCGCAACCCGCCGTTCGACAAGGGTGAGCTGGCCGAGAAAATGGTCGACATGGCCGCTGCGGCGATCAACGACCTGAGCGGTGCCGAATTCGAGCTGGATATCTGCAACTGCGACCGCTCCATCGGTGCGCGGATCTCCGGCGAAATCGCCCGTAAGCACGGCAACCAGGGCATGGCCCATGCACCGGTCACCTTCCGCTTCAAGGGCACGGCCGGGCAGAGCTTTGGCGTATGGAACGCCGGCGGCCTGAACATGTATCTGGAAGGCGATGCGAACGACTACGTGGGCAAGGGCATGACCGGCGGCAAGCTGGTCATCGTTCCGCCCAAGGGCAGCCTCTATAGGACCCAGGACAGTGCAATCATCGGCAACACCTGCCTCTACGGCGCCACGGGCGGCAAGTTGTTCGCCGCCGGCACCGCGGGCGAGCGTTTCGCCGTGCGCAACTCCGGCGCCCACACGGTCGTGGAAGGCACCGGCGATCACTGCTGCGAGTACATGACCGGTGGTTTCGTCTGCGTACTGGGCAAGACCGGTTATAACTTCGGCTCTGGCATGACAGGCGGTTTCGCCTACGTGCTCGACCAGGACAACACCTTCGTTGACCGGGTCAACCACGAACTGGTGGAAATCCAGCGGATCAGCGGCGAGGCGATGGAAGCCTACCGCAGCCACCTGCAACGCGTGCTGAACGAGTACGTCGAGGAAACCGACAGCGAGTGGGGTCGTGAACTCGCCGAGAACCTCGATGACTATGTGCGTCGTTTCTGGCTGGTCAAGCCCAAGGCTGCCAACCTGAAGTCGTTGCTTTCCAGCACTCGTGCCAACCCGCAGTGATATGCGCCTGAAGAGTTTGATGAGGTTTTAACAATGGCTGAACGTCTGAATAACGACTTCCAGTTCATCGATGTCGGGCGCAAGGATCCGAAGAAGAAACTGTTGCGTCAACGCAAGAAAGAGTTCGTGGAAATCTACGAGCCTTTCAAACCCCAGCAATCGGCCGACCAGGCCCACCGCTGCCTGGGTTGCGGTAACCCGTATTGCGAATGGAAGTGCCCGGTTCACAACTTCATTCCCAACTGGCTGAAGCTGGTGGCCGAGGGCAACATCCTCCAGGCCGCCGAGCTGTCCCACCAGACCAACACCCTGCCGGAAGTCTGCGGCCGGGTGTGTCCGCAGGATCGCCTGTGTGAAGGTGCTTGCACCCTCAACGACGGTTTCGGCGCGGTCACGATTGGTTCGGTGGAGAAATACATCACCGACACCGCGTTCGCCATGGGCTGGCGCCCGGACATGTCCAAGGTCAAGCCGACCGGCAAGCGCGTGGCGATCATCGGCGCGGGCCCGGCGGGTCTCGGTTGTGCCGATGTGCTGGTGCGTGGTGGCGTCACTCCGGTGGTGTTCGACAAGAACCCGGAAATCGGTGGCCTGCTGACCTTTGGCATCCCCGAGTTCAAGCTGGAAAAGACCGTGCTGAGCAATCGTCGCGAAGTCTTCACCGGCATGGGCATCGAGTTCCGCCTGAACACCGAGGTGGGCAGGGACGTGACCATGGAGCAACTGCTCGAAGAGTACGATGCGGTCTTCATGGGCATGGGCACCTACACCTACATGAAGGGCGGCTTTGCCGGTGAGGACCTGCCGGGCGTCTACGACGCGCTGGACTTCCTGATCGCCAACGTCAACCGCAACCTGGGCTTTGAAAAGTCGCCGGAAGATTTCGTCGACATGAAAGGCAAGAAGGTCGTAGTACTCGGCGGTGGCGACACGGCGATGGACTGCAACCGCACGTCGATTCGCCAGGGCGCCAAGTCGGTGACCTGCGCCTACCGTCGTGACGAAGCGAACATGCCCGGCTCGCGCAAAGAGGTGAAGAACGCCAAGGAAGAAGGCGTGAAGTTCCTCTACAACCGCCAGCCGATCGCCATCGTCGGTGAAGACAAGGTCGAAGGCGTGAAGGTGGTCGAGACCCGTCTCGGCGAGCCGGACGCCCGTGGTCGCCGCAGCCCTGAGCCGATCCCCGGCTCCGAAGAGATCATCCCGGCCGACGCCGTGGTCATCGCCTTCGGCTTCCGTCCGAGCCCGGCGCCGTGGTTCGAGCAGTTCAGCATCCAGACTGACAGCCAGGGCCGCGTCGTCGCCCCGGAACAAGGCCAGTACAAGCACCAGACCAGCAACCCGAAGATCTTCGCCGGCGGCGACATGGTCCGGGGTTCCGACCTGGTGGTGACAGCGATCTTCGAAGGCCGCAATGCGGCGGAAGGGATCCTGGATTACCTGCAAGTCTGATCACTTCCTGATGCTGGAATGCGATCAAAATGTGGGAGCGAGCTTGCTCGCGATAGCGGTGAATCAGTCGACGAATATGTTGAATGTGACGCCCTCATCGCGAGCAAGCTCGCTCCCACAATTGTTTTGCGGTGTTGCGAAAGTTGTGTTGCACCGCGACAAATTGCCCCGATAGATAAAAGGCACGGCTCTTGCCGTGCCTTTTGCGTCGCGCTCTGAGAAAATGCCCGCACTTTTTTTCCGGATGCCGACATGACTGCCCTGAAGAACGACCGTTTCCTTCGCGCCCTGCTCAAGCAACCTGTAGACGTCACCCCCGTGTGGATGATGCGCCAGGCCGGTCGCTATCTGCCGGAATACCGCGCCAGCCGCGCCAAGGCCGGTGACTTCATGAGCCTGTGCATGAACCCGCAGTTCGCCTGCGAAGTCACGATGCAGCCGCTGGACCGCTATCCTCAACTGGACGCGGCGATCCTGTTCTCCGACATCCTCACCATTCCCGACGCCATGGGCCAAGGCCTGTACTTCGAGACCGGCGAAGGCCCGCGTTTCAAGAAAGTGGTCAGCACCCTGGCCGACATCGAAGCGCTGCCGATTCCCGATCCGCAGAAGGACCTGGGCTATGTCATGGACGCGGTCAGCACCATTCGCCGTGAATTGAACGGTCGCGTTCCGTTGATCGGTTTTTCCGGCAGCCCGTGGACACTCGCGACTTACATGGTCGAAGGCGGCTCGTCCAAGGACTTCCGCAAGACCAAGGCGATGCTCTACGACAATCCGCAAGCCATGCACCTGCTGCTGGACAAGCTGGCGCAGTCGGTCACGTCCTACCTCAACGGCCAGATCATGGCCGGTGCGCAAGCGGTGCAGATCTTTGATACCTGGGGCGGCAACCTGTCGGCGGCGGCGTATCAGGAATTCTCCCTGGCCTACATGCGCAAGATCGTCAGCGGCCTGATCCGCGAACACGAAGGTCGTAAAGTGCCGGTGATCCTGTTCACCAAGAACGGTGGGCTGTGGCTGGAAAGCATCGCCGATGCCGGTGCCGACGCCCTGGGCCTGGACTGGACCTGCGACATCGGCAACGCTCGCGAGCGCGTCGGCCACAAGGTTGCGTTGCAAGGCAACATGGACCCAACGGTGCTCTACGCCAAGCCTGAAGCGATCCGTGCTGAAGTCGGGCGTATCCTGGCCAGTTACGGCAAGGGCACCGGCCATGTGTTCAACCTTGGCCATGGCATCACGCCGGAAGTCGATCCGGAACACGCCGGCGCTTTCCTGCGAGCGGTGCATGAATTGTCGGCGCAGTACCACGATTGACGCGTAGCGGGAGCGAGCCAACTCGCTCCCGCTATTGTTCCACCCGTCTCAGGCTTTTATCTCGCCCAGCGGTGGCAACTTGGCCAGCTTCAGCGCGATCAATAGGGCGATGATCAGCAGCGAGCCGATGAACAGCCCGGTTCCGTTCCAACCACCCAAGTGCCACGCCACGCCCCCCGCCGTACCGGCGACACTCGAGCCGGCGTAATAGCTGAACAAGTACAACGACGAAGCCTGTCCCTTTGCCTTGAGCGCACGCCGGCCAATCCAGCTGCTGGCGACCGAGTGTGCGCCGAAGAAACCGAAGGTGAATATCAACATGCCGATGATCACCAGCCAGAGCGGCGTGAACAGGGTCAGGACAAGGCCCGCCAACATCAGCGCGATGGTCGCCCAAAGCATTTTCCGGCGCCCGAGCTTGTCGGCCATGGCGCCGACTTTCGCCGAACTGTAGATGCCCGACAGATAGACGACTGATAAAAGCCCGACAAATGCCTGATCCAGCTGATAAGGCGCGGCCAGCAGGCGGTAGCCGATGTAATTGAACAGCGTCACGAACGCGCCCATCAGCACGAAGGCTTCAAGAAACAACAGCGGCAACCCAGCGTCGCGAAAGTGCATGATGAACCCGTCCAGCAAGCTGCGCGGATGCAGCGACCGGGGACGGAAATTGCGCGACTCGGGGAGGATCCGCCAGAACACCGCTGCCGCGATCAGCGACAGGCCGCCTATCACCAGCATCGCGGTGTGCCAGCTGACAAAGTCGATCAACACCCCGGTGATCAGGCGCCCGCTCATGCCGCCGATGGCGTTGCCGGCGATATACAGCCCCATCGCCAGGCCAATGTGCTTGGGATGGATTTCTTCGCTCAGATACGTCATCGCGACCGCCGCCAAACCGCTCAACGACAGCCCGACCAAGGCGCGCAACAGCAACACGCCGTGCCAGGTCGGCATCATCGCGCTGGCAATCGTGCACACCGACGCAGCGAACAGCGCCGCGACCATCACCGACTTGCGGCCGATGCGGTCGGAAATCGGACCGGTGATCAACAAGCCGACGGCGAGCAGGCCGGTCGCCACCGACAGGATCAGGCTGCTTTGCGCGGCGTTGATGGAAAACTCGTGGGACAACAACGGCATCATCGGTTGCACGCAATAGAGCAGGGCAAACGTCGCAAAGCCACCGCAGAACAGCGCCAGCACCGTGCGCATGAACATCGGCGTGCCCTTCTCGATGTAGATGTCCTTCAATTCGGCGACGACATCATCCTGCGCACGGGGAGGGATTTCATGGGCGAGTGGGGCGACAGCAGTTTTCACGGTGGACCTCGGAGGAGCACGGCCAGGCAGGCAATGAAAAAAGCATATAGCCGGCTAATGATTCTATCCAATATATTGTTCGACCTATTTAAGACGTTGAACGACCTACTGGGGTTTCCATGGAACTGCGGCATCTGCGCTACTTCATCGCCGTCGCCGAAGAACTGCACTTCGGCCGCGCCGCACTCGCCCTGGGCATTTCCCAGCCGCCTTTGAGCCAGCAGATCCAGGCGCTGGAGCAAGAGATTGGCGCACGGCTGTTCGATCGCACCAATCGTCGGGTCGAACTGAGTGAGGCCGGGCGGCTTTTCCTGGAAGAGGCGCGGCGGGTATTGGCCCAGGTCGACAAGGCC
Source organism: Pseudomonas alvandae (assembly GCF_019141525.1). Lineage (GTDB taxonomy): Bacteria > Pseudomonadota > Gammaproteobacteria > Pseudomonadales > Pseudomonadaceae > Aquipseudomonas > Aquipseudomonas alvandae. The sequence goes on from NZ_CP077080.1 coordinate 730,519, forward strand.
GCCGATGTGGCCCGCCGTGCTCAGTTGGGGGAACTGGGCGAGCTGAAGATCGGCTTTACCTCCTCGGCGCCTTTCAACTCCACTATCCCCCAAGCGATTTTTACCTTTCGCCAACGCTTCCCCGCCGTGCACCTGAACCTGCGGGAAATGAGCAGCACCCAAGTGGCCGACGCGTTGATGGACGAAGTGATCGAGGTGGGCATCATGCGACCGTTGCCGTTGCCCGATTCACTGGTCGAAATCGAACTCAGCCGCGAACCGCTGGTGGCCGTGCTCAGCGCCAAGCATCCGCTGGCCCAGGGCAACGAAGACGGCCTGTTCCTTGCCGCGCTGGCCCAGGAGCCGTTCGTGTTCTTTCCGCGAAGCTACGGCAGCGGCCTCTACGCGCAACTCCTGAACCTGGCCCGCGACGCCGGCTTCAACCCGCACTTCGCCCAGGAAGCGGGAGAGGCCATGACCATCATCGGCCTGGTGGCAGCGGGGCTGGGCGTCTCGGTGTTGCCGGCGTCTTATCAGCGCATGCGTATCGATGGGGTGGTCTATCGACCGCTGCTCGACCCGGCGGCGGTATCGGCGGTGTGGCTGGTACAGCGCAAGGATCAGCGTTCGCCGATGGCGGCAGCGTTTGTGGCGTTGTTGACCGATGGTGATCAAGGCGTTACTTGCGCTTCCCAAGGCTGTTGAAGACGGATGACGTGACCCAAACTTGAGCGGGTGTAGCGTAGGGGCTACACTGCGCGACATGACGGAGATCATTCGAAGCTCTACCTTTTCCGGCTGGCTCTCGAAGCTGGCTGATAGCCGTGCCAGGATGCGTATTCAGGTTCGAGTCGATCGTATGGCCGATGGGAATCTGGGTGACGTCAAAGCTTTAGGAGAAGGGTTGAGTGAGGCCCGTATCGATTACGGTCCGGGCTATCGAATTTATTTCATGCAGCAAGGCCGACAATTGATCATCCTTCTGTGTGGTGGTGACAAAAGCAGTCAAGCACGTGATATCAAGCAAGCCAGGCTGATCGCAAAATCCTGGCAGGAGCAAAACCCATGACCGAACAATTCACTCGCTGGGACTCTGCCGAGTACCTCAAGACCGAAGAGGACATGGCGAACTATTTGGATGCATGCATGGACGAGGCAGGAGATGACCCCGCATTCATTGCTAAAGCCCTAGGGACCATTGCACGAGCTCGTGGGATGACCCAGGTGGCCCGTGACGCGGGCCTCTCTCGGGAAAACCTTTATCGCGCCTTGTCAGGGGAAGGAAACCCTGAGTTCGGTACTATTTTGAAAGTTGTTAAAGCGTTGGGGCTGAAACTGCATGCCAGTACCTAATTAGGCAACATGAAAAACGACCAGCAGATTTGATTAAGAAGGGCGCCCAAAGGGACGCCCTTCTTTGTTCATGTCCCGCCATCAGACCCTGTGAAAACCTATTACCCGTCATTTTTTATCATCAGAAATGCCAGGATTGCGTCACGTGTCGCCTGCGTTTGTTCCTCCAGTACCCAATGGCCGGTATTGATCAATGTCAATGGGTGCGGTTGCGTTGCGATGTGCAGGGCCTGCTCGGCCAGGGTTTTTCCTCTTGAATGGTCCCCGCCGATGGTGAGCAGCGGAATCGTCAGTTTATTCTTGGCAAACTCCAGGTTGTCATTCGCGTCATTTTCTACCCAGGCTGCATAAAGCTTGAATGCTGCTTCCATGCGGCCGGGCCGGGAGTAGTCGTCTACCAGTGCCTGTCGCACTTCATCGGGCACTTTATCGTTGCCCTCGAATACAAAGTCATCAAAAAACATATCCAGGTAGGTTTTTTCGTGCCCTTTGATCATGCCAATGGCCGTTTTGCCAAAGAAGCGAAAATGCCATTTGCTGGCAATGCCGGCTGCGGGATCCCCGTTATAGGCAGATTCCCATCCAGGAATGCCCGGAATAAACCCATCCATTAATACGATGTGCCCGGTTTCATCCGGATAAAGCGCCCCGTAGGCGTAGGCAATGATCAAACCCATGTCATGACCAATGATATCGACCTGCTTGATGTTCAAGAGGGTGGCAAGTTCGTGCAGATCATGGGCCATGCTTTTTTTGTCGTAGCCACCAACTGAAATATCCGTTTCGCCAGCGCCGCGATAATCAGGAACGAGGGGGGTAAAACCGGCATGCACCAATGCGCCCATCAACGGCTCCCAGCTTCGCCAACTGCCCGGGAACCCATGCATCAACAATATCGGGCGCGTCCCATCACCGCCCATGAGGTAGTGGAGGCGAATACCGTTCACGGACACATAGGCGTGGGTAAATGTCGCGCCGTCGACAACGACGCTGTTTGGTTCCGCCGAAGACGCTGTTGCGTGTTTGGAAGACATGGCTGCGCGGCCCGACCAGGCTATTGTGTTGATCAATTTTTCATCCATGTTTGGAGCCAAGTTAATTTTATGGACTGCGAATCACAGCTCATGAGGTCGAACGGTTTGATCGAACGTCGACGCCTGGGAGCCTGAAGCTACCCCGAGCACTGTCGCTACTGTCAAAGTTGACAGTTCCGACAACAGGCAAAAGGTGCTGCTTCGATTGAGGACAGAAGAACGGCGGGAGGACGGGCGTTGCGCCAAGCTCCTTTCGACTGTAGGAAAACGCGCATTTCTAGTTAGGACACTTCCTATTCGTTCCAGATACCACGCCGTTGGGATTGCCATCCACCAGCGCTGCAACGTCTTATTCATCATTCCGAAAATCGTCCGGCTCAGCGCTCATTCCCGGCGCAAAGGAACGCAGCTGAAGCCCATGAATAAGGCCCCTGGAAATGCACTCGTCTTTGGATGCCCCTTACACCAACGAAATCTCCCAAGAGTCTCTTCGTCATCTGGATGACCTGTACTTGGAGCCCCGGCAACTGGAGGGCTATGGCGAAGACGTCGCGGCATTCGTGAGTCGACAAAAAGCCTTTGTCGAAGCTCATCCGCCAATCGCCATCTACCGAGTGGCCACCGAGGGCAGCCAGACGCGTGACGGCGGAACGATCCAGCAAGTGTCATCGTCGTTGACGTTCACCTTGGACAATGGCTGGAAAGTACGCGCCGCGCAGAAAGGCGATGAGGTGGTGTACGCCGATGGCAGCACCGCACGGATAATCACCGGCGCCGGGAAAAACAACAGCGACATTGCGCTGGTCGGCAGTCGCTTGAGCAATGGCGATGAGATCATTAATACGCTACAGAAACGTTTCATGATCATCGTGCGGGAGGGGGGGCCGACGGCGGAGGACTTTTTGCCTGCGCTTAGGTTGGCGGAGGTTTATTACCTGCATTCGCAGAGGCTGTAATCAATGAGGCGAGGAAAAGGGATCAGAGGAAGTTATGAGTTAGGAGTTGATGTTTCGAAGGGCGCCGTAAGGCGCCTTTTCTTTTCAAGTCGCCTGCGTCTGCAGACGTCGACCGACGACATCCAGCAAATCGCAACCTTCGCGCAATGAAACCACCAGCACGCGAGCTAATTCGCTATAGGCACCTCCTTCGAATGCCAGGTTTTCAAGAAACTGAGTGGCGGCGCGAATGCGGTCGGCCGCGGTTTCGTGCAAGACGTCCAGCGGTGCTTCAGTGTCGATCAATAACGAAGCGATGGTGCAATCGGTGCCGGTGACTGGCCTGTACCTTTTCATGACAAAACCCTCCTTGGGTTGATGAGTTAGCGTTGGTTGGTTGATGAAGCGTCCGGCAAGCCTATGGGCGGATCGAGGTTTTCCAGCGCGCGATTGACCAGCAACTCGCCCAGCTCCGTCAGTTGCTGGAGGGCCATCGCCATGCTGCGGTGCGCACCTTGCAGCTCGCCTGCAAGATCGGTGGACATGACGTTCAGGGAGGCGAGGGTTTCGCTGGCGTGGCAGAGCAAGGACTGGGTGTCGATGTTGGGGAGGATGGTGAAGAAATTGCTGGCGCCGGTGAGGCCTTGGGTCGTGTGGGAGGTTACCTTCTCCATGACGCGCTCCTTTTAATAGAACAGATCCAGTGATTGAAGTAAGAAGGCAACACTTTACGTAGGTTGGAGAAAAGTGAAAGTGTTATATGCGTGCTCTTTATATATTGATCAATATAATGAACATATGCTTAGTAAAATGATTATTCTTGGTCAATAAGTGAGCGCCCAGCGCGGCGAGAAGGTGCGTGGAGGGGTTAGGTTGGTACTCAGGCTGTTGCTTTCTTCCGTAGGATATTTCCTATGATTTACGTTTCTTCTTTTGCGGAAATATCAGTTAACGCTTTTTTGTCGCGAATCAATGGTGTTTACCTATGGTGGAGGAGATAGGATGTCCAGTTTTGTAAATGTCGCCTACACTGTCTATGAGGTTTATCGATTTTTTTGATGTTGGTAAGTTCATGTACAAAAAAGAAAAAGCGGAGATACTGAAGAATAACGTTAAGTATCTGATAAAGAGTCGTGGGGAGACGCAGATTTCTTTGTGCAATTCGAGCGGATTGACCCGAACCACGATCTATAACATCTTGGAAGGGAGGGTTGTGAATGTACAGCAAACCACTATTAGAAAAATTTCAGATTTTTTTGGCGTATCGTATAAAGAGATCGAGTCTGTAGATTTTGAAGAGCGAGAGATAATCGAGAGCAGCGTTTCGCTGCATGGAAACATGAATCCCGCAGCAGTCCCTGTAATAAAGGAAAGTCAGATACTTCATTGTCTCAATAAGAAAATCGGGGAGTTGGTAACAGTGTATCCATTGACTTATTATTTCGGTTCGGCCAGTAATTTGATCGGAGTACTTTTGGAGAATAATATTGAAGGTGCATATGAGTCAGGTGATTTGTTGGTCGTGAGAAAAGGTGACTTAAGCAGCGCAGCAGAAAAATTGATCTGGAAGCAGTCAACAAAACAGTTTCAGATTGTCACTGGATATTTATCTAGCTCTGACGCAACTCTGGTCATTGGAGAGGTGGTTGAGGAACGGTTTAATGGTCGATAATCGTGAGGCTGAGAATAGTAAGTACAAGCTTGTAGGCTTTGAAAATAGTAAAAATTTAGCCATCGTAATGGTGATTTCCACCGGTAGGGTAATAAAGCTCAAACTGGCGAAGCTTGTAAAAAGCGAAATTATGGATGATTTGACCAAGGCAGAAGTAAGAGAGATTTATAGAAAGTTTTACTCAGGTGGCGCCACATTGTCCGCTTATGAGATGGGCGATCGTCATGAGCGGTCATGGTTGGTCTACTTGGCTCTGAGCTTTATGCTGTTTGCGTTATATGTGCTTGCCAATATTTCTGCAGCGAAGCTTATATACATAGAGCAGTTCGATGTTGTAATCACGCTTGGCATTTTCTTGTATCCTTTGACCTTCCTTGTCGTTGATATACTAAATGAATATTATGGTCTCAGGCTGGCTAAGAAATCCATATGGTTTGTGTGTGTAGGTAACGTATTCATATTGGTGGCATTAAGTGTGACCAGCTGGTTTCCCGGCCTATCAAGCTGGCAGCTTGACTCATCCTATGAAAGGGTTGTGGCACATGTGTCGTCGGTTTTGCTGGCCTCGTCTGTTTCTTTTGTCATTTCAGAGTATGTAAATTCATATTTGCTTAGCAAAATAAAAAAGCTTACAAGTTCAAGATATTTGTTTTTGCGAGTGCTGCTCAGTACCTGTTTTGCGGTTGTTATAGATAGCTTTCTTTTTTGCTTCATCGCGTTTTACGGGTCATTGACCAATGACGAAATACTGAAAATAGTCTACGTGCAAATAGCCATAAAAATGTGCTTTGCTGTTTTTAATGTATTCCCGGCTTATGCTGCCAGATCGCTATTCAAAAGGTACGTTGTCGAGGCTCAACCTGCTTAAAAAGGTGGCTGTCAATTTGACAGCCACCGGTTTTTAGAGATTTTTTTGGTTTATTTTATTTGTTAACGCGTTGATAACCCTTTCTCTATTTTCAGTAAAAGCCTTCAGCCCCCCTGCACGAAGACTGCAAGCATCACATCCCCCACATCCACTGCCCACAACCCCGTTATAACAAGTCAGCGTACGGTTCATCACCAACTCCAGCTGGTCGTAATAATCCGCCAAGGCCCAAGTCTCTGCTTTATTCAGCCACATCAACGGTGTCTCGATGCGCAGTTTGTAATCCATGCCGGTTTCAATCGCGATGTTCATGGCTTTGACAAAACTGTCCCGACAATCCGGATACCCTGAAAAATCCGTCTCGCACACACCGGTGATCACCGCTTCAGCACCCACCTGATAGGCATAGATCGACGCCAACGTCAGAAACAGGATATTGCGACCCGGCACGAATGTATTAGGCGGGCCGTCCTTGCTGCTGTTCGCCGACGGAACCGGAATGTTGTCCCGAGTCAGGCTACTGACCGCCAGCTCGTTCAATAACGTGGTGTCCAGGACCTTATGGGCCGTCACGCCAAAATGCTTGGCGAGGTCCTTCGCCACTTCAATCTCGGCGCGATGGCGTTGGCCGTAATCGAAAGTAATGCAGTGGATTTCGTCGTACTGGGGTAATGCGTGGATCAGGCAGGTGGTGGAATCCTGACCACCGCTGAATACGATCACGGCTTTCTTGGTCACTTCGTTCATCCTTGGCATTCCCGGTTTGTGGTTGGGATGTGACCGTAGCGCGAAGTTCAAGGGTTTTGGTGTGGGAAATTTCGGAAATTAGGTGTTCCGCTTTCCGAGTTTTGCTTGCAGCCTCGTAGGGTCAAGGTTGAGTGCAAGGACGCTGGTCAGCACGGTGGCCGCCCCGACGATGACCATTGCCGACGGACGTTCGGCGAGGATCATCGAGGCCATCAGCATGGCGGTCGGAGGGGTCAGGTAAAGCGCCATGGAGGCTCGGCTCACGTCGCTGTGTGCCAGGACGTAGGCCCAGGCAAGGTACGCCAGCGCGCTGGGAAAGATGCCCAGCATCAGCACGGCCAAATTCACCGAAGTGGGGGCTTGTCTTGCCTCGTCCAGCAGCCCAGGCGCGAATACGAATAACAGGGCGGTGCCCGACCAGACGGTGTAACAGACCATGGTCAAGCCGTCGTAACGATGGCAATGGCGTTTTTGCAGGGCGAAATACAAGCTCCAGGATAATGCTGCCAGGAGGATCAGCAGCCCATGAGCGTTTATCTGACCCAAACCAAGATCTTCCATGACCACTACGGCAGCACCCGCCAACCCCAACAGCACGCACATCCACTGCCACGCATTGACGCTGTTCTTGAAGGCGAAATGCGCCAGTAGCGCACTGAACAATGGTGTGGATTGGGCCAGGACACTGGCGGCGCCAGCGCTGACACCTCGCTGCCCGTAGTTGAGGGCGATGTGATGCAGGCTGACGGCGAAAAAACCCAGCAGGGCGAGCAATGGCAGGTCCTTCACTCGAGGCAGGCCGATGCCCTTGACCGAGGCCAATACGGCCATAAACGTCGAGGCGATGAGAAATCTAATCAAGGCCAGGTGGCCGGGTTCGTAGGCCTGGAGACCGATGCGAATGCCAATCGGGGAATAGGCCCAGCACACAATGACGAACGTTGCTGCCAGGGTCACCTTTACGCCCGATCGTTCCGAACCTTTGTTGAGCATCAGCGGCGTCTTCATCCAAGTGCATGTCTCGGAGTATCGAAAACGCGGCTTATCACCACAAGTGACTTAAACTCAGTCAATCATTCACTTTGGGTGAGCTATGGAACTGTCCCAACTGCGCATGGTGAAAGCGGTCTGCGACACCGGCAGCATTGCGCGTGCCGCTGAAACGCTGCACTGCGTTCCGTCCAATGTCACCGCCCGCCTCAAGTCGCTGGAGCGAGAGCTGGGCACGTCGTTGTTTTTCCGCGACGGACGTGGGGTGCGAGTCAGCCCGGCGGGACAGATATTCCTGGAATATGCGACGAGAATCCTCAGCCTGACGGAAGAGGCTCGCCGCGCAATCGCACCCTCCAACGCTCCCAGTGGACCGTTGCGTATTGGGGCGATCGAGTCCAGCGCCACCGGGCGCCTGCCCCAGTTGTTGGCTAAATATCACGCGCAGTACCCGCAGGTGTCGCTGGAACTGAGCACGGGGACCTGGGCTCAGTTGCTGGAGGATATCCGGCAGCACCGGCTCGACGCTGCGATTGTCGCGGTTGACGTGGAGCGGCCCGGGCTGAAGCGAGCGGTGATGTACCGTGAGGATCTGGTGCTCATTGCAGCCGATTCCCTTGGCCCGCTGCGCAGTGCGGCGGATTTGCAAGGCCAGGCGATTTTCATGTGGCCTGTCGGCTGTCCGTACCGCCTGGCACTGGAGCAGTGGTTGCTGCGCCACGGTCAGGTTCAGCCGATCATCAGTATCGCCAGCTATGGCGCTATCGTTGGCTGTGTCAGCGCTGGGGCGGGTGTTTCGCTGGTTCCCAGGGGGATCTATGAGCAGTATCGCCAGGGGGCGGGTTGGACGGGGTACGAATTTCCGGAATTGGCAGGGGTAGACAATCTGTTTTATTGGCATGAAAACGCGGGTCGGCATCCTGCCAGGGAGGCGTTTTTGGCGATGTTGGAGAGGGAGTTTGAAGGGGGTGTGGTTAGCTAGGTTGCTGGGGCCGCTGCGCAGCCCAGCGGGAGCAAGCTCCCTCGCCACGGGGCGATACCTGTGGGAGCGAGCTTGCTCGCGATAGCGGTGGGTCAGTGCCGGTGATGCTGCATGTACTGACGCAATCGCGAGCAAGCTCGCTCCCACAGTGGATTTATCTATGTAAGCCCCAAAATCCAGCTACTGCACCTTCGCCAAATCGCCTTTCAACGCGACGCCGGCCATGATTGCCCCGGCGTGGCACTCATAGGTAGTCGGGTCCTTGCGTTCGTTGCTCTTGTAGAAGCTGACGATGTTGGTGACGGCGTTGGCGCCGGCGTTCTTGGCGGCTTGGTGCAGGCTGATCAGTGCCGATTGCAGCACCCATTCGCAGGCCACTTCGTCGGACTTGTTGAAGGCGTTGGTTTTCTTGTTGGTCACCGCGCCTGGGCTGACCACGGTGACGTTGCCGGCCGGTTTGTTGCCGGCCAGGTAGAACTTCACGCTGCCGTCGATCTTGCCGGTGCGGATGGCTTCGGCGACGACTTTATCGAACGGCAGGAACAGCGCGGTATCACGGGCCTGGCTGAGGCTTGGCAGGGTGCCGAGCAACAGGGCGGCGGTCACAGCGATTTTCTTCAACGGCATCATGGTCTCCTTGACCAGGGGATTTACGGGAATCAATGCCAGCGGCGGAAGATCAGCGAAGTGTTGACCCCACCGAAGGCAAAGTTGTTGTTCATCACGTATTCATTGCTCATCGCGCGGAACTCGTTGCGCAAATAGTCGAGTTTGCCGCACTCAGGGTCGACCTCATCGAGGTTGCAAGTATGCACATAGAGGTCGCGGTTCAGCATTTCTATGCTGAACCAGGACTCCAGCGCACCGCAGGCACCGAGGGTGTGGCCAAGGAAGCTTTTCTGCGAGCTGATGGGCATGTGCTCGCCGAACAGGCTGCTGGTGGCCAGGGTCTCGGCGACGTCGCCCTGTTCGGTGGCCGTACCGTGACCGTTGACGTAGCCGATGGCGGATGGCTCGAGGCCGGCATCCTCAAGGGCCAGTTCCATGGCCCGGCGCATGGTGCTCAATTCGGGGCGGGTGGCGTGCTGGCCGTCGGCGTTGCTCCCAAAACCAACGATCTCGGCATGGATGTGCGCGCCACGGGCCAGGGCGTGTTCCAGTTCTTCGAGCACCAGCATGCCGGCGCCTTCACCGATCACCAATCCATCGCGCCCCTTGTCGTAAGGACGTGGGCTGGTCTGCGGCGCATCGTTTTTCAGGCTGGTGGCGTAGAGCGCGTCGAAGACCATTGCTTCGGTCGGGCACAGTTCTTCGGCGCCACCAGCGAGCATCAGCGGCAGGCGGCCGAACTTGATGGCCTCGTAGGCATAGCCGATGCCATGGCTGCCGCTGGTGCAGGCGCTGGACGTAGGGATCAGCCGTCCAGTCAGGCCGAAGAAGATGCTGATGTTGGCCGCCGTGGTGTGCGGCATCATCCGCACATAGGAATTGGCGTTCAGCCCTTCGGCCACGCTGTTGAGCAGCATGTTGCCGAAGGCCTTGATCTCATCGGTGCTGCCGGTGGACGAACCGCAGGACACGCCCATGCGGCCATCCTTGATCGACGGATCGCCCAGCAGGCCGGCGTCGGCCAGGGCCTGTTCCGCCGAGGCCACGGCCAGGCGCGAGACCCGGCCCATGCTGCGCAGTTGCTTGCGCGTCCAGTGGGCCGGGACCTGGAAATCGTCGATCGGGCCGGCCAGGCGTGTGTTCAGTTCGGTGAAACGGTCCCACTCATCCATGCGCCGGATGCCACTGCGGTTGGCGGCGAAGTTGGCGGCGATGGTTTCCCAGTCGCTGCCGATGGAGGTGATGCCGGCCATGCCGGTGACGACGACGCGCTTCATCAGCACAAGCCTCCGTTGACGGCCAGGACCTGCCGAGTGATGTAACCGGCTTCGGCGGACATCAGGAAATTCACCGCGCCGGCGACTTCTTCCGGAGTGCCCATGCGCTGGGCGGGGATCATCTTCATCAATTCTTCCACGGGTACGTTTTCATCGAGCATGGCGGTGTCGATCAAGCCCGGCGCGACGCAGTTCACGGTAATCTTGCGCTTGCCCAGTTCGATGGCCAATGCCTTGGCCGCGCCGATCAGGCCGGCTTTCGAGGCGCTGTAGTTGACTTGGCCACGGTTGCCGATCAGGCCGGACACTGACGTGATACAGACGATTCGTCCTGCGGCGCGGCGGCGGATCATCGGCATCATCACCGGGTGCAGCACGTTATAGAAACCGTCGAGGTTGGTGCGCAGCACACTGTCCCAGTCGTCTTCGCTCAGGGCCGGGAAGGCGCCGTCGCGGGTCAGGCCGGCGTTGAGCACCACGCCGTAATAGGCGCCGTGGGTTTCCACATCCGCCTCGAGAGCGGCTTTGCAGGCGGCGCGGTCGGAGACGTCGAATTGCAGGACACGGGCGTTGCGGCCCAGGGCCAGGACTTCTGCCTGGACCGCTTCGGCCTCGGCGCGCCCGCTGCGGCAATGCAAGACGATATCGTGCCCGGCCTGGGCCAGGCGCAAGGCGATGGCGCGGCCGATGCCACGGCTGGAGCCGGTAACCAGTACGGATTCAGTCATGGCTGGGTTCCTGTTGCAGAGGTTTCATTGAGGTACTGGGCGGCATGGGGTGGACGGAATACGTTCAGCCGCGCGGTGGCGTGGATGCCCGGCGCGTGGATGTGGCATTCGAACACACCCATGCCGTTGTCGTCTTCCAGGGAGCGAACGCCGTGGATGGCCAGTTCGGTGCCCACCGGGAAATGTTCGACGTTGCATTCGAACTTGCGGGTCCCGAGCAGGAAGCCCAGCTCCACGGCATCGCCGCGCTGGCGGGCGTGGCAACCGGCGAACGCCGCGACGCTCTGGGCCATCAGCTCGATGCCGACCCAGGCCGGCAGCGCGCCGTCGTCCAGGTTGAACAAACCGCCTGGCTTGACCGTGGCGACGGTATGGATCTGCTCGTCATCGAAGGTCACGATCCGGTCGATAAGGATCATGTCCCCTGCGTGGGGCAGCAGTTCGGCGAGCGGCCAGTCAATCATTGGGCGTCTCCGATAATCAGGCTGACGTTGTTGCCGCCGAAGGCAAACGAGTTGCTCATCAGGCGACGGGGGTGGGTCGGGTTCAGGCGGGCGCGGCTATCGATCCAGTTCAGTGCCGGCAGTTCGGGATCGGGCTGGCCGTCCCAGACATGGGGTGGCAAGGCATGGCTGGGATTGTCCGCGCTCAGGGCCAACCAGCAGAACGCAGCCTCCAGTGCGCCTGCCGCGCCGAGGGTGTGGCCGGTCATCGGCTTGGTGGACGAGCAGGGCACGCCCGCTGGAAACAGTCCGGCCACCGCATGGCTTTCCATGGCGTCGTTATGCTGCGTGGCTGTGCCGTGCAGGTTCAGGTAGTCGATCTGGCTGGCGTCCAGGCCGGCGCAGCGCAAGGCTTTTTCCATCGCCTGGCGGGCGCCGCGACCGCTGGGTTCCGGCGCGGAAATATGGTGCGCGTCGGAGCTGGCGCCGTCACCGAGCAGCGCGATCGAGTGACCGTCGCCTGGCGTCTTGCTCATGAGAAACAGCACCGCCGCCTCGCCGATGTTGATGCCGCTGCGGTTCACCGAAAACGGATTGCAGCGCTCGTTCGACACCGCTTCCAGCGCAGAGAAACCGTTAAGGGTCAGTTTGCACAGGCTGTCGACGCCACCGCACAGCACGGCGTCGCACAACCCCAGGTCCAGCAGGCGACGGGCGCTCATCAAGGCCCGTGCGCTGGAGGTGCAAGCGGTCGAGATCACGTAGGAGGGGCCGCTCAGGCCAAGCCAGTCGGAGAGGAAATTGGCCGGCGCGCTGAGTTCCTGTTGCTGGTAATCGTAGCCTTCGGGGAACCGCTGCTCGCGCAGGTAATGGGCGATGCCCTGGCTGGCCTCGTCGATGCCCGAGGTGCTGGTGCCCAGGACGATGCCGATGCGCGCGCGGCCGTAAGCCTGGATGGCCCGGTCGATCTCGGGACGAATCTGCAATCCAGCTTCCAGCAACAGCTGATTGTTGCGGCTGCGTTGGGCCGCCAGGGTTTCCGGGATCTGGGCGAGCTCACCCGCTACCGAAGCCACCGGCAATGCCCGTTCGGCGACCCAGCCAGCCTCGCTGCGCACGCCCGAGCAGTCGCCGGCGAACAGGTTGCGCGCGACGTTCTGTTTGTCCCGGCCCAGGGCGCAGATCACCCCGAGGGCATTCAGATAAGCAGTCATTGGGCACTCTCGGTCAACGGCGTGATGCGGTAATGCGGGCCTTGGGGCAAGCGCAGCTCAAACTCCAGCGGTTGCTGGTAACGCACCTGCCAGCGGCTCTCGAGCGCTCGTTCGACGCCGTGTTGCCGGGCGATGGGGTAGTTGCTGGCCAGCTCCGTTTCCGGGGTCAGGGCGAACAACAGCGCCGCGAACAGTTCCCGGGCCTCGGCATTGGGCGGCAGCAGGCCGTCGGCCCGCCACTGGCCATCGGCCAGGCGCTGGCGGGCGACGGGAATGCCCAGCGGGTCCATCATCGACCAGCGGATGCCGGTGTTTTCACGCTGGATCACCAACAGCCAATCCTGGCGCTGGCCGGCCAGTTGCCGCTCGATGTGCAATTGCAGCGGCAGCGCCAGGGTCGGCGTGCGTTCGGGCAGCGGCGCATGACTGGCGCAGGCGCTGAGCAACAGCAGGCAGCCGATCAACAGGCAGCGGATCATCCCGTGGCCCCCTCGAGCGGCTTGCGCGCCACCACGTTGACCAGGGTTTCCTCGCGCTCGCCAAACGGCTTGGGCCGACGCAGGCCCCAGCGTTCCAGCAGGCCGAAGTCCTTGGCGCGGCTCCACCACAGGTACGGGTAGGAGACGTTGCGGTCTTCGAATTGGAACCCTTGGTCGCGGATCATCGCCAGGTACTGCGCGGCGCTTTTCTGCACGTGCATCGGATGACGGAACAGCCAGCGGATTACCCAGGTGTCGATGTAGGCCTCGGTGGATTCGGCGAACATCAAATAACCGCCGGGCTTGAGCACGCGATAGAACTCGGCGAGGGCTTTTTCCTGTTCCACCAAATGATGAAAGGTCTGGTGGCAGAACAGCAAGTCAACGCTCGCATCGGGCACCGCCAAGGTCGCGCAGTCACTGCCGATCAGCTCGACCGCCATGCCTTGGCGAGCCGCTTCCTCGGCGCTCAGGTCCAGGCTCTGGGGATCGGCGTCCACGCCAATCAGGCGTTGCGGCGCGAATGCCTGGCGCAGGTACTGGAATGACTTGCCCTGGCCGCAACCGGCGTCCAGCAACACTGGATTGGATGGCGGCGCAGCGCTGAACAGGCCGCGCAGGTCGTTGATCGCCACGCGCAGCACATGGTGTTGCCAGGTGTGGCTGCGCAGGAACCAGAAACCGAAGCGGGTTTCCTCGACGTAGCTGTCGCTCAGGTAGCTCATGTTTGCTGGCTCGGCGCCGGACTCGCGCAGATTTCCGAGAGCATGCGCAGGCGCCGCTTGGGTTCGCTGACGAATGGGTTGCGTTGATCCCAGGCGTAGCCGGCGAGGATCGAACTGATCATGCGGCGGATGTCGTCGGAGCCTTCGGTGTAGAAGATCACGTCCTGGAAGGTGCCGGCGTACCAGCCTTCGACGTAACAGCGGAAGGTGTCGACGCCGCGTTTCAATGGCTCGGCGAATTCGCTCTGCCAATCCACCGGCTCGCCTTGCAACTGCCGATGCAGCACGTCGGCGGCCATGCTCGCCGAACGCATGGCGATGGTCACGCCGGATGAGAACACCGGGTCGAGGAATTCCGCGGCGTTGCCCAGCAGGGCGAAGCCGGGGCCGTGCAAGGACTTGACGTTGGCCGAGTAGCCACCGATGGTCCGCGCCGGGGTGTCCCACACGGCATTGTCCAGCACACCGGCCAGGCTCGGGGTTTCGTCGATGAAGCCGCGCAGGCAGGCGTCGAGGTCATCGGTGCGGCCCTCGAAGTGTTCCGCGGCCGCGACCACGCCCACCGAGCAACGCCCGCCGCTGAAGGGGATGGTCCAGAACCATACGTCGCGCTTCGTCGGATGGGTGGTGATGAGGATCTTCTCGCGATCGAAGGTCGGGCTGTCGATGCGATCCTCGACGTGGGTGAACACCGCTTGGCGCACCGGGAAATTCGACGGCGCCTCAAGGTCCAGCAGGCGCGGCAAGACCCGGCCGTAGCCGCTGGCGTCGAGGACGAAATCCGCCTCGACCCGGTACTCGCTGCCGTCCTCGCGTTGCACGCCCAATTGCGGCTTGGCGAGGGAGAAGTCAACGTTGGCGATGGCCTGGCCGTAGCGGATTTCCACACCTTGCAGGGCCGCCTGGTCGGCGAGCAACTTGTCGAAGTCGGCGCGTTGGACCTGGAATGTGGTGGGCTTGCCTTCGCTGAAGGTGTCGCCGAAATCGAAGGCGCTGTAGCGCTCGCCCCAGGCGAACGCGGCGCCGTTCTTGCGTTGGAACCCGGCGGCGTTGACCGCGTCGAGCATGCCGGCTTCTTCGACGAAGTCCAGGCAATGGGACAACAGGCTTTCGCCGATGGAGAACCGCGGGAAATACTGGCGCTCGATGACCAGCACATCGTGGCCCTTGCGCTTGAGCAGCGCGGCGGCGATGGCGCCGGAAGGCCCCGCTCCGATGACGACAACCTGTCGACGTTCCATTTCAACTGTTGACACGGGGGCTCCTGGCCGAGACGGCAATCGAGGGTATACGGTGAAAACCGGCCACGGCCGGCAATAATGTGGCGATCAACCCCATCAGCATCAGGGCGAAATACAGTGCCGGGCTGATGAGGTTTTGTTGCAGCAGCAGGTTGAGGAAGACGATTTCACTCAAGCCGCGAATATTCAGCAAGACACTTTCTCGCCAGCGACTGGCGCCGGCGAACGAGGCGCCGGCCCAACCCAGCCCCAGCCAGTTGCCCAACAGTTTGCTGGCTATCGGCAACAGCAGCAACGCCACGAGCTGGACCCAGCCGAGGCTGTCCATGGCGCTGTGCACGTTGATCTGCACGATACCGAACGTCAGGATCAAGGGGATGGCCAGGTAGGTTTGCAACCTTTGCATCCATTCGGCGCCGAGGGGCAATACCAGCGGCACCTTGAGCGCGGCCATGCACAGCAGGTAGCCGATGCCGGCGATGAGCGCATTGAGCCGGTAATGCTCGGCCACCACCAGCAGGGCAAAGAACAGGCCGCTGTGCAGCAACGGTTGGCGCAGGCCCACCAGTCGCAGCAGCAATGGCACGCAAGCGCCGGCCAGCGGCAGCAACAGGCTGCCCAGGTGCAGGCTGCCCTGGGCGAGGGCGAACAGGCTCCAGCAAATCAGGTCGATCAGGATCGCAGTCTGTACCAATCGGCGAGTGGCGTCGGGTGGGTAGGCGATGTGGCGCAAATACAGGTACAGCACCGGTATCGCCGTGATCGAAAACAACAGCCCCACCGCCAGCGAGCTGATCCATGGCTGGGGTGGCAGCAGCCAGGTCGCGGTGGCCAAGCCGCAGGCGAACGGTACGCCAAAGCTTGGCAAGGCGATCTTGAGGCTTTGGCGGTCCAGGCGCAGGTCGATCACATCGCTGAGGATGTGCCCCAACAATAAGGCGAAGGCGAGGCTGTAGAGATTCTTCAACCATACGGGCGAGACCAGTTGCGCGCCGTTGAGGTGCCAGCCCGGTTCGATCCAGAAATACATCAGCAAGGGCAGGCCGAACGTTGCCAGCAGCAACTGGCTGACAATCGGGATCAGCCCGAAGCGGCGCCCGGCCACCGTCGCCAAGGCAAACAGCGCCAGGGCCATGAGCCAGAACAGCAGCGTCATCATTGCACCGGCTCCGCAGCGCGGTTCGCATGGGCCTGTTGCCCGGCCCATGGCGCGAGCAGGAAGCTGAACGCCAAACCGAGGCTGACCGCCAGGCCGAAATTACTTACCGCCGGCGTGCTCGACAGCGCCAGCAGGCCGAACGACAGCCAGGTGGTGATCGCCGCCAGCAGCGTGCCCAGCAGACTCACAGCGGCTCCGCCAATCTGTTCACGCATCAGGATGGCGTAATCGACACCGATGGCCGTCACCAGCAACAGGCCGAACAGGCTGAACAGCGTCAGCGGCTGGCCCAGCCAGCCCAGGCTCGCCAGGCTGCACAGCGCGGCCAGCAGCGGCAGGGCGACGATGCGCAAGGCGCCGCCGACGCCGAATGGCCAGATCAGCACCAGGACGATCAACACGCAGGAGGCCAGCTTCAGTTCGGCGGCGCTGACCTGCGTGGCGGCAAACACCCGGTTCAGGTCACCCAGGCGATCCACCAATTGGACCCCGGGCAGGTCCACCGCCTGCACCCGCAGCAATGCGGCATCGTTCAAGCCCTGCAGGCTGACCACCGCCGCCACGCCTTGCGCCGTCGGGCCTAGCCAGAGCGTGCGATAGGGTTCTGCCAGCGGGCCGGTCAGCGCAGCGTCGATGTCGGTCACTGGCAGGGCCTGCAATTGCTTAAGCTCCGCTTGCAATGCGGCAACCGGCACGCCGACGTCCAGCAGCGGTTGCCAGAACGCCGGCAGCCGGCCCAGGGCCTCGCGGACCTTTAATTGTTCGGCGGGCGGGCTGACCAATTGATTGAGGGACAGGTAGCCCTGGAGTTTTTCCAGGCCGATCAGTTGGTCGAGCCGCTCATTGAGGGCGGTCTGGCGCTCCAAGAGTTGCGCTTGGTCATCGGCGCGAATCAGGAAGAACTGGCTGGTGGGCTGGAATCCGGTGATGCGGGCGACATCGCGGGCTTCGTCGGTCAGGTGCTGGGGCGTGCCGATCCACTGGCGGATGTCGTTTTTCGTGGTCAGTTGCCAGAGACCGCCCGCGCAGAAGATCAACAACAGCGTCAGCAGGACGGGTGTGCGCACGCGGCCCAGTAGCGCTTCGCGGCACTTGAGCAGATTTTCGCAGAACTGCAGCGGCCACTGGGCGGGGCGCAGGTCTGTCTTACCCAGCAGCGCCGGCAACAGGCAGACCGCCGTCAGGTAGGCGCCCAGCAGCCCGGCGGCGGAGAAAATCGCGATCTGGGTCAGGGCCGGGAACGGCGTCCAGGCCAACGCCAGGTAACCGATGCAAGTGGTCGCGAGGCTCAGGCTCAGCCCCGGCAAGGTCACGCGCAGGGCCGGCCAGCTACGCCACGGCTTGAGGCTCCAGCTCTTGGACAGGTAGTGCAGCGGGTAATCCACTGCTACGCCGATCAGGCTCGAACCCAGCACCAGGGTCATGACATGCATGCGTCCGAACAGCGCCACGCAGGCCACCGCGCCGAACAACATGCCCACCAGCACCGGCACGAACGCCAGCCACACGGCAAAGCGTCGGAAGGCCAGCAACAGTAGCAATAGGATACCGACTGTTGCGCCGCCGCCGACCCAGGTGATTTCCCGCGACGCCTGTTGTTGTCCGCTGGCAGCGTAGAGCAAGCCGCTGGCCGCCAAGAGTTGGCCCTGGGCCTGGCTCGCGTGTTCGCGGCTGCGTTGTACCCGTTCGGCCACTTGCAACGGCAGGTTCATGTCGAACGCATTGCCCTGGGTACGCGCCCGCAGCATGACCCAGTGCTTGCCGTCGGCTTCGGCGACCAGCGCACCGCTACCGACGTCCAGTTGTATGGCGCCGCGTTGTGGCTGGCTGTTCTGGATACGCCCGGTCAGGCCGAGCCAGTCGTCCTGGCTCGGGACCAGGCTGAAGCCGCTGAACGGGTCGAACAGCGCTTGTACCCGCTGCTGGATAAAGGCCTCGGGATGATCGATCAATTGTTGCCGGTCCGTTGCCGACAGCATGGCCAGCCGGCCATCGAGCAGTTGCTTGCGCAGCGCCGGCAGGTCGGCCTGGAGCGTCCATTGGACCTTGTCGAACAGGCCGCTGGCTTGCCATTGCTCGCCGAGGGTTTGCGCCAGGGCGATGGCTTGCTGGCGGTCGGCGTGGCCAACCAGCACCAACAGCTCGCGATTGAGCGGTGCTTGCATGCGTTGTTCAGCGGTGAGTTCCAGCGCATCCGGCGATGTGCCTGGCACCAGTTCCATCAGGTTCGCCGACAGCGGCGCACCGTTGCGCCATTGCCATCCGGCAAGCGCCAGCACCGCCAGCAGCAGGATCAGGAACAGCCGCGGCAGCCTGCGTTCACTCGGCAAAGTCATGTTGCTCCGCTTCGCTCAAGGGTTGCATGCTGGTGGTGTCCTGCATGCGCAGCACGGTGCTGTCGCCCTGGGTTTCCAGCAGTTCAATACGCTGGACCAGCTCGCCACCGTCAATGTTGATCTGGTTGAAGACCTGCTTGAGCAGTACCGAGCGCGGGGTCAGGGTGAGTTTCCACTGTTGCGCCTCGCCCGACAGGCTCAGTTCGAAGTCGCGCTGCAGGCCGCTGCTGTCACCCTGCAGTACCGCCAGGAACAACCGGTTCTGCTCGGCGCCGGCACTCTTGTTCGGCAGCATCTGCCAGGCATTGCCGTCCCGTCGCGCGATGCCCTGGGCGGTGATGCGGTAATCCTGTTGCAACGGCGTCTGCAGCAACCACAGCAGGCCGTGGTTTTTCGCCAGCACGAAGCGGCCCTTGCTGGTGAGGGGCTGGGGCAGGGCGCGCAGGTGTTTTTCCTGGATGAACTGGCCGTGGATCACGTCCGGGCGGGCCAGTTGGTCGCTCAACTGCTGTAGATCGAACGCCTGGGCCAGCGGCGACAGGCTGCACAGCAGCAGCCAGATGAACAGGCGCTTCATGACAGTTTCCTCTCGACCGCTTCGACAAACACCCGTGGCGAAGCCAGCAGCATCTCGCGAGTGGCCATGTCCACCGCCACTTGCACGGAGCTGGCACGGGTGAAGCGTTCGCCGGTTGCGGCGTCACTGATCAGGTAATTGATCTTCAGCCGGTTTTCCCACTCCACCAGACTGGCACGCACGGTCAGGGCCTGGCCGAACACGGCACCGCGTACGTAGCGCAACTGCAAGTCGATCACCGGCCACGCATGCCCCGATTCGAGCATGTCGTTGTAGTTATGGCCGATCAGGTCAAGCAAGGCGCAGCGCGCCACTTCGAGGTATTTGACGTAGTGGCCATGCCAGACCACGTTCATCGAATCGACATCGAAAAACGGCACCACGATCTGGGTGTCGACGTGCAGAACACCTTGGCTACGCATGCAGCCTCCAGTGTTGTTCGGCGATGCGTTGCAGGCACAGGCGCAGTTCGCCTTCCAGGGCGCGGTCTTCGATGACCGGCGGGAAGTCCTCGGCCAGTTGTTGGTGCATGGCGGCGAGGGCCGGCGGCAGCGGTCGCGCGTCTTCGGCGCGGCTGCGCAGCCACACGCCCTGGTTGGCGGCCAGCAAGGTGGCGGCGGCGACTTGCTCGGTCAGTTCCAGCACGCGGATGGCGTCCCGGGCGGCGATGGTGCCCATGCTCACCTTGTCCTGGTTATGGCACTCGGTGGAGCGCGAGAACACGCTGGCCGGCATGGTGTTTTTCAGGGCTTCGGCGGTCCAGGCGCTGGTGCCGATCTGCACGGCCTTGAAACCATGATTGAGCATCGCCCGCTCGGCACTGGCGCCGGACAAGTTGCTCGGCAGGCCGTGGTTGTAACGCTCGTCCACCAGCAGGGCGAGCTGACGGTCCAGCAGGTCGGCGACGTTGGCCACCAGGTTTTTCAGGCTGTCCATGGCGAAGGCGATATGCCCGCCGTAGAAGTGTCCGCCATGAAGCACGCGCTCGGCTTCGGCGTCGATGATCGGGTTGTCGTTGGCGCTGTTGAGTTCGGTTTCGATGAACCCGCGCAGCCAGCCCAGGCTGTCAGCCAAGACCCCGAGCACATGGGGCGCGCAGCGCAGCGAATAGCGATCCTGCAGGCGGTGCAACGGCGCGGTCGGCGCGTCGATCGCCAGGTCCTTGCGCAGCCACGCGGCGACTTGCATTTGCCCCGGGTGTGGCTTGGCGGCGAACAGGCGCTCGTCGAAGTGTTCCGGATTGCCTTGCAGGGCGACGACGTTCAGCGCGGTGATGCGGGTCGCCAGTTGCAGCAGATAGTCGGCGCGGGCGAAGGCCAGGCAGGCGAGGCCGGTCATCACGGCGGTGCCGTTCATCAACGCCAAGGCTTCCTTGGGCCGCAGCACCAGCGGCGTCCAGCCCAGTTCGCGATGCACATCGGCGGCCAGGCGGCGTTCGCCACGGAACATGACTTCCCGTTCACCGGACAACGTAGCGGCGACGTAGGACAGCGGCGTCAAATCGCCGCTGGCGCCCACCGAGCCTTCTTCCGGAATCAGCGGCAGGATGTCGTGTTCGAGAAAGGCCTGGAGCCGCTCCAGCAGCTCCACTCGCACCCCCGATACGCCGTGGCACAGCGACTGCAAACGCGCCGCCAGCACGGCCCGGGTCGCCTGGGCGTCGAGCAGTTTGCCGAGGCCGCAGCCGTGGAAGGTGTACAGGTGACGAGGCAGGGCTTCGACGTGGTGCAACGGCACGGCCACCACGCAGGAATCACCGTAGCCGGTGGTCACGCCGTAGATGACGCCTTCCTTGTCCAGCAGGGAATCGAGGAATTGCGCACCCTTGGCGATGCGCTGGCGGAACGCCGGGTCATCCTGCAACTGCGTCGGTGCCTGACGGTTGGCCAGGGCCAATACATCTTCAATGCGCAGGGGGCGTTCGCCGAAGGTTACCGGCTCAAGAGTGGGCATCGTCATCGGTCTTCCAGAAAGGGTAAAAGTTGAACCACTGTTGCGGGCCTTGGAGGCAGTACTGCGCCAGGCGCTCGGCATAGCGAGCGGCCCAGTGGGCGATCACTTGTTCGCGGTCGTTGCGCTTCCATGCCACCGCATCGGCGAAGGGTTCGAGGGTGACGCGATAACGTCCCTCGTGCTTGAGACACATCAGCAGGTTGACCGGGCATTTCAGCAGCCCGGCCAGCAGCCAGGGGCCTTGCGGGAAGGCGGCCGGGTAGCCCATGAAGTCCACGGTCACGCTACGCCCGCCATGCAGCGGCACGCGGTCGCCCGCGATCGCCAGCCACTCGCCGCGCTCCAGGCGTTCGCTCAGTTGCAGCATGATCACCGGGTCCAGCTCGCTGACCTGGATCAGCCGCAAGTGCGTAGCGCCGGCCTCGCCCAACAGACGGTTGAACTGCTCGGCGTGCTTGGTGTGCACCAGCACGTTCATGGTGACCTTTTCGCCCAGCTCGGCCAGGGCCCGGCACATTTCCAGGTTGCCCAGGTGCGCGCCCACCAGCATCTGCCCGCGTGCGTCGCGCAGGTGATTGCGCAGCAAGGCCGTGTCGACGATTTCGATCTGCTCGATGCTCAGCTTGCCATTCCAGACGTCAAGCTTGTCCAGCAGGGAATCGGCAAAAGCCATGAACTGGCCGAAGACGCGCCGGTGGGACGGACGCAGTTCGGGGCGGTCGCTCCAATCGGCGAGGCGCTGCTGGTATTGCCAGGCCGCGTGTCGAGCGCTGCGACCGAACACGAAGAAGTACAGGACGATGCCGTACAGCACCGGGGTCAGCAGCCGACGGCCCAACACCTTGGCGGCAACCGCGGTGAGTTTCATCAGCCAGAAACTGCCGCGTTCCTGGCGGTCCGCCCAGTGCTGTTTGTCTGTGCTCATCGGCGCCACCGTTGCCAGAGAATCATTGGCAAGCGCACCAGCATGCCGAAGAACAACCGGGTGTGCATGCGAGAGATCAGCACGTTGTCGTGGAACAGGCGAAAGTGCGAAACGCCGTCCAACGGGTAATGCACACGAGTCTGCAGCCAGCGCATCGGCTGGTTGCGCCAGGCCAGGCGCACGAGGATGTCGGAATCGAAATCCATGCGCTTGCCGATGTTTGCCGAGTCGATCAGTGCCAGCGTCGGCGCCAGGGGATAGACGCGGAAACCGCACATTGAGTCGCGGATTTGCAGGGACAGGCTGTTGATCCAGACCATGACGTGGGTCAGGTAGCGCGCGTACAGGCGACCTTTCGGTACGCTGGCGTCGTACAGCGGGTAGCCGCAGATCAGCGCGTCCGGGTGGGCTCGGGATTGTTCGATGAAGGTGCGCACATCGCCAAGGTCGTGCTGCCCGTCGGCGTCGACCTGCAAGGCATGGCTGAAACCCAGGCGCGAAGCTTCCCGCAGCCCGGTCATCACCGCGCCGCCCTTGCCCTGGTTGACCGCGAGCCGGACCAGGTGAACCCGTTCGTTTTCCGCCAACTGTTCGAGCACCGCCGCGCAGGCCGGGCTGCTGGCGTCGTCCACCAGCACGCAGGGCAAGCCGTTTCCGAGCAGCGTCTGGACCACCGTCGCGATGGCGGTTTCGTGGTTGTAGACCGGGATGACGGCGCAGGGGTTATGCATATTCTGCTCCCTCCACGGTTTCACTGTGCACAACCTTCCTGTGGCGAGGGGATTTATCCCCGCTGGGTTGCGCAGCGACCCCAAATTCTGTGCTGCGCCACAGATTGATGGCGAGCGCTTCGCACTGGAGCGGGGCGGTGCGACGTTTCGCTAAATCCCCTCGCCACAGGGGAGTGGCGGCTACACGTGCATTATTCATCGGCCATCCCCAACACAATCCGCCCACTTGAACAGGCCGCCGTGTCATTGCGATAGGCGAAATACAACTTGCCGCGCTCACGATCGAAGCGCAGGTGCAGTTGGATTTCATCGCCGGGGCGCACCAGTTGCTGGAACTTGAGCACTTCCATGCCGACGAAGCGTGGCGGCAGGTTCATGAGTTGGCGACCCAGGTTCATGGCCCAGTCCACTTGCACCACGCCGGGCAAGACCGGCGCCGTGGGAAAGTGGCCGCTGAAATAGGCAAGGTCGGGCGGCACCGTCAGGCGCAGGTTCCATTCGCCGTCGGTTTCAATCTGTTCAAGCACCTCGGGGGTTTTCGGACGCGGCGCCATCAGCACGGCTTCGACTTCGGCCTGGGGCAGCTTGCCTTGTGCGTTCAACGGCAGTTGCCGCAGCCAGCGCCAGCGTCGGGGCAGGGCCAAGGTTTCACAATGCCCGCTCAGGTGTTGGCGCAGGGATTGGGTCACGGCCCGCCGACCCAGATTGCGCAAGGCGAGCAAGCCGGCTTCGCTGAGCACCAGCAGGGCACCGAGGGAGGCACGATTTTCCTGCACGACGCCTAGCCGGGCTTCGCTGACCCATTCGTGGGCCGTCAGCGCCTGTTCCAGCATCGGCAGTGAGATGCGTTTTTCTTCAAGCTTGACGATGCGATCCAAGCGACCGAGCAATTCAAAACGCCCGTCTGCAGCGATCCGCACCGCGTCCGCGGTATGTTCCACATGACCGGCCGGCAGATAAGGCGAGGCAACCAGCAAGGCGCCGTCGCTGTCCTGGCTCAGCTCGACATCGGCGAAGGGTTGCCACAAGTCGCCGCCCTGGCGCCAGGCGATGCCACCGGTTTCCGAGCTGCCGAAAATTTCCGTCGACCATTGTCCCAGGCGCTGTTCGAGGCTCTGCGCCGCCTCGGCAGGCAAGGCGCCGCCGGAGGAAAAGACCCGGCGCACACTGCTCAGGGCCGGCCAGTCGAGATTGTCACCCATGCGTTTGAGCAACGCGGGGCTGGCGACCCAGGCGAACGCCGGGTGCTCGCGACTGGCGCGCTGCATGTCTTCCGGGAAGGGCAACTGACGACGAACAAAAGGGCGTCCGGCGCACAGCGGCCAGAGGACCCGGAACAACAACCCGTAGATGTGTTGGGCGGCGACGCTGCCGATCACGCAGGCCGGACCAAGGTCCGCACCCCATAGCCGTTCCAGTGCCTGGACTTCGTTGCTCAACTGACGCAGGGTTTTCTCGATGCGCTTGGGCTCGCCGCTGGAGCCGGAAGTGCACAGGCTCAGCCAGCAGTGATCAAGGTCCAGCTCGGCCGCTTCCAGCGGAGCCTGCCGGAGGTCACCTGCTTGGGTGTCGCCGGGCAGGTCGGTCAGCCACAGGTCGACGTCAGCCGACCAGCGCTGGCGCGTCTGCGCCTGCAGGTCGGCGGGCAGCAGCACGCGCACCCCGGCGCGCCAGGCAGCGAACAGGGCGGTCGCCAGGTCGGCGGCATCTTCGAGGTGCACCGCGATATGCCGCACGCCCCGGGCCTGCAGGCCGGCGGCCAGGCACAGCGCGTCATCGCGCAGTTGTGCGTGATTCAGCGCCGGTTCCACGGCTACAGCGCGGTCCGGCAGGGCCTCGAGCAACATCTGCTCAAGTGTTATCCAATTCATGGGCGGCCTCTTACCCGTTGTCGTATGAGCCATTCAATGGCAAACATCAGCCCCATCAATCCGTAGGAAATCAGGCCGGTGTACAACATCCACCAGCTCAGCGGCGCCCAGAGGGTCAGGGCGGCAGCGAGCAAACCGTTACACAGGAAAAACACACACCAGGCCACCGTGACCTGGCGGGTATACACCACTGCCTTGGCCGGCAACTGCGGTTCGCGCAGGCGGGCCAGGCGTTCGACCATCGGTGGGCCATATTTCAGGCTCAGGATGAACAGACCCAGCATGAACACGCTGATCAACACCGGATACCAGCGCAGCAGGAGCGGGCTATCGAACACTGCAAGCAATATGCAAAAAATGATCGCCGTGACCGCCATCCAGCGACTGCCGGTCCCGCCCTTGCCGAGCAGTGCCCGGGCCAGCCACAGGCCGCCCAATAGCAGCCCGAATTGCCATGGCGCGAAGTGCTCCATGCCGAAATACACTGCAAAGGGGTACAACAGGCCCGCGAGCAGCAGGCCAAGGCCAATCAGCCGGCTCATGCGGCCGGTTGGACCAGTCGATAGACCGCCTCGACCACGTCGTTGACCGTGCGCACCGACTTGAATTCTTCGGCGGCGATTTTCTTGCCGGTCTGGCGCTTGATGTGGTCGATCAGGTCCACCGCATCAATGCTGTCGATTTCCAGGTCCTGGTACAGGTTCGATTCCAGCGTTACACGCTCAGGGTCCAGTTCGAAGAGCTCGACCAGGGCATCGCGCAGGGTGTTGAAGATATCGTCACGAGTTTGCATGGTCGGTCTCAGGCGCTTTTTGCAGTGACGAAGGCCGCAAGGCTTGCCACGTTGCTGAAATGGTTACGGGTGTCCTTGGCATCGGCGTCGATCTTGATGCCATATTTTTTCTGGATCGCCAGGCCGAGCTCCAGGGCATCCACTGAGTCCAGGCCCAGACCTTCGCCGAACAGGGTCTGATCGTCGCCGATGTCGTCGATACCGATGTCCTCCAGGCCGAGGGCGTCGATGATCAGCTGTTTGATGTCACGGTGCAGATCGCTCATCTTCGGCGAGCTCCTTGATGAAATAGTGATGCAGAAAATCGTTGAGCCGGCGTGACGCCTGCGGTGCAGGGCCCAGCGCGGCGAAAGCCTGTGGGTCTATATCGGCCCCAACGTGAAAACTGAAGTGCACGCGGCGATGAGGGATGCGATACCAGGGTTCGGCCTTGGTCAGTGTGGTGGGGCTGACCTTGATCGTGACCGGCGTCAGCACCTTCGCCCCTCGCAGGGCAATGGCCGCGGCGCCGCGATGAAAGGCCGGCGCATGGCCTGGCTGGGTGCGCGTGCCCTCGGGGAAGACAATCAGGCATTGGCCGTCCCGCAGGGCGTCGCTGGCGGCGTCGAGCATGTCCATGCTGCCGTCGTTGCTGATGTATTGGGTCGAGCGCAGCGGGCCATGGGTGAAAGGGTTGTCCCACAGGCTTTGCTTGACCACGCAGTTGGCGTCGCGAACCAGCCCGATCAGGAAGACCACGTCGATCAACGAGGGATGATTGGCGATGATCATTTGCCCCGGGCGGCCGAGTTTCTCCGCGCCGTCGATCTGATAGGTGAGCACACCGGTACGGGCCATGAACCGGATAAAGAACCAGAACAGGCGTCCAACCGTGCGGCGAGCCCGCTGGCGACGAGTCTGTGGATCGGCGGGCAACGCATTGAGCAGGGGAAACACCAGCAACCGCAGGCACAGCCCGCCCAACCCGAAGAGGGCGAAGCTTGCAGCGGTCGCGAACAGGCGCCAGTAGTAGGCGTCGCGATGTTTACCGGTCACCGGTTGCGTTGCCAGGTCCATAGACGATTCTTCCAGGCATGTTGGCAGGTGGTGTCGTTGCTCAGCAGCGTACGCAATAGATCCAGGGCGTGGGGCCAGTCGCTGCCGGCCATTGGTGCTGGTGCGCTGGACAGGTCCAGTTGCCAGTCGTCACCGCAAGTCAGCAACAGTCCCACCGCATAGGGAAACGGTACGTCGTCGACCCAGGGGGCATAGACCTGGGGTGGTTGTTCTTCGGTGATGACCAGCAGCACCGCTGGCGCACCTTCATTCAATAGCGCGACGGCTTCCAGCATGCCGTGCTCCAGGCCGTCACCCGTGGCTGCCAGGGCGGTCATCTCGCTGGTTTCGCCGCGCATGATCGACCACAGGCCAATGACTGCGTTGTGCACCGACAAACTGAATTGGGTCGGGGACAAGGGCTGGTCGGCGGCCAGGTCCTTGAGAATCTCAAAAGTGCGCGGGGTTTCGCCGTGACGAGAAATAAAGACCAACGGTAGGTCCGGTCGCCCCTCGGCCAGTGGCCAGGCGACACTGAAGGCCATGCGCGCCAGGCGGCTCAGGCGGCGGCGCTGCATGGCGGGCAGGAACGACACGTCAGGGGCCGCGTCGCTGGCGGCCAGCGCGACCGGTTGTCGGCTCCATGCCTGCCAATCGTCCACGCTTTCGAGCCCAGGGGCCCATGCGCGCCATTGGGCGATATTGAAATTGATCACAAACTCATCCCACCCCTGCGGGCTTTTATTGTCACGGTTCAGTGGTTTGACCCGCGTCCAACCCTGCATGGCCTTGCGACCCAAGTGGCGCGCATTATCCCGGTGCGGTTGGCTTGTAGCAAATACTGGTTACATTTTGTCCGGGTCAATCCGTCGGTTGGTCGGGCCCGGCTCCGGCACGCACATTGTTGCGATTGTGACGATTGTGTCTGTCAGTTCCTTCCGGCAATCGCTGGGGTAATTGACGCTTGGTTGTCTGAAAAAGCCACCAATGCGGTAATCCATCCGTGTGCAAGGTAGCGAAGCGGTGTCTTGGGCAACTACACTCGGTCATCTTTGATGCACGGAGGTTTTGACATGCGGCGTGTGGTGTTCAATCAGAAGGGTGGCGTGGGCAAGTCCAGCATCGCCTGCAATCTGGCGGCCGTGAGCGCCAGCGAGGGTTATCGCACGCTATTGGTCGACCTGGACGCCCAGGCCAACTCCACTCAATACCTGACCGGCCTGACGGGCGATGATATTCCCATGGGCATCGCCGACTTTTTCAAGCAGACCCTCTCATCGGGGCCCTTTTCGAAAAAGAACAAGGTCGATATCTACGAAACGCCTTTCGACAACCTGCACGTCATCACCGCCACGGCGGAGCTGACGGACCTGCAGCCCAAGCTCGAGGCGAAACACAAGATCAACAAGCTGCGCAAGCTGCTCGAAGAGCTGGACGAGGATTACGACCGGATTTACCTGGACACCCCGCCAGCGTTGAATTTCTATGCAGTTTCAGCGTTGATTGCCGCTGATCGCGTATTGATCCCCTTCGACTGCGACAGTTTTTCGCGCCAGGCGCTGTATGGCCTGATGGCGGAAATCGAGGAGCTCAAGGACGACCATAACGAAGCGTTGGAAGTGGAAGGAATTGTCGTCAACCAGTTCCAGGCCCGCGCCAGCCTGCCGCAACAGATTCTCGATGAGTTGATCGCCGAAGGCTTGCCGGTGTTGCCCGTGTACCTGAGCAGTTCAGTGCGCATGCGTGAATCGCACCAGGCCAGCCTGCCACTGATCCACCTGGACCCGCGGCATAAACTGACCCAGCAGTTCGTGGAGTTGCATAGCCTGCTGGAAAGCGCCTGACTGATCATGCAAATCCCATGTGGGAGCGGGCTTGCTCGCGAATGCGGTGTTTCAGGCACATAAATGTCGACTGACACGCCGCATTCGCGAGCAAGCCCGCTCCCACGCTTATCCCATGGCTTCAAATCCCCTGGCTGCGCAGCCAACTCATCAACTGCGGCAACGGAAACGCCCCGCTCTGGCGCGCAACCTCCCGGCCATCCTTGAACAGAATCAAGCTGGGAATCGAACGGATCCCCAGCTGCGCCGACAACTGCTGATTGGCCTCGCTGTCGAGCTTGGCCAACCGGCATTTGCCCGCCAACTGCGCGGCGGCCTGTTCGAACACCGGCGCGAAGGATTTGCACGGTCCGCACCAGTCCGCCCAGACGTCCACCAGCAACGGCAGGTCGCCCTTGATCTGGCTGGCGTAGTCGCCTTGCTTGAGTTCGAAGGGTGTGTTCAACAGCAATTGCGCCTTGCAGCGACCGCATTTGGGCTGGTCGCCGAGGCGTTCGGCGGGGATGCGGTTGAGTCCGTTGCAGTGGGGGCAGGGGATCAGCATCGGTCAGTCTCCACGGAAAATCATTAGGCATGGATTGAACACTATATAGAAGCCGCCACAAAACCTTGTGGGAGCGAGCTTGCTCGCGATGGCGGTGTGTCAGCCAATATTGCATCGACTGTCAGGGCGCTATCGCGAGCAAGCTCGCTCCCACAGGGGTATTGGTGTTGCTGATTATTTGCCGTTGGTCAGCGTGTTGTAGCTGGTCATCAGGTTGCGGTAGTCCGGGATGTGGTTGGAGAACAAGGTCGCCAGACCTTCCACGTCGTTGCGCCAGTCGCGGTGCAGTTCGCAGGCCAGGCCGAACCAGGTCATCAGCTGTGCACCCGACGACGACATGCGGTCCCAGGCCGATTGACGGGTCAGTTCGTTGAACGTGCCGGAAGCGTCGGTGACCACGAATACTTCGAAACCTTCGGCCAGGGCCGACAGGGCCGGGAAGGCGACGCAGACTTCAGTCACGACGCCAGCGATGATCAGTTGTTTCTTGCCGGTGGCCTTGATTGCCTTGACGAAGTCTTCGTTGTCCCAAGCGTTGATCTGACCAGGGCGAGCGATGTACGGAGCGTCCGGGAACAAGGTCTTGAGTTCTGGCATCAGCGGGCCGTTGGGGCCGGTTTCGAAGCTGGTGGTGAGGATGGTTGGCAGTTGGAAGTATTTTGCCAGGTCAGCCAGGGCCAGCACGTTGTTCTTGAAACGGTCCGGGTCGATGTCGCGTACCAGCGACAACAGGCCAGCCTGGTGATCGACCAGCAGAACGGCGGCGTTATCTTTGTCGAGACGGTTGTAGGAAGTAGTCATGGCGTAGCCCTCATTAAGTTTTGGTTGCCGAAGGTTTCGGCGTGGTTAAGGTTTTTAATGCCGGTGCAGCGATTGATCGGTGACTCATCTGGCCGAAGCGCCGGTTTCAATCCGTGTTGCGTTTCGATGTGTGTAGATTAAAACTGGCACCTTTGATGCGCTAGACTGCGAAAATCAGCCTTAGCGTTCTATTTGGAGAACGATCATCGAAGACCTCAACACGCTGTACTACTTCACCCAAGTGGTTGAGCACCGTGGATTCGCTGCGGCGGGCCGGGCGCTGGACATGCCCAAATCCAAGCTGAGCCGGCGTATTGCTCTGTTGGAGGAGCGGCTCGGGGTGCGTTTGCTTCATCGCACCAGCCGGCATTGCACGTTGACCGAGATTGGCCAGGCCTATTACCAGCGCTGCCTGGCGATGCGGGTCGAGGCCGAGAGCGCCGCCGAAGTGATCGAGCGCAACCGCTCCGAACCCCAGGGGCTGGTGCGCATCAGTTGCCCGACAGCGCTGCTCAACAGCTGGGTCGGGCCGATGCTGACTCGCTACATGCTCAAATATCCGCGGGTGGAGCTGTTCATCGAGAGCACCAACCGCCGGGTCGACCTGATCCATGAAGGTTTCGATATCGCCCTGCGGGTGCGCTTTCCGCCGCTGGAAAACACCGACATGGTCATGAAAGTGCTGAGCAACAGCACTCAATGCCTGGTGGGCAGCCCGGCATTTGTGCAGCATCTGTCCTCACCGGCGTCCCCGGCGGACCTCAACGGCTTGCCGAGCGTGCATTGGGGCGGTGCGCAGCGGGAATACCAGTGGGAACTGTTCGGCCCGGACGGCGCCCGCGCATTGATTCGCCATGAGCCGCGCATGGTCACTGATGACCTGTTGGCCCTGCGGCATGCCGTGCTGGCGGGTATTGGCGTCGCCCATTTGCCCAGCGTGGTGGTGCGCGAGGACATTGCTGCCGGACGGCTGGTGGAGCTGGTACCGGGCTGGACGCCGAAGTGCGGCATTGTCCATGCGATCTTTGCTTCACGGCGCGGGTTGCTGCCGTCGGTGCGTACGTTGATTGATTTCCTGGCCGAGGAATTCAGTCACAGCGATATGGCGTAGGGCGCTGGACGTTGCCTTCTCCGGGTTGCCATTCATCAGATGCGCCGCACTGTAGGCGCGCGGCGCCCTCAAAAGTCATACCTGTTCACAACCAGGAGGTCCCATGAGCAACCCTCAAGACCCAACCACCCCCCAGGCACTGGACAACCCCAATGACGACGGCTTTGTCCTCGGCACCGCCGGCCGCGACGAAGACCCCAACGCGGCCCCGGCCTATGCCACCGACAGTCGCCATGATCGCGATGAATTGACCCCGGAAGACGCCCGCGGCATGCCCGGTTATCCGGAGGAGAAGCCGCCGAAAGAGCCGGCTGGCGAAGAAGCGGAATCAGGGATCGAGACGCCCGAACAGGGGAATGATAAGGCGGGGTAAGCACATGGCTCATACCTGCTCACATTTCTTCCAAATGATCAGAGCCTTCGGCGACTAGGCTGAAATTCTGCAAATCAACCCGTCTATCTGACTGGCGTTATCGCAATTTGCGATGCGCCAGTTTTGTGTTTAACTCCCCTATAGCAAAATGCGATAAGGATGTTGCATGCATGTGATCACTGAGAAGCGCATTTGGGAGGCCAAGGAGAAATGGCCGCATTCTGCCAATGCGCTGGATCAATGGTATCGGCTGATCAAGCGCAACAGCCCGGCGGATTACGCGGCGATGAAATCCATATTTCCGGCAACTGATAAGGTCGGTCCGCTACACGTGTTTGACATCGGAGGAAACAAGTTGCGGCTGATAGCGGTGATTCGATATCGACCCCAACGCCTCTATATCAAATGCGTGCTCGACCATCGGGAATACGATAGAGGCAAATGGAAGGAGGAGAAGGGATGAGTGCACTGATTGAACAAGTCGCCGCTCATTGGGAGTTTGTGTCGCCCCTGTTGCGCAAGCCCAGGGACGAAGACGATTACGACCGCTTGGTCGGAGCGCTCGATGAACTGTTGGAATTGGTTGGCGAAGATGAAGCCCATCCACTGATGAGCCTGGTTGACATCATCGGTGAATGGATCGAGGCCTGGGACCATCAACACCGGCCGATGCCCAAGGCAACTGGCGTTGAAACCCTTCGTTATCTGATGCGTGAGCACGGTTTGAGCCAGAGCGATTTGCCGGGTATAGGCGCCCAGTCGGTGGTGTCGGAGATATTGAGTGGCAAACGCCAGCTGAATTTAAGGCAGATTCGCTGGTTGTCGGAGCGCTTTGGCGTATCGGTTGAGACCTTTATTTGAAAGCTTGGCGCACTCACTGTGGCAAGGGAGCAAGCTCCCTCGCCACAGGGTTACGACGAGCAACTGATCTCCAGATGTTTACCCCATTCAGGCGGGCGCTCGGCGTAGCTGTCCATGCCCGGTTGCTCCTCGAATGGCTTGCTCAACACATTGTGCAGGCGGCGGACTTCTTCGTAGTCGCCTGACTCGGCGGCGTCGATGGCTTTTTGTGCCAGGTAATTGCGCAGCACGTACAGCGGATTGACCGCATGCATGCGAGCGCGGCGCTGGTCTTGATCGACGGGGCCTTCCCGGTTGACCCGGGCGACATACAACTCGGCCCAGGCATCGAAACCCTTCAGGTCGACGAAGTCATCGCGCAAGGTGGCGACGGCTTGCTCCGGCGATTGCTCGCCCAGGCGGCGGAAGAACAGGCTGTAGTCGACGCCGCTGTTCTGCATCAGTTGCAGCAGGCGTTCCACCAGTTTCTGGTCCTCCTCTTCGGCGACGGTCAGGCCGAGGCGGCGGCGCATCAGGTCCAGGTAATGGGCCTGGTACAGCGGCAAGTACAAGCCGAGGGTCTCGCGCAGGGCTTCGACGCTGATGAAAGGCGTCAGGGCCTGGGCCAGGGCGCTGAGGTTCCACTGGCCGATGGGCACCTGGTTGCTGAACGAGTAGCGACCCTGGTCATCGGAGTGGTTGCAGATGAAGTTGGCGTCGAAATCGTCGAGGAAGGCGAACGGCCCGAAGTCGAAGGTGATGCCCAGGATCGACATGTTGTCGGTGTTCATCACGCCGTGGCAGAAACCATAGGCCTGCCACTTGGCAATCAGCTCGGCGTTGCGCTCGACGATTTCACGGTACATCGCCAGGTACGGTTCCGGCTGCTCCCTGCATTCGGCGAAGTGCAGGTTCAGTACATGCTCGGCCAGGGTGGCCTGCAGCTCCGGCTTCTTGGTGTAGTAGAAATATTCGAAATGCCCGAAGCGCACATGGCTCGGCGCCAGGCGCAGCACCATGGCGGCACGCTCCTGTTTTTCCCGCCACACCGGCGTGTCCGAGCCGATCACGCACAACGCGCGCGTCGTAGGGATCCCCAGTGCATGCAGGGCTTCGGAGGCGAGGAATTCGCGGATCGAGGAGCGCAGCACCGCGCGTCCGTCGCCCATTCGCGAAAACGGCGTCTGGCCGGCGCCCTTGAGGTGCAGGTCCCAATGCTCGCCGGCCTCGTTGTACACCTCGCCCAGCAGCAACCCACGGCCATCGCCCAATTGCGGGTTGTAGTGACCGAACTGATGCCCCGAATACACCATCGCCCGCGGCTCGGTTTCAGCCCAGAGCTTATGGCCGCCGAAGATCTCTGCGAACAGCGGTGTCTCGGCTTCTACCGGCTCCAGGTCCAGCAACGCCATGGCCGCCGGGCTGGCAACCACCAGGCGCGGGTTGTCGATGGGTTCGGGCAGCACGTGGGCCGAGAAACCGTCGCCCAGGCAGGCGAAACGGTTATCGAAGGTCAGCGTTTCCAGCGTTTTCATGGCCGTCTCCGGCGGGACGCCCGCAGGCTCCCCGTTATCAGTCGAGCGCGTCCTGCGGCGGCTCGGGCACCGGCTTGATGCTGGCGACCGCCGAAGGCACGGGTGTAATGGTCTTTTTGTCGGGCTCGGCAGGCACCAGTTTGTATTCCTGGCCTTGCAGATTCTTCAGATAGATTTCCATCTGCCGGAAGGAGATGTTGATGTGCTCCTTCTTGAATTCCCGATTGATGAAACGGTTGATCTCGTCGAGCACCGGGTTACGGTCGCCGAGGTCGCGCACGTGCATGCGCAGCTCATGGTCCAGGGTGCTTTCACCGAAGTTCAGGAAATACACGATCGGCTCCGGCTCCTTCAAGACGCGCGGATTGTCACGCGCGGCCTTGAGCAGCAGCTCGCGGACCCGGTCCAGGTCCGATCCGTAGTCCACGCCGAGTTTCAAGGTGACCCGGGTGACGGTGTCGGTGAGCGACCAGTTGATCAACTGCCCGGTGATGAACGTCTTGTTCGGGACGATGATGTCCTTGCGGTCGAAGTCGGTGATGGTCGTCGCACGGATGCGGATCTTGCTCACCGTGCCCGACAGGTTGCCGATGGTGATGGTGTCGCCGATACGCACCGGACGCTCGAACAGGATCATGATGCCGGAGATGAAATTCGCGAAAATCTCCTGCATGCCGAAGCCCAGGCCCACCGACAGCGCGGCCACCAGCCATTGCAACTTGTCCCAGCTCACGCCGAGGGTGGACAGCGTGGTGACGAAACCGACGCCGGCGATCACGTAGGACAGCAGCGTGGTGGTTGCGTAGGCGCTGCCCTGGGCCAGGTTCAGCTTCGACAGCACGAACACTTCCAGCAGGCCCGGCAGGTTGCGCGCCAGGGCGAAGGTGATGCCGATGATTATCAGCGCGCCGAGCATGTCGCCGATGCTGATGGGCACCATGCTCATGTTGACGCCGGTGCCGCTGGTGTATTCGTAGAGGGTGATGTTGTCCAGGTACGAGAACACACTGATCAGGTCCGACCAGACCCAGTACAGCGCGGCCATGAAGCCGCCCAGCAAGGCAAGGCGGATCAGGCGCAGGGATTGCTCGTTGACCTTTTCGATGTCCAGGGTCGGCTCCTCGACCACCGCTTCGCCATCGCCGGCCTCCTTGGCCGCCTGGCGCTTGGCCAGGGCGCGCTGGTAGGCCAGGCGCCGCGCCGCAACCGAGAGACCGCGCACGAAGGTGGCTTCGATCACCAGCCAGAACATCAGCAAGTACAGCGTGTTGATCAAGCGATCACTGAGTTTCAGCGCGGTGTAGTAATAGCCGAAGCAGACGGCGACGAACAACGCGATCGGCAACGCGGTGAACAGCACGCCGACGGCCTTGCGGAACAGCGAGGTGTTCTGGTGCGTCGGGCTGCTGAGCAGCAGTCGGCTGAGCAGCCAGGCCATCGAGGCGTAGCAGGTCAGCACCACCGGCATGCCGAGCACGTCATCGGCCAGGGCCGAGGGCTGCAATTCCGCCACGGCCACCACGGCCACCAAGGCCAGGACCACCAGCCCGAGCCGACGGATCCAGCTCTGGAGGAATTCGACCTGGGGTTTTTCCCAGCGGAAATGCAGTTCCGCCACGCCGCCCGGGGAGAGGATTCGATAGGCGGTGTAGAACACCAGCCAAGCCTGCCCGATCTGCAGCAGGGCCGCGCCGAGGTTGGTGTTCTGGCCGCGGGCGTCGATCTGCAAGGCGTAGCCGCACAAAGCCAGCGCCAGCGCCACCGGCATCGCCAACAGGATGTTGATCAGGATCGCCTGGGGCGTGTGCCATTGGCTGTCGCGCTTGAAGTGGCCGACATCCTGGTGGACTTTGTTCAGGCGCGCATACAGATTCTTGCGCCGCCACAGCAGCACGCCGATCAGCAGCACCAGGGGCAGGAACAGCAAGGGCCGCTGGGTCAGGCCATCGGCCAGTTCACTCAGGCTCGAGGCCCAGGGCAGCGAGTCGACCTGTTTTTCCAGGCGAGCCGGCACGCCGCGCATCCATTCGAAATCCAGCGGTTTGTTGCTGGGGATCCAGAACATCTGTTCTTCAAGGGTGGCCCGCAGGCTCTGGGCAGTGCTGAGCAATTGTTTCTGGTTGAGCTGCAACGTGATGGATTCGTTGAGCACCGCGCTCAATTCGCGGTTCAGGCGGTCCAGCAGGTCGACCCGGGTCAGGGCCAGTTCAAGCAAGGCCTTGCGCAGTTGCGGAGTGGCTTGCTCGGACGGTTGGGACGCCAGCAGGCTGTCGACGTAAGCCCCAGGGTTGTTCAGCAGCTCCCGTTGCTGGCTGACTTCGAACTGGTACAGGCGAATGTCGGCGATCTGGTCGGCCAGGTTCTGGTCGAGCTTCAGGCGCGGCAAGGTCTGGCGCTGTTTGTAGAGAATCTTGGAGAGCAGCAGGCTGCCCTTGAGCACGCTGATCTGCTCGTCCAGCGCGGCATCGGTCTGGGTGACGCTGTCCAGCAATTGCTTGGTCTGCAGGTTCTGCTGGGTAACTTCGTTGAGCCGATCGGTGCTTTTGAGCAGGTAGTCGGAGAGTTTCAGGTTGTTTGTGCTTTCGGTCGCCAGCAGGCTGCTGCCGCCGGCCTTCTGCGCTTCGATGGATTGCTGCGTCACCGTCTCCTGGGACTGGGCCAGGCGTTTCTGGTTGATCAGGTTTTGCAGGTCCTGGATTTCCTGCTCCATGCGATCGATCTTTTCGCTCAGCAGGTCGTGCTGGCTGTTGCCCAGGTCTTGCAACTGGCTGTTGCCGGCCAGTTCCTGGCGACGCAAGGGGATCAGCGCGTTGAGTGCCGCCAGCTCGGCGTTGAGTTGGTCGCGCTGCTCGGCGCTCAAGGCTTTGCCCGCATCCCTGCCGCTCTTGAGGGTGGCGTTGATCTGCTGGATCCGGGTCTGGCTGCTGGCGATTTCCGCCTGGGCGCGCTCGGGGCGGGTCTGGGCGGTGATGACCAGGCTGTTGGCATCGGCCAGGGCTTTTTGCAGGTCGCTCTGCTGGGTGGAGCGCTCCGTCAGCATCTGTTCGAGCTGGGGAATCGGCAGGTTGGCGTAGCGCTGCGCCACCGGCACCGCATTAGAGTTCTTGAGTCGTGTCAGCTCGCGCTGGTTTTCGATGTTCTGCTTGGGTGCGCTGGCCAACTGTTGCTTGAGGGCAACCAGTTTCTGTTCGTAGTCGGCTTTGTTGCTGAGCTGGGCCAGGGTGTTCTGCAAGACGGCCTGCAGGGCCTTCTGGTCGGCCTCCGGCAGTTTGCGATCGGCGATCTTGTCCAGGCTCGCCTGGACCGCATCGCTGGTAGGCGGTTCAGCGGCGTGCGCCGTGCAGATGGAAAGACTCAGGCCCAGCAGGGCGACGGCAAGAAAGGAGCGCAGGGTAGGCATAGAGACCGGTCAAGCAAGTGAGAATGGGGAGCAGTTTAGAGGAACAAGCCGGGACCCGGGCGACTTCCTTCGGGGAATCTGACGCCCACTTTGCCGATCTTGTTCCCGTCCATGACCGCGACGGTCCACAGGGTGTTGTTCCAGTCCACCTGGTCGCCGACTACTGGCGCACCGCCAACTTTCTGGGCAATGAAACGGCCCAGGGTCATGTCCGGATCGATGCCGTCCAGCTTCAACCCGTAGAGGGCTGCGACCGCGGCCAACTGGGCGTCTCCTTCGAGCACGAAGTCGCCGAAGAAGCGCAAATCCAGACCTCGTTGCGGTGCCTGGCTGAACAGTTTTCCAAGGGCTGGCAAGTCGTGTTCATGGCCGATAACACACAGCAAATCATCGACTTCCAACACCGTACTACCCGACGGATGGAGCAGTTGCTGGCCACGAAAAAGGGCCGCGATGCGCGTTCCGTCGGGCATTTTCAGGTCGCGCAAAGGTGAACCGATGCACCATTTCTCGGCACCGAGGCGATAAATGAACAGTTCCCACTCGCTGGTGACATGGACTTCCAGCGCCGCCCGGGAAATCGGCAAGGGCTCCGGCGGGACGGTCACATGCAACAGCTTGGCGACCCACGGCAGGCTCGTCCCCTGCACCAGCAGCGAGACCAGCACGATAAAGAAGGCCAGGTTGAAATAAAGCTGCGCGTGGGGCAAACCGGCCATCAGCGGGAACACCGCAAGAATGATCGGCACCGCGCCACGCAGGCCGACCCAGGAAATGAAGGCTTTTTCACGACCGTGGAACGCCTTGAACGGCAACAGACCGACCATGACCGACAGCGGGCGAGCGAACAGGATCATCCACAAGGCCAGGCCGAGGGCGGGCAGGGCGATGGGCAGCAGGTCATGGGGCGTGACCAGCAGGCCCAGGACCAGGAACATGCCGATCTGCGCCAGCCAGGCCATGCCATCGAGCATGTGAAGGATGCCGTGGCGGCTGCGCACCGGGCGATTGCCCAGCACTAGGCCGCAGAGGTACACCGCCAGGAAGCCACTGCCGTGCAGGGCGTTGGTCAGGGCGAACACGGCCAGGCCGCCGCTGATGACCAGGATCGGGTAGAGGCCGTTGGCCAGGTTGATACGGTTGACCAACTGCAACATCAACCAACCGCCGCCCAGGCCGAGCAGCGCACCGATACCGAACTCGCGCACCAGATGCCCGAGCAGGCTCCAATGCAGGCCGGTTTCCCCGCTGGCAAGCATGCCGATCAGCGTCACGGTCAGGAACACCGCCATGGGGTCGTTGCTGCCGGACTCGATTTCCAGCGTGGCGCTGACCCGCTCGTTCAAGCCTTTGCCGCCGAGCAGCGAGAACACCGCCGCGGCGTCGGTGGAGCCGACAATCGCGCCGATCAGCAAGCCCTGGATCAAGTTGAGGTTGAACAGCCACGCCGCCGCCATGCCGGTCAGCCCCGTGGTGATCAAAACACCCACCGTCGCCAGCGACAACGCCGGCCACAACGCCACGCGAAAACTCGAGACCCGCGTGCGCAAGCCACCGTCCAGCAGGATGACCGCCAGTGCCAGGTTGCCGACCAGATAGGCCGTTGCGTAGTTGTCGAAAAGAATACCGGCGCCGTCGACACCGGCGACCATACCCACGGCCAGGATGATCACCAGGATCGGGATGCCCAGGCGGGACGAAAGAGAACTCACCAGGATGCTCGCACCCACCAGCAACGCGCCGATCAAGAACAGGCTGTTGATGGTCGTCGCGGTCAAAGGCAGTACTCCGGGAATCAAGGGACAGGCACAAACTGACCATGCAGTCTGCGTGCCAGCGATTCTAACCTGTTGAAATGTGATGCTGTCAAAAAAGGTTTGGGGCTAGGGGGGCTGGGCACAGCCTTGTGGCGAGGGGATTTATCCCCGCTGGGCTGCGAAGCAGCCCCACTACTGTACTGCCATGCAGTCGGAAGGCGAGCGCTTTGCACTCGAGCGGGGATAAATCCCCTCGCCACAAGGGTTGTCGGCGATGAAAGACAAGGGCCGCTACGCGGCCCAACGGGAGCAAGCTCCCTCGCCACAAAAGCCAGGCGGATGATTGCTCACTATCATCCCTTACGCGGGTTAAAGGCTGAACCGCCCAACCATGCTGTTCAAATCCACCGCCAGGCGCGACAGTTCGGCGCTCGCGGCGCTGGTCTGGTTTGCGCCGGTGGCCGATTGCACCGACAGGTCGCGGATGTTCACCAGGTTGCGGTCCACTTCGCGGGCCACTTGGGCCTGTTCTTCGGCGGCGCTGGCGATCACCAGGTTGCGTTCGTTGATCTCGACGATGGCGCTGTTGATGGTGTCGAGGGACATGCCGGCACCGCGGGCGATGTTCAGCGTCGATTCGGCGCGTTCGGTGCTGTTGCGCATCGAGTCCACGGCCTGTTCGGTGCCGCTCTGGATGCTGCCGATCATGCGTTCGATCTCGCTGGTCGACTGCTGGGTGCGGTGGGCGAGGGCGCGGACTTCGTCGGCGACCACGGCGAAACCACGACCGGCTTCACCGGCACGGGCGGCTTCGATGGCGGCGTTCAGGGCGAGCAGGTTGGTCTGGTCGGCCAGGCCTCGGATGACGTCGAGCACCTTGCCGATGTCGCGGGATTCATCGGCCAGGTTGCCGATCAGCGTGGCGGTGCTCTGTACATCGGCGCTCATGCGTTCGATGGCACCGACGGTTTCCTGTACCAGATCACGGCCGTCGCCTGCCGAAGTCGTGGCGTTCCTCGACGCTTCCGAGGTGCTGACCGCGTTGCGGGCAACTTCTTCCACGGCGCTGGTCATTTCGTTGACCGCGGTGGCGGCTTGTTCGATTTCGTTGTTCTGCTGGGTCAGGCCACGGGCGCTTTCGTCGGTGACGCTGTTGAGCTCTTCGGCGGCGGAAGCCAGTTGTGTGGCCGAGCCGGAGATCCGCTGCAAGGTGTCGCGCAGTTTTTCCTGCATGGTCGACATCGCCCGCAGCAGGCGACCGGCTTCGTCGCTGCCATCGACGACAATCGGGCGAGTCAGGTTGCCCTTGGCGATTTCTTCGGCCGCGTCCAGCGCGTTGGCAATCGGCTTGGTGATGCTGTTGGTCAGCAGCCAGGCGAACAACAGGGTCAGGCCGGTGGCGATGACCAGCAGTGTGACAACCCAATTGAAGGCCCTTGAATATTGGTGCTCTGCCCCCTTGTTCAACGCGTCGGCTTGTTGGTTATTGATCTCCAGCAGGCGGCCGAGTACCACGTTGACGGCTTCGGAGTTGCTCAACAGCTCGGTGTTGAGCAGCGCCCGCAGATCTTCGATCTGATTGTTGCGCGACAGGGTTTTCATCCGCTCTTCAAGCTGACGGTATTGCCCCAGCAGTTGCACGTATTGATCGTAGGCGGCCCGTTCTTCCGGGGAGCTGATCAGCTTTTCATAGGCAGCCTGGGCCGCGCGGATCTGCTGGTTGCGCTGCTCGAACAGATCGTAGGTTTTCTGCTGGATGTCCGGTTCGCGGTTGGTCAGCAAGCGATAGGACAGCACCCGCAGGCGCAGGGTGAGCTGGGTGAACTCATCCAGAGCCTTGATGCTGGGCACGCTGTTGTCGGCGATGCTTTCGCCAGATGCGCGGATGGTGCTCATCTGG
Organism: Pseudomonas alvandae; assembly: GCF_019141525.1. Lineage (GTDB taxonomy): Bacteria > Pseudomonadota > Gammaproteobacteria > Pseudomonadales > Pseudomonadaceae > Aquipseudomonas > Aquipseudomonas alvandae. Next base: position 771,280 of record NZ_CP077080.1, read on the forward strand.
GTCAGGGCAAATACCCCAAGGGCGAGCATCAGGGCGCCGATCAGGGCAAACCCCAGGAATGCCCGAGGCGCGATGTTCATATTACGTAGGGACATGGGAAGTACCGGAAGTAGACGCGTCCGTGCGGGGCTGTGACTGCTGTTCCCTGACTTATCGGTCATACGACTAAAGTCTTGAGTGACATGCGTGCTTTTGTCACAGAGCAACGGCTGCGGTGCGACGAAGGGTCGGAACCAGATTCCCCATTCGCAGTCTCTAAAACTCGCCGCAAAGCCCTGCCACCCCGTAAAGCGTGGTATTGGCAGTGACTTTTCTTTATCGTACGCGCCCCTTGAAAAAGCCTGGAAATCAATATGTTGGAAGCATCCCTGAGCCAACTGGAGCAACTGGTCACCGACCTGGTGCAACAGAACCGTCACCTCACCGGCCTGAACGAAACCCTGAGCGCCGAACTGGCCAAGGCCAAGGATGAAAACGAAAGCCTGCAACTGAGCCTGATGGAGCAGGAAGAATTGCATGGCAGCACCGCTGCCCGCATCCAGACCCTGATCGAACGCGCCAGCAGCGCAACGGTTGGCGCATGAAGCACGTCGCCGACGGAGTGACGGTCGTCTCGATCCTGGGGGAGGACTACTCGATCAAGGCGCCGGCCGGGCAGGAGCAGGCGTTGCTGGACGCCGCTTCGATGCTCAAGGCAGCCCTGGCCGACACCAAGCGCAAATACCCGACATTGATCGGCGACCGCCTGCTGGTGCTGGCGGCCATGAACCTGTGTTCGCAGCAGATCGAAATGCAGAAGCAGCACCGAGCGGAGCTTGATCGGTGCCAGGAGCAGGTCAGCGCGACGGTCGAGGTGATTGCCAAGACGATTCAGCAGGCCTGAAGGCCGAGGGTTGGCAGCGATCAAACTGTGGGAGCGGCGGTGCGGCGATCCGACTTGCTCGCGAAAGCGGTGGGTCAGGCAAATCATTGGCAACTGACGTACCGCTTTCGCGAGCAAGCTCGCTCCCACAGTGAATCGGCGGGGTACGCCGATTTTGTGTTCAGTCGCAGCCTCTGTGGGAGCGAGCTTGCTCGCGATTGGATATCAGCCGCGCCACAAGACCCGGCTCAGAACCACTCATCCCGCATCCCCAGACACGTATCATCCCGCGCCTCAAGAATTGCCAGTTCATGTTGGCAACCCGGCACTTCCCAAGTCAGGAAGTACCGCGCCGCTTGCAGTTTGCCTTGATAGAAGTCGACATCCGCCGCGTTCCCCTTGGCCAAGCCATCCTCGGCACGAATCGCCTGTTCCAGCCAGCGCCAGCCGATCACCATGTGCCCGAACACCTTCAAGTACAGCGCCGAATTGGCGAGGCTGCTGTTGACCTTGCCTTGGGCCAGGTCGGTCAGCAGGCCGAGGGTGACTGTTTGCAGGCGTGCCACCAAGGCTTCCAACGGCTGACGCAAGGGCGTTAACGATTCGTACGCTTGGGCGCGCTCGGTGGTGTCGGCCACCAGCCGAATCAGTTGCTTGAGCCCGGCGCCGCCGTTCTGCGCCAGTTTGCGTCCCAGCAAGTCCAGGGACTGGATGCCGTGGGTGCCCTCATGGATCGGGTTCAGGCGGTTGTCGCGGTAATACTGCTCCACCGGGTATTCGCGGGTGTAGCCATGGCCGCCGAGGATCTGGATCGCCAGTTCGTTGGCCTTCAGGCAGAACTCCGACGGCCATGACTTGACGATCGGCGTGAGCAGGTCGAGCAATTCATGGGCGCGCCGGCGCTCGGCTTCGCTTTCCAGCGTGGTGGTGTCGTCGAACAGCCGGGCCGCGTACAGGCCGAGGTCGAACGAACCTTCCACATACGCCTTTTGCGTCAGCAACATGCGGCGCACGTCGGCGTGCTGGATGATCGGCACCGGCGCGGTGGTCGGGTCCTTGCTGTCGGGCACCCGGCCCTGCGGGCGTTCGCGGGCGTACTCAAGGGAATATAAATAGCCGGCGTAACCCAGCATCACCGCGCCCATGCCGACGCCAATCCGCGCCTCATTCATCATCTGGAACATGTAGCTCAAGCCGTGGTGCGGCTTTCCTACGAGGTAACCGACACATTCGCCGTTGTCGCCAAAATTCAGCGCGGTAGAGGTGGTGCCGCGCCAACCCATCTTGTGAAACAGCCCGGCCAAGAGCACGTCGTTACGCAGCCCGAGGCTGCCGTCGTCGTTGACCAGGAACTTGGGCACGATAAACAGCGAGATGCCCTTCACGCCGGGTGGCGCATCGGGCAGTTTCGCCAAGACCATGTGGACGATGTTTTCCGATAGCGGATGGTCGCCGCCGGAGATAAAAATCTTGTTGCCCTTGAGCCGATAGGTGCCGTCGGACGCCGGCTCTGCGCGTGTACGAATATCCGACAGCGATGAGCCCGCGTGAGGTTCGGTCAGGGCCATGGTGCCGAAGAAGCGACCGTCGATCATCGGCTGCAGGAAGCGTTGTTTCTGCTCCTCGCTGCCGAAGCTTTCGATCAGGTTCGCGGCGCCCATGGTCAGGAACGGATAAGACGTCGAAGCGGCGTTGGCCGCCTGGAAATGCGCAAAGCAAGCCTGGGACAACAACGTCGGCAATTGCATGCCGCCGGCCTCGAAGCTGCGCGCGGCATTGAGGAAACCTGCCTCGAGGAAAGCATCCACGGCCGGCTTCACTTCCGGAATCAGGATGGCCTGGCCGTTTTCATAGCGCGGTTCGTTTTCGTCGTTCTTGCGGTTGTGGGGTGCGAAGTATTTTTCGGCGATGCTGCGCGCCGTGCCGATGGCCGCGTCGAAGGTTTCGCGGTTGTGCTCGGCAAACCGTTCGCGCTGGGTCAGGCCCTCGGCATCAAGGACTTCATACAGCTCGAAAGCCAGATTGCGGGAACTGAGCAGCGTCTCGGACATGGCGGCCTACCTTTTCTTGGAATGGGCCGAGTCTAGGTCTGGGAATGGAGGCTGAACAGGATGATTGATGCTAGTGATGCAGAGGTGCGGGCGACACTAATCCCAAGTGGGAGCGAGCTTGCTCGCGATAGCGGTGTACCAGTCCAACATTCCTGACTGACCCACCGCTATCGCGAGCAAGCTCGCTCCCACAGGGGATTCGGTTACCAGGCACCTATTGCAGGTGCCTGGCTTACAGCGTTTAGCCGATGGTCATCAGGCTGGCGTTACCACCCGCCGCAGCAGTGTTGACGCTCAGCGCGCGTTCGATCACCAGGCGCTCCAACGCGATGTTGGTTTCACCTTGAGACAAGCCATGCACCCCGACGATCGCCCCGGCGCGCTTGGCGACCTGCTGGCAGACACCGCGCAGTTGATCCGAATCGCCGTGATGCAGGACTGCGTCGAACAGCACGTCGTCCTTGGTCCAATCGGCAACACGCTGGATGCGCGCCTGGATGTCCTTCGGCAAGCGTGCGAACACGGCCTTGCTGGTATCGGTTTCCGGCCATACGGCCGAGCCGCCCACGGCCAGGACGGCCGCCAGTTGCGTGAGCAGGTCGCCTTCCACGTCCGCCAGGCACAGCACATGCTCGCGCGGTAGGATGGCGTAGCTGTTGCGTTCGCCGGTCGGACCGGTGAGCTGACGGGTGATGCCGCTTTGCGACTGCGCGGCGAACTGCACGCACAGGGCGCTCAGTTCGGCGAGTTTCTGGCTGTCGGCCCAGGTTTGCAGGGCGGTCAGCGGCTTGCTCATGGCGTCGCGCAAACGCAGGTCCGGCGCGGCCAAAGCATCGCCACGGACGAAGGATTGCTGGATCGCATCGGTAGGACGGGTCGACAGCAGGCGGTACAGGTACAGCGGACCGCCGGCCTTCGGACCGGTGCCCGACAGGCCTTCGCCACCGAACGGCTGCACACCGACCACGGCGCCGACGATGTTGCGGTTCACGTAGACGTTACCGGCATGCACATTGTCGATGACCTTGGCGATGGTCTCGTCGATGCGAGTGTGCACGCCCAGGGTCAAGCCGTAGCCGGAGGCGTTGATCTGATTGATCAACTGATCCAGCTCCTTGCGCTTGTAGCGAACCACGTGCAGCACCGGGCCGAAGATCTCGCGTTGCAGCTCATCGAAGCTTTCCAGCTCGATCAGCGTCGGCATCACGAAGGTGCCGCGCTTGCATTCGTCGCTGTCGGCAATCGCCATCTGGTACACGGTGCGACCTTTGTCGCGCATGGCCTGGATGTGTTTCTCGATGCCGGCCTTGGCCTCGGCATCGATTACCGGGCCGATGTCTACGGACAGGCGCTCCGGGTTGCCGAGGCGCGATTCGGCCATGGCGCCCTTGAGCATTTCGATGACGCGGTCGGCGGAATCTTCCTGCAGGCACAGCACGCGCAGGGCCGAGCAACGTTGGCCGGCGCTGTCGAAGGCCGAGGACACCACGTCGATGACCACTTGTTCGGTCAGGGCCGAGGAGTCGACGATCATGGCGTTCTGGCCGCCGGTCTCGGCGATCAGCGGGATAGGACGGCCCTGGTTGTCCAGGCGACCGGCGATGTTGCGTTGCAGCAGGCGAGCGACTTCGGTGGAGCCGGTGAACATCACGCCTTTGACGCGATCATCACCCACCAGGCGGGCACCGACGGTTTCGCCGCGGCCCGGCAGCAGTTGCAGGACGCCTTCCGGAATACCGGCTTCGAGCATCAGGCGCACAGCCTGGGCCGCGACCAATGGGGTCTGTTCGGCGGGCTTGGCCAGGACCGGGTTGCCGGCGGCCAGTGCGGCGGCGACTTGGCCGCTGAAAATTGCCAGCGGGAAGTTCCACGGGCTGATGCAGACCACCGGGCCCAGTGGGCGGTGGGCATCGTTTGTGAAATCGTTGCGGGCCTGCACCGCGTAGTAGCGCAGGAAGTCCACGGCTTCGCGCACTTCGGCAATGGCGTTGGCGAAGGTCTTGCCAGCCTCGCGGGCCAGCAGGCCCATCAGCGGCTGGATCTCGCCTTCCATCAGGTCGGCGGCACGCTCCAGGATCGCGGCACGTTCGGCCGGCGGCGTGGCCTGCCAGATCGGTGCGGCGTTGAGGGCGCACTGGATCGCGTTGTCCACGTCCTCGACCGTGGCTTCCTGCACATGGCCGACCACATCGCGGTGATCGGACGGGTTCAGCACCGCTGCCGGGGTTTCTTCGCTGGCGGCGCAACCGAGTATCGGCGCGGCTTTCCAGTCGTTATGGGCGGTGGCGAGCAGGGCGCAGGACAACGAGGCCAGGCGATGTTCGTTGGCCAGGTCGATGCCGCTGGAGTTGGCGCGTTCGCTGCCGTACAGGTCGCGCGGCAACGGGATGCGCGGATGCGGCAGGCCGAAGCCGCCTTCCAGTGTTGCCATCTGTTCGATGCTTGCCACCGGATCGGCCACCAGTTCCTGGATGGAAATCGACTGGTCGGCGATGCGGTTGACGAACGAGGTGTTGGCGCCATTTTCCAGCAGGCGACGCACCAGGTAGGCCAGCAGCGTTTCGTGGGTGCCGACCGGAGCGTACACGCGGCACGGACGGTTCAGCTTGCCCTCGGAAACCTTGCCTACAACCTGTTCGTACAGCGGTTCACCCATGCCGTGCAGGCACTGGAATTCGTACTGGCCCGGGTAATAGTTCTGACCAGCGATATGGTAGATGGCCGACAAAGTGTGGGCATTGTGCGTGGCGAATTGCGGGTAGATGACTTCCGGCACCGACAGCAACTTGCGGGCGCAGGCAATGTAGGAAACGTCGGTGTACACCTTGCGGGTATAGACCGGGTAGCCTTCCAGGCCTTCGACCTGGGCACGCTTGATCTCGCTGTCCCAGTACGCGCCTTTTACCAGGCGAATCATCAGGCGGTGACGGCTGCGACGAGCGAGGTCGATCACATAATCGATCACGTACGGGCAACGCTTCTGGTACGCCTGGATCACGAAGCCGATGCCGTTCCAGCCGGTCAGTTGCGGCTCGAAGCACAGGCGCTCCAGCAGGTCCAGGGACAGTTCGAGGCGGTCGGCCTCTTCGGCGTCGATGTTGAGGCCGATGTCGTATTGCTTGGCCAGCAGGGTCAGCGACAGCAGGCGCGGGTACAGCTCGTCCATCACACGTTCGTACTGGGCGCGGCTGTAGCGCGGGTGCAGGGCCGAGAGCTTGATGGAAATGCCCGGGCCTTCATAAATCCCACGGCCATGGGACGCCTTGCCGATCGAATGGATGGCTTGTTCGTACGAGGCCAGGTACTTCTGGGCGTCATGTTCGGTGAGCGCGGCTTCACCCAGCATGTCGTAGGAATAGCGGAAGCCCTTGGCTTCGAACTTGCTCGCGTTGGCCAGGGCCTCGGCGATGGTTTCGCCGGTGACGAACTGCTCGCCCATCAGGCGCATGGCCATGTCGACGCCCTTGCGGATCATCGGCTCGCCACTCTTGCCGATGATGCGGCTCAGGGAAGAGGTCAGGCCCGCTTCATTATGGGTGGCGACCAGCTTGCCGGTCAGCAGCAGGCCCCAGGTGGCGGCGTTGACGAACAGCGATGGGCTGTTACCCAAGTGCGGCTGCCAATTGCCGGTACTGATCTTGTCGCGAATCAGCGCATCGCGGGTGCCTTTGTCCGGAATGCGCAGCAGCGCCTCGGCCAGGCACATCAGGGCCACGCCTTCCTGGGACGACAGGGAAAATTCCTGCAGCAAGCCCTGAACAATACCGGCACGACCGCCGGCACTTTTCTGGTTACGCAGTTTTTCTGCAATGGAAGCCGCCAGCTTGTTGGTGGCTTCGGCCATCTCGGCCGGCAGGCGGGCCTGCTCGATCAGCATCGGCACCACTTCCGGCTCCGGGCGACGGTAAGCGGCGGTGATGGAAGCGCGCAAGACCGATTGCGGCAGGATGCTCTCGGCAAATTCGAGGAAGCATTGGTGAGCGTGGTCGACCTGCACGTCGCCAGCGTCATCGCTGTCGGCGCGAGGGGAACCGTTCAGCTCGGTCAGGGTTGCACCACCCTCGAGTTTTTCCAGGTAATTGAAAATCGCCTGTTTGATCAGCCAGTGCGGCGTGCGATCAATCGAGGTTGCGGCCGCCTTGAGGCGTTCGCGGGTCGGGTCGTCGAGTTTGACCCCAAGGGTGGTGGTAGCCATATTTTTATCCTCATGTTTGCCACGTACCGCGTGGCATCAGCTGGCGGCAAGATTAGCTGCGGGATGAATGAGGTGCAACCGGGTGCAACCGGTTTTTTGTTGAAATAATGAGCAGCTCATCAGGAAGCATAGGGCGCGACTCTATGCCTGCACTTGCTTGGTGCGTCTTGGTTTGAAAGGTGAAGCGTTTTTGCACCAAAAGAGAGCAAAACGCGACGTTTGTAAGGAGATTCCGACTGGGTGCAACTTATTTCAACGAAACTGGTTGCACCTAATTTGATTTGTTGAATAGCATTCGCGGCCAAGGTGCAACCGGCTCGGGTCGGGGTGCATCGGCTGATGGCTTTCCTGGGGAAACATCAGTCATAAATTCGCGGGTCCACAAAACGTCAGTACAACGTTCGCGTTGTCGGCGCTTTCAACTGCCACCGCACCATAAAAACAAAGCCAGGGCGTAACTCATGAGTGTTAGCAATCCTACCCTGATCACCTTCGTGATCTATATCGCAGCGATGGTCCTGATCGGCCTGATGGCTTATCGCTCCACCAACAACCTTTCCGATTACATCCTCGGCGGTCGCAGCCTTGGCAGTGTCGTGACGGCGCTTTCTGCCGGCGCTTCCGACATGAGCGGCTGGTTGTTGATGGGTTTGCCTGGCGCAATCTACATGTCCGGCCTGTCGGAAAGTTGGATCGCCATCGGCCTGATCATCGGTGCCTACTTGAACTGGCTGTTCGTCGCCGGTCGCCTGCGGGTCCAGACCGAGCACAACGGTGATGCGCTGACGCTGCCGGACTATTTCTCCAGCCGTTTTGAAGATACCAGCGGCTTGCTGCGGATTATCTCTGCGGTGGTGATCCTGGTGTTCTTCACCATCTATTGCGCGTCCGGCATCGTCGCCGGTGCCCGCTTGTTCGAAAGCACCTTCGGCATGTCCTACGAGACCGCGCTGTGGGCCGGTGCCGCCGCGACCATCGCCTACACCTTCATCGGTGGTTTCCTGGCCGTGAGCTGGACGGATACCGTACAAGCCACGCTGATGATCTTTGCCTTGATCCTCACGCCGATCATCGTGCTGCTGGCCACTGGCGGCGTCGATACCACGTTCCTGGCCATCGAAGCGAAAGATCCGACTTCGTTCGACATGCTGAAAAACACCACCTTCATCGGCATCATCTCGCTGATGGGCTGGGGCCTGGGCTACTTCGGCCAACCGCACATCCTGGCGCGCTTCATGGCGGCAGACTCGGTCAAGTCGATCGCCAAGGCGCGTCGCATCTCCATGGCCTGGATGATCCTGTGCCTGGGCGGCACCGTGGCCGTCGGCTTCTTCGGTATCGCGTATTTCTCGGCGCATCCTGAACTGGCCGGTCCTGTGACCGAAAACCCTGAGCGCGTGTTCATCGAACTGGCGAAAATCCTGTTCAACCCATGGGTTGCCGGCGTGCTGCTGTCCGCCATCCTGGCTGCCGTCATGAGCACCCTGAGCTGCCAGTTGCTGGTGTGCTCCAGCGCACTGACCGAAGACTTCTACAAGACCTTCTTGCGCAAGAGTGCATCCCAGGTGGAGCTGGTGTGGGTCGGCCGCGCCATGGTGCTGTTGGTGGCGCTGATCGCCATCGCCCTGGCCGCCAATCCGCAAAACCGCGTACTGGGCCTGGTGAGCTACGCCTGGGCTGGTTTCGGTGCGGCCTTCGGTCCGGTGGTCCTGATCTCCGTGATCTGGAAGAACATGACGCGCAACGGTGCCCTGGCCGGTATTCTGGTCGGTGCAATCACCGTCGTCGTCTGGAAGCATTTCGAGCTGCTGGGCCTGTACGAAATTATCCCGGGCTTTATCTTCGCCAGCCTGGCCATCTATTTCGTCAGCAAGATGGGCACGCCTACCACCGGCATGCTGCAGCGCTTCGAAGCGGCCGAGAAAGATTTCCGCTTGAATCAGTAAGGCTCTTGGCGAGCCTGTAATGGTTCGCCCAAGGCACTGAAAAACGGCCCGTCTCCATTGGAAACGGGCCGTTTTTTATGGCTGACGGTCCGAGGTATCGGGTTGGTTGAGAAAGATCAGCACGCCCAACAGCGCCATGTAGAACCTGAACGCAGCATCCTGGCCATTCCAGGTCTCGGATTGCCACATCAGGAACCACTCGCCGCCGACGACCATGAAGCCGAAAAACCAGACGAAGAATCCCACCGTGAGCCCGACGACGGCGCACCCCTTGGCTTGATTGAAAGCCAGGCCATCCGCCCTGCGTGCCCGCCAGAGTTTCAGCGCGCCGTAGGCCAGCAACACCGTGGTCATCGCTTCGCCGAGGATGATCAGCCAATAAGCACCGTGCCACATCCAGGGCTCGTCGATGGTGCGATACCGGGCGGCATTGTCGGGAAAGGTGGTGTCCATGCTCAGCACATGCTGGACGAAATTGAAGTTGGAGCTGTAGTCCGTGACATTGTTGAACACAGTCAGGAAGGCGAAAGCGGCAAGTGCCAGGATCATTGCGATTTTCGTGTAGCGGATTGTCATGGGGTGCGTCCTTGGCTTTTTACGACGGAGGGACGTTATCACGGCTTTGCGCGATACAAGGCCCGCTGTCTTGTAAGAAGCCGCTGATTCTTTCGTAAGAAGACTTTAGGCAGGCGTGTCTATCAGAAATTGCAACGCGCTCCGCAGCTTTTAGCCTCTTGGATGTAGGGGAAATCTGTTTTTCATGACATCCGGTCAACTCGCTCAATGAGTCATGCACAATCGCCCGCCTTTATTTCGCAGAGGCACATCGGATGTTCGCGCCTGCCAACCTACCGCGTTTCACGCTGACGCTCGACAGCGGGCCAAACGACCTCAAGGTGCTTGAGTTCAAAGGCAAGGAAGCCATCAGCCAGCCTTACTGCTTCGAGTTGGAGCTGGTCAGCGAGCGGCCTGACCTGCCGCTGGAGGAACTGCTTCATCGCCAGGCTTTCCTGGGCTTCGATGACCGGGGCGGTGGCATTCACGGCCAGGTCTATGCTGTGGCCCAAGGCGACTCGGGCAAGCGGCTGACCCGCTATCAAATCACGCTGGTGCCTCGCCTGGCGTACTTGCGTCATCGCATCAACCAACGGATTTTCCAGCACCTGAGCGTGCCGGATATCGTGGCCCTCGTTCTGAAGGACCACGGCATCCTGGCCGATGCCTTCCAGTTCAGCCTTGGCGGACAATATCCCGAGCGTGAATATTGCGTGCAGTACGGCGAAAGCGACCTGGTTTTCATTGAGCGTCTTTGCGCCGAAGTCGGCATTCATTACCACTTCCGCCACAGCCCTGACGGCCATCTGCTGGTGTTCGGTGATGACCAGACGGTGTTCTCGCGCTTGCCCGAATCCACGTTGTATCTGCCTGGCAGTGGCATGGCCGCCGTCGAGCCGGCCATCAAGCGCTTGGCGGTGCGGCTCCAGACCGGCACCACGGCCGTGACATTGCGCGGCTATGACTTTCGCAAGCCTGGCCTGCTATTGCAGGCCAATTTCGACAGCCAGAGACTTCCGACGCTGGAAAACTATCACTACCCAGGTCAGTTCACCGACCGCGACGATGGCAAGCATTCGGTCCGGCGGACCCTCGAACGGCATGGCGCCGACGGGCACCTGGCAGAGGGCGACTGCGATGACAGCGCTTTTGTCAGCGGGCATTTCATGCGCATCAAAGAGCACCCGCGCACGCAATGGAACGACCTGTGGTTGCTGACGCAGGTCGATCACCATGGTCGACAACCGCAAGTGCTGGAAGAAACCGCCTCCGCCGGCCGGGATGAGTTCCAAGGCTACCGCAACGCCTTCCTCGCAACGCCGTGGGAGGTTTTCTTTCGTCCGCCGTTGCAGCACAAGAAGCCGTCCGTCAACGGTTTCCAGCCGGCGGTGGTGACGGGACCGGTGGACAGCGAGATCCATTGCGATGAGTTCGGGCGGGTCAAGGTGCAACTGGTCTGGGACCGTGACGGCGAGCGCGACGAGCATTCCAGTTGTTGGCTACGCGTGGCGACCGGTTGGGCGCACGATCGCTATGGCAGTGTGATGATCCCTCGGGTAGGGATGGAGGTCCTTGTCGGGTTCATGGACGGCGACGTCGACAAACCGTTGGTGGTGGGCTGCTTGCCAAACGGTGCCAACCCGGTGCCCCTCGACCTGCCGGCGGACAAGACTCGCAGTATCCTGCGCAGCCAGAGCAGCCCCGGCGGCGGTGGCTACAACGAATTGCGCATCGAAGACCGCAAGGGCGCCGAGGAAATCTACCTGCGGGCGCAGCGCAACTGGACCCAGCATGTGCTGCATGACCAGCGTGTGCAGGTCGATCATGAGCGCAGCATCGTTGTCAGTGGTTTGTCCCGGCACGAACTCAAGGGCGGCGAGCAGCGCACCACTGAAGGTCGACGCCAGGTTGAAGTTCGCCAGGACGATCACCTGATGGTGACCGGCGATCGGCACATCCGCGTCGCCAACCAGGCCCTCAACGCCGCCGGGGGATTCAGTGTCAGCGCTGGTCAGCAAGTCGTGCTGGAGGCGGGTGCCAGCGCGACCGTCCAGGCCGGCGGGCACTGGATCAACATCGGCCCGGGCGGAATCTTCAGCAGCGTGCCGATCCAGGTCGGCGGAGCGCCGATGGTCGCAACGAGCGCCGACCCCGTTGCGCCGGGTGCCCTGGAAAAACTCGCCGCGGCCCCAGCCCCGCGCCTCTCTCACGCCCAGATCCAAAGCTTGAAAAGCCCCGCACCGTTCTGCGAGGAGTGCGAGTGCTGCAAGGATGGCGCCTGCGACCTGTCGCCGCCCGGTGGGCAGTCCAAGCGCCAGGCCCCAGCGCCGGACTCGGCAAAAAGCGTAGAACCGGGTTTCCACATCGTCGAACGGGCCATGCCCCGCTCGGAACTGGAGCGGTGGTTGTTCATGGAGTCAGGTGTCTCGCTCCCGTCCAACTTCAACCGCTTGAATCCGCAACAAAGGGTCCACCTCGGTGGGCATCGGCGCAGCCATGTTCGGCCAGCACCTGGGCAGCTTGAAAAGCAACATGGTGGAGCTGGAACAACTGCACCAGCGCACCTTTGACAAACACGGGAAGTTGCAAGGCGCCGACTTCTTCGCCGAACGCAAACGCCTGATGGGCCAAATCGACAACAGCCTCGGGCCGTTGGTGCGCAAGGGCACGGGCATTCCCAGCCATCCAAAGCTCAAGAGTGCGCTGGGGATTTCCAATCGCAGCCTGGTGCATCACTGGAGCAAGGCTGGGGTGGCGGGTGGGATTCCGGGGTATGCAACGCATATCGAGGGGGTGAGTCGGGCCAGTAAGTACATCAAGGCTGGGGGGTGGATTGGAATTGGGTTGGGGGCGGCGGCTTGGGGGTTGAAGGTGAAGGAGACGTGTCGGGTGGGCAGTGCGGAGGAATGTGAGCGGGTTAAGTTTACTGAGGCTGGGAAGTTTAGTGGTGCGCTTGGGGGTGGCGCTGTAGGCACTCTAGGTGGAGCCGGCGTTTGTGTTGCTATTGGGGCCGGCTCGCTTGGATGGGGAGGAGTTATTTGTGCCATCGTTGTTGGATCGTCAACATTAGTGGGCGGAGAAATAGGGGCGATGGCAGGAGAAGGAATTGGCGAAATAATATACGAGGCTAATAAGTAATGGCTCTTTGGGTTGATGCTTATAAGGTTGCACTCGTTTTGGTGGGTTTTATTATTCTGTTTGTTGCAGGTGTCTATTTTTATTTGGCTGCATTTCGACTGGCTGTTTTTATGTGTTTTTTTAAGCGGTCTAAAGCGATTAGTTCCATGCGCTGGCTTTTGGGGACGTTCTGGGGGGGCTTTTTAATACTGGCTATTATGTCTGCAATGGTTACGTTTCCGAGCGGACAGATAAAAAAGGGACTGTTAGACCAACAAGATTTCAATGAGTTGCCCAGAAAAATTGTTTGGCTGTTTAGGGGGGGTACGTTGGGTGCAATTTTCCTGTTGGGATTGATGTATCTATTAGTTGAGGTCGGGAAAAATATGGGTTGGATATTAAAGCCATAAACGTCCGCTGTTCAGTTATGGAAGCTGGAAAAAACTTGGAGACGTAGCGGGTGGAGGCTGGATGAGTGCGCAAAAAGAAATTTATGCATTGTTCTGGGTGTTTGTTTTGGCTTCAACTTTAGTCGTTGTGTTCTGTGGCTTGTATCTGATATTTTTTCGAATGAATGAGTTGCTAAGGAATTTAAGTCGTAGTTTGTATATTCAAAAAATCAAGTGGATGGCCGATGTCGGAGAAGGCGCCGGAGAGATTATTTACGATGGAATAACCAAATGAGAAGTGAGCAGGAAACTAATTTTTTGCTTGTCGCGGGAGGAGGGATTTTTTTGCTGGGTGCGGTATTTTTCGTTGGGCAAATATATTTGGTTTTCTTTCGAAAGGATGAGGTGTTTGGGGCGCTGCACAGCTCAAGCGGTCTAAGGCGGAGGCGGACGGCGGTGGGTGAAGGAGTGCTTGGTGACTACTTTACGATGTTAAGTGTCGGTGCTTTCTTGCTGTTTCCTGAGCGAGCAATCAAACAAGGCGAGTTGAGTCGAGAGGATTTTATATATTTTCCAAAAAGCCTGCTCAGGGTGGTTAGGTTTCTTTACTCAGTGGGGTTGGTGGGAGCCGTATTTTTATTGGGTGTAGGTGTGGTTGGGGTAGTGGCAGGTTGGCTGAAATAATCCGATGCCAAGCGCGAGTAATGGAATAACGACATTGGGCCAGCCGGTGTGACTAGTATCTCAGGGTGAGGAAGGGGCTCGATGATGAAGCAGGCAGATCCCAGGGAGGTACTTACTGGTGAGAAGCGATATTGAATTACTGTATTTCCTGAGCGTCGGAATAATTATGTTGGTAGAGCTTATAGTCGTCGTCCTGTTATTGTATTTTTCATATTTTCGAATGGATGAGATCGTTTCTGGTTTTAGCCGGAGCAGGTTCTTTTTGTCGCGAAGGATATTTAATGGTAGAGATCCTTGCTCCCGGTTTTTTTTTGATGATCAGCGTGGGTGCTACTCTTCTGTTCTCATCGCGCGCTTTGAAGAGTGGTGAGTTGGATTGCGAGGATTGCAAGGAGTTTTCAGCGCGATTGAGACGAAAGATACAGTTTATTTATTTAGTTGGGCTGGTTAATGGTTTTTTCCTGTTTTCCATGACCGGATTAGGCAAATGGGTAGGTTGGGTTCGGTGATAGTTCGGTTCGGTGGGAGGGGGCTTGCTGCCGTGTCGATCCGATTTCTATATCACGCGCGGGCTGGGTTTTTGTTGCTCCTGTCCGGGTACGTGTCGATTCACTGAATCCCACTCGCGCCATATAGCTGCCTGGGTTTGTCCATTTGTTATCGAGCAAACCCAGGACCGCAGACCCTATCTCGGGTCAACCACATCCAATGCCCGGTTCGCCAGCAACTGGCTCAACTCGATCATCTGTTGCACCCCCAGCGCGATATGTCGTCGGGAACCGTCCAGGTCGAAGGCCAGGTCGCTGACCATGGCGTTGGCCGAGGCCAGGGTTTCGCTGAGGTTGGCGAGCAGGCATTCGGCGTCGATGTCAGGGGCGATGACGAAAAGGGTATCAGGGGTGTTGGACATTTTTTTCTCAGCTTTTGGCTTCAGGTAATAGTCCAGGGCGCGGGTGGCGGCTTCGTCGAGTTTCTTGGCGTTGGTCGATTGAGTGCGGGAAATGTGGTCTTTCGGGGGATTCGGCGTTGGCTTGGACATAGTCTTGGATCCTTAAGTTGGAGCCACTGCCAATCCGCTACTAAACGAGATGGGCGGCAGCTGTACGCAGGTTAGTAGACCGGGGATCCAAGGAACCGGCGCGCCCGAGGGCGCCCTGCGCACAGCCACCATTGAGCACAGGTAAAAAACACCCAGCTGAATGGAGCGGTGAGCACCTTGGAATACCGAGCTACTAAACCCGATCACTGATGGGCAGTGACGGAATCAAAGTACCGGTGGCCTCCAAGGCGCACAAGCCGGCGGATTCTGGCTTAGTTGTAGGCAACGGCGCAAGGCACTGTAGCCTTCCGTTGTAGTTCCGATAGGGGATGAGTGTAGGACGGTGTAGGTTCGGATCGGTAGCGGGCGGCCGGATGGAAAAGGGGCTGCTGCGCAGCCCAGCGGGAGCAAGCTCCCTCGCCACGGCGGGCGGTTCTGCCGCTCGGCCGCGAACCCCTGACGTTCGACGCGCTTCAAGGTAAACTCGTCGCCCTTCGCAGGAGCCGCCATGAATTATCGCCACGCCTTCCACGCCGGCAATCACGCCGATGTGTTCAAACACCTGACCTTGACTCGCCTCATCGCCTTGATGTCGCGCAAGGAACAGCCCTTCGCCTATCTCGATACTCACGCGGGCATCGGGCTTTACGATTTGCAGGGCGACCAGGCCAATCGCACCGGTGAATACCTGGAAGGCATCGCGCGGTTATGGGATCAGGACGATCTGCCGCCCCTGACCGCCGATTACATGAAGGTGCTGCACGAGATGAACCCGGACGGCCAGTTGCGCTATTACCCGGGCTCACCGGAGCTGGCGCGGCGCCTGACCCGGTCGCAGGATCGGGTGTTGCTCAACGAGAAGCATCCGGAGGACGGCGTGCTGCTCAAGGACAACATGAAGGGTGATCGTCGCGTGGCGGTGCATCTGGGCGAAGGCTGGCACGTTCCTCGTGCGTTGCTGCCGGTGGCAGAGAAGCGCGCGCTGATGTTGATCGATCCGCCGTTTGAACAGCTGGATGAGATGCAGCGCTGCGCCGCCTCGCTCAAGGAGGCCGTCGGCCGGATGCGCCAGACGGTGGCGGCGATCTGGTATCCCGTGAAAGACCAACGCATGTTGCGTCGTTTCTATCAGGACCTGGCGGGCACAGGCGCGCCGAAGTTGTTGCGGGTGGAGTTGCTCGTGCATCCGTTGGCCACGCCCAACAGCCTGAACGGCTCCGGCCTGGCCATCGCCAACCCGCCATGGGGGCTTGAGGAAGAGTTGCGTGAGTTGCTGCCGTGGTTGTCGAAGAAGCTTGGGCAGACCCAGGGTGGCTGGCAGATGGATTGGTTGATCGCTGAAAGCTGATCGCTGAGCCGATGCATTCAGGTCGTCAGGCAGGACGCCTTCGCGAGCAAGCCCGCTCCCACATGGGGTGTCGAGGTGTACGCAACATCTGTGTCCGCCCCGGGCCCCTGTGGGAGCGAGCTTGCTCGCGATGGCGGCGGCACATCCAACATCACCGCCCCAGATCCACCGCTATCGCGAGCAAGCTCGCTCCCACATGGGGATCTGAGGCGTACGCAAGAGTTGTGTACGCCACCGGACCTGTGGGAGCGGGCTTGCTCGCGAAGCTTTTCAGGACCAGAACGTCAGATCGGGCAAGTCACGCCCGTGCCGCCAATCCCGCAATACCCCTCAGGGTTCTTGGCCAGGTATTGCTGGTGATACGCCTCGGCAAAGTAGAACGTCGGCGCTTCGTCGATTTCGGTAGTGATTTCGCCTTTACCGGCCTTGTTCAGCTCAGCCTGGAACACGTCTTTGCTGTTCTTCGCCGCTTCCAGTTGCTCGGGCGTGGTGCAATAGATCACCGAGCGATATTGGGTGCCAATGTCATTTCCCTGGCGCATGCCCTGGGTCGGGTTGTGCAGTTCCCAGAACATTTTCAGAAGCTGCTCGTAGCTGACCTTCGCCGGCTCGTAGACCACCAGCACCACTTCGCTGTGGCCGGTCAGGCCCGAGCAGACCTCCTCATACGTCGGGTTCGGCGTAAAGCCGCCCGCATAACCCACTGCGGTACTGACCACGCCTTCACGTTGCCAGAACTTGCGCTCCGCGCCCCAGAAGCAGCCGAGGCCGAAGATGGCGAAATCCACGTCCATGGCAAACGGGCCCAGCAGCGGCGCGTCGTGGACGAAGTGTTTTTCCGGCACGGCCATCGGGGTTTCACGGCCGGGAAGAGCTTGATCGGGAGTAGGGAGCACGTTTTTGTTCACCAGGATTTCCGAGCGCAAGACCATCATCAGTCCTCTCAGTCAGATTGAGTTGAGCGAAATAGACCGTCAGTGTGCCTCAGAAAAGCCGCCGCAAGCTATAAGCGACTGTCAGACCAGCGGGCCGCGCGGGTAGCGCTTGAGCTTCTCGATAAGCTCTGTGCCGGGGATCGGCCGGTCGAAGAGGTAGCCTTGGCCGACGTCGCAGCGATGGCGGCGCAGGAAGGCGAGCTGCTGGGCGGTTTCGATGCCTTCGGCCACGACCTTGAGTTTCAGGTTGTGGGCCATGGCGATCACCGCGGAGGTGATTTCCATGTCGTCCTGGTTGTCCGGGATCTCATGGATGAAGCTGCGATCGATCTTGATGATGTCGATCGGGAATTTCTTCAGATAGCTCAAGGACGAATAACCGGTGCCGAAGTCATCCATCGCCAGGGTCAGGCCCAGGCGCTTGAGCTGGTCGAGCTGCAGGTGGGTGTCTTCGGTCGCTTCGAGCAGCAGGCCTTCGGTCAGTTCCAGCTCCAGCAACCGCGCGGGCAATTGTTCTTCCTTGAGGATGCTGGCAATCGAGGCCACCAGGTCCGGATCGGAAAACTGCTTGGGTGACAAGTTGATCGCCACTTGCAGGTTGCCCAGGCCGGCGGCGGTCAGCTGTTTGCTCATACGGCAGGCCTGGCGGGCGATCCATTTGCCGATGGGGATGATCAGGCCGGTTTCTTCGGCCACGCTGATGAACTGGTCCGGGCGGATCATGCCCTTCTCTGGGTGGTTCCAGCGCAGCAGCGCCTCCATGCCCAGCAGGCGACCGCTGCGCAGGCAGAGCTTGGGCTGGTAGAAGACATCCAGTTCATTCTGAGTCAGGGCCCGGCGCAGGTTGTTTTCCACGAACAGCTTGTAACTGGCCTCGGCGTTCAGGGCCTCGGTGAACACCTGGACCTGATGCTTGCCGTTGGCCTTGGCCTTGTGCAGGGCGAGGCCGGCGTTGCGCATCAGCGTCTGCGGGTCGCGACCGTGCAGCGGCGCGCAGGCCAGGCCCACGGAGCCGGTCACGCTGATCAATTGGTTATCGACGAACATCGGCTTATCGAGTGTCATCAGCAACTGGCTGGCGATCTGTTGCCCGGCCTCGAGGTCGGTGTCGTCCAGCAGTACCGCGAATTCGTTACTGGCGAAGCGCGCCAGGCTGCCGCTGGGGCTCAGGCTGTTGCGCAGGCGCCGGGCCAGGCTGATCAGCAGTTTGTCGCCGGTCTGGTGGCCGAGGCTGTCGTTGATGCGCTTGAAGTTGTCGATGTCCACCAGCAGCAGGCTGATGGGCGAGTCGCTGTCCCGGGCGAAGCGTTCATCGAGGTTGCGAATGAACGCCGGTCGGTTGCCCAGGTTGGTCAGGTTGTCGGTATAGGCCAGGCGCTCGATGCGCTGCTGGGCCAGTTTGGTCTGGGTGATGTCTTCGTAGATGCCGATGTAGTGCGTCAGTTCGCGGTTGTCGCCATAGACCTTGGAAATCGACAGCTGGCCCCAGTAGGGTTCGAGGTTCTTGCGCCGACTCTTGAATTCGCCCTGCCAGCTATTGCTCTGGGCCAGGGCTGAGGGCGCATCGAACAGCAGCTCGCTGAGATTCTCCAAGGCTGGCAGCTCGGACAGCCGTTGGCCGTGGACCTCCTCGGTGGTGTACTGGGTGATGGCGGTGAAGCTCGGGTTGACGTATTCCACCACGCCGTCGCAGTTGACCAGCAGGAACGCATTGGCGCTCTGTTCCACGGCGCGCTGGAACAGATGCAGGGCGCTGGTGGCGGTGCGGCGGTTGTGGTTGTTGATGACCTGGGCGAATTGGTCTGCCAGTTCGCCGGCGAAGGCGATTTCGTCCGACTGCCAGGCGCGGGTGACGCCCACTTGTTCCAGGCATAGGACGCCGACCACCTGGCCATCGATCCGGATGCTGGCGTCGAGAATGGCGTTGACGTCGCGGGCCCGCAGGTTCTCGGCCATTTCCCGGGTGCGCGGGTCGCGCATCGCATTGTGCGCATCGATGGCTCGGCAGGTCTGCAGTGCCTCCATGTAATTTGGAAAGTCGTTGGCGTTGATGACATCCGGAAGGAAGTAGTCCTGGGAGGCGCGGTTATAGGCCGAGATCGGCACCAGTTTGCCGTCTTCCAGGTTCCAGATGCTTGCGCAGTCGATCTGGTAGATATCGCAGGCGCTGCGGGTAATCAGCTCGGCGGCCTCTTGCAGCGAGTTGTTGGCGCTGTAGCGCTGGCGGGTCAGCAGCAGGATCAAGTCTTGTTGGGCGCGGACCCGGTCCAGGTGCTGGAGCTGTTCCTGCTGGGCGCGCTGGTTCAGTTCCAGGGCAATCTGCAGTCGTGAGTTCTGGGTTTCCAGATCGACGGCCGGCAAGGACGGCTCGTCTTGCAGCAGGTCGTCGACGACCAACAGATAACCGCGCAGCAGGTGACGATTGTGCTGCCTGTAGGCCTCACCGGTCTCCAGCAGGTTCATCGGCCCCTTGGCGGTGTGCAGCGTATAGCGGATCAGGTAGTGGGACGCCTGGGCCAGTTGCTGCTGGATTGCGTCATGCAACTGATAGCGCGCTTCCGGCTCCATCAGGCTGGCGTATGGCGAACTGACCAGTGAGCACAGTTCCACGGCCGGCAAGCCGAAGTAGCGTTCGCAGTTGGGGTCGAGGAACAGCAGCGCCCAGCTTGCTTCATTCAGCCGTTCGAAACGCAGCATACCGAGCCGCGAGGGCACCGGTAACTGCGTCACTACCTCGGCCGCCATACGGCTGGCGGCATCGGGTTGGCTTTTCATGGGGAAACTCGCTTCGAAAATGCTGATCGCGCCGGGCTGACGCCCTCGTCATTACGGATTGCCGCAAGGTTGCATCATTGCGGCCCTGGCTGACAAGAGACATGAAGGCCAAGTGCTATAAACCTTTTATCGGCCGACAAAGGGATTTCTCCAGTTGCCAACCGATCAGAGGTATTCATTGGCCTGCCGCCGATCAGCGCAGCGGTATATCGACGACCTCCAACGGAGCGCCGTCACGGTCATGAAACGTTACCTGAACGCTCTGGGCCGTGACTTTCAGCTGAGCGAAGTTGTCCTGGCTGATCACCTTGCTGGTCAGTTCATATTGGTACTCACCGCTTGGAGCCCGGGCCATGGGTTTACCAAAAATAAAAGTCGAGGCCTTGGCGTAGGGCAGCAGCTTGCTGTTGCAAAACGGCGACGAAACGATGGTATGAACCTGGAAGTCAGGATCCTGGCTATGCGCCAACAGGCTCGTCAGGGAGCCATGCACGTCACCAGACACGAAAATCACGTTCTTGATTCGATGGCTGCGGATGGCCTCCAGCAGTCGCAGGCGCTGCGCCGGAAAGGTCTGCCAGGCGTCCCCGCCATTGAGTCGACGGTCGGGGTAGAACATGACGCTGGTGACGACGAACTTGACGCGGGCGGTGCTGTTGATCAGCCAGTCGAGCAGCGATTGTTCCTGTTCGGCATCCAGGATGCGCCGGTCTTCCATCGACAGGTTGCGGCGAGTCCGACTGTCGGTCACGAACCATTCGATATCGCCGTGGGCAAATAAATACCAATAACGGGGCAGGGCTTGGCTTAGCGTGCCGTCGCTTAAAAGTTCATGGGCCGGGCTATGGCTGGCTTGATAAGTCTCATAGGCGTCCAGGGCATTTGCATAAAGTGATTCATCGTTCTTGTTTCTGTTGGTCGGCCAGTTGTCTTCTATTTCATGATCGTCGAGCATCATGTAAGTGGGAACGCTGGACATCAACTTCTTTATGTGGGGTTGGGAAAACGCCGTGCGGTATTTGAATAACATGTCCTTGTGGCTGCGGTCCGGGGCAATGATGTTCAAGTCGTCGAGATAAACCTGGTCTCCGGTCATCAGCACGGCGCTGATTGGCGGATCGGCCTGTTCGACGATTCGGTTGATGCCGGCGAACGTGCGGTCCCCCAGCGCTGGTCGCGATGGGACGCCAGCGGTGATCCGAAGGTATCGGCAAGAGCCGACGATATAGCTGCGCGCTGCGTCGCTCTTGTCGGGTGGTGTGCGCAGTTGATAAACGTCCTTGGGCCATTGCAATGGTAATTCCAGGATGGTTTCGACGGTATGGGCCGGGCTCAAGGTGGATTTCCAGCCGGCCTGGTATTCATAAGCGGTATTGGACTGGAGACCTTTCAATACGATGACGGCGGAAAAGTCGCGGTAGGAAAACAGTCGGACAAACTTTCCTCTTGACCAGGCGATGTCGCCTTTTCGCCTGTAGCGAATGCCGGCGAAGACGGGATTGTTATTGTCTTTATCGCCTCGTAGAAATACACGCGCGTGATCGGTTGTTGTATGGCCAAGAAGAGGGCCGACAGTAGGCTTTAACATGTTCGAATCCATTCGAAGTTATAAGAAGTGTTTGGTGGTTGAGGGCTGTTAGTAGGCGGTCGGAACTATGCTAAAGCGTTGCGCGCGATAAAGAGTTAGAGGGGAGGGGGCGTCTGTTGTGGGCAATGGCTAATAGAAGAAGTAGGTCTTGTTGCGTAACGGAGTAGGAAAAGTCGTGGTTGGATAAGACAGTTTTATCCAACCCAAAAAAAGCCCCGCCAAATGGGCGGGGTTGAGGTACGAGCGTGGCGCTCGGAAAACGACTGCCGAACGGCCCTCCGCGAAGAGGGCCTTTCGGTGTTACAGCAGGATGGTACGGATATCGCCCAGCAAGTCGCTCAAGCGCTTGGTGAAGCGCGCGGCGGCGGCGCCGTTGATCACACGGTGATCGTAGGACAGCGACAGTGGCAGCATCAGCTTCGGCTGGAAGGCCTTGCCGTCCCAGACTGGCTGGATAGTTGCCTTGGAAACGCCCAGGATCGCCACTTCCGGCGCGTTGACGATCGGCGTGAAGCCGGTGCCGCCAATGTGGCCGAGGCTGGAGATGGTGAAGCAGGCGCCCTGCATGTCGTCGGCGGTGAGCTTCTTGCTCCGGGCTTTTTCGGCCAGGGCAGCGGCTTCGGCAGCCAGTTGCAGCAGGCTCTTCTGGTCGACGTTGCGGATGACCGGTACCAGCAGGCCTTCCGGGGTGTCGACGGCAAAGCCGATGTGCACGTATTTCTTGCGGATCACCGCCTTGCCGCTTGGGGCCAGGGAGGCGTTGAAGTCCGGCAGTTCCTTGAGCAGGTGCGCACAGGCCTTGAGCAGCAGCGGCAGTACGGTCAGCTTGACGCCGGCCTTTTCCGCCACGGCTTTCTGCGCGACGCGGAAAGCTTCCAGCTCGGTGATGTCAGCCTGGTCGAACTGAGTCACGTGCGGGATGTTCAGCCAGCTGCGATGCAGGCTCGACGCGCCGATCTGCATCAGGCGAGTCATGGCCACTTCTTCGGTTTCGCCGAAGCGGCTGAAGTCCACCGCCGGGATCGGCGGGATGCCCGCGCCGCCGGTGGCGCCTTCGGCTGGAGCGTTCTTGGCCTTCTGCATCATGGCCTTGACGTAGGCCTGCACGTCTTCCTTCAGCACGCGACCGTGAGGACCGCTTGGGCCGACGGCCGACAACTCGACACCGAATTCACGGGCCAGCTGACGCACCGCAGGGCCGGCGTGCACCTTGGCACCGCTAGGCGCAGGCGCGGCGGCGACAGGGGCAGGCGCAGGCGCTGCTTCGGCCTTGGCCGCAGGCGCGGCGGCTGGCGCTGGTGCTGCTTCAGCCTTGGCGGCCGGCGCAGCGGCCTGGGCTGGTGCGGCAGGTGCCGAGGCACCCGCTACTTTCAGCTTCAGGATCAGGTCGCCAGTGCCGACTTCGTCTTCCAGCTTGACCTCGACGCTTTCCACCACGCCGGCGGCTGGCGAAGGGATTTCCATGCTGGCCTTGTCGGATTCCAGGGTGATCAGCGACTGGTCGGCTTCGACGGTGTCGCCGGCCTTGACCAGGACTTCGATGATCTTGGCCTTGCCCGACGAACCGATGTCCGGGACGTGAATGTCCTGGACCGTGGCAGCGGCAGGCGCGGCGGCTGGAGCGGGAGCCGCTTCGGCAGCCGGCGCGGCGGCAGGCTTTTCAGCCGCTGCCGGGGCAGCAGCAGGGGCGGCCGCTTCAGGCGCCGCAGCGGCGCCCTCGACTTCCAGCTCCAGCAGTTCGTCGCCTTCTTTCAGGCGATCGCCCAGCTTCACTTTCAGGCTCTTGATCACACCGGCCTTCGGCGCAGGCACTTCCATGCTGGCCTTGTCCGACTCAAGCGTCAGGATGCTCTGGTCGGCTTCGATACGGTCGCCGACCTTCACAAACAGTTCAATTACTTCACCTTCACCGCTGCCGATGTCAGGTACGCGAATGAGTTCGCTCACGAAAATTCTCCTCAGCAGTCCAGTGGGTTGCGTTTTTCTGGATCGATGCCGAACTTGGCGATGGCTTCGGCCACCACTTTAGGTTCGATATCGCCACGGTCAGCCAGGGCTTCCAGGGCTGCCAACACAACGAACTTACGGTCGACTTCGAAGAAGTGACGCAGCTTCTTGCGGCTGTCGCTACGGCCGAAACCGTCGGTGCCCAGCACTTTGAATTCCTTGGAAGGAACCCACTGGCGGATCTGCTCGGCGAACAGCTTCATGTAGTCGGTGGAGGCGATGACCGGACCTTTGCGGCCGTTCAGGCATTCTTCGACGTAGCTCAACTTTGGCTTCTGGCCAGGGTGCAGGCGGTTGCTGCGCTCTACGGCCAAGCCGTCGCGACGCAGCTCGTTGAAGCTGGTGACGCTCCAGACGTCGGCGCCAACGTTGAACTCTTCACGCAGGATCTTCGCTGCTTCACGCACTTCGCGCAGGATGGTGCCGGAGCCCATCAGTTGCACGTGGTGCGCAGCTTCGCGGGTGTCTTCTTCGAGCAGGTACATGCCCTTGACGATGCCTGCCTCCACGCCGGCCGGCATGGCTGGCTGCTGGTAGGACTCGTTCATCACGGTGATGTAGTAGAAGACGTCCTGCTGCTCTTCGGTCATCTTCTTCATGCCGTCCTGGATGATCACCGCCAGCTCGTAGCCGTAGGTCGGATCATAGGTGCGGCAGTTCGGGATGGTCCCGGCCAGCATGTGGCTGTGGCCGTCTTCGTGCTGCAGGCCTTCACCGTTGAGGGTGGTGCGGCCGGCAGTGCCGCCGATGAGGAAGCCACGGGTACGGCTGTCGCCAGCGGCCCAGGCCAGGTCGCCGATACGCTGGAAGCCGAACATCGAGTAGAAGATGTAGAACGGCAGCATCGGCTGGTTGTGGCTGGAGTACGAAGTACCGGCCGCAATGAAGGAGCTCATGGCGCCCGCTTCGTTGATGCCTTCCTCGAGGATCTGGCCCTTCTTGTCTTCCTTGTAGAACATCACCTGGTCTTTATCGACTGGCTCGTAGAGCTGGCCGACGGACGAGTAGATGCCCAACTGGCGGAACATGCCTTCCATACCGAAGGTACGGGCTTCGTCCGGGATGATCGGGACGATGCGCTGGCCGATTTCCTTGTCCTTGACCAGTTGCGCGAGGATCCGCACGAAGGCCATGGTGGTGGAGATTTCACGGTCGCCCGAGCCGTCCAGGATCGCCTTGAGGGTTTCCAGTGGCGGGGTCGGGATGCTGAAGCTCTTGGCGCGGCGCTGTGGCACGAAACCGCCCAGGGCTGCGCGGCGCTCGGCCAGGTAGCGGGCTTCGGCGCTGCCTTCTTCGGGCTTGAAGAACGGCAGGTTTTCCAGCTCGCTGTCCTTGACCGGAATGTCGAAGCGGTCGCGGAACAGCTTCAAGCTCTCGACATCGACCTTCTTGGTGTTATGCGCGGTGTTCTTCGCTTCGCCGGCACCGGTGCCATAACCCTTGATGGTCTTGGCCAGGATGACAGTCGGTTGTTCTTTGTGGTTGACCGCCTGGTGGTACGCCGCGTAGACCTTGTACGGGTCGTGGCCACCACGGTTGAGCTTCCAGATCTCGTCGTCGGACAGGTCCGCAACCATGGCCTTGAGTTCAGGCGAGTTGAAGAAGTGCTCACGGACGAACGCGCCGTCCTTGGCCTTGTAGTTCTGGTATTCGCCGTCGATGACTTCGTCCATGCGACGCTGCAGGATGCCGTCGACGTCCTTGGCCAACAGTGGGTCCCAGAAACGGCCCCAGATGACTTTGTTGACGTTCCACTGGGCACCACGGAACACGCCTTCGAGTTCCTGGATGATCTTGGCGTTGCCGCGAACCGGGCCGTCGAGGCGCTGCAGGTTGCAGTTGATGACGAAGATCAGGTTGTCCAGCTTCTCGCGGCCGGCCAGGGAGATCGCGCCCAGGGATTCCGGCTCGTCGCACTCGCCGTCGCCCATGAAGCACCAGACTTTCTGCTTGCCTGGCTGGATGAAGCCACGGGCTTCCAGGTACTTCATGAAGCGCGCCTGGTAGATCGCCTGGATCGGGCCCAGGCCCATGGAAACGGTCGGGAACTGCCAGAAATCAGGCATCAGCCAAGGGTGCGGGTACGAGGACAGGCCGTTGCCGTCCACTTCCTGGCGGAAGTTGTTCATCTGGTCTTCGGTGATGCGGCCTTCCATGAACGCACGGGCGTAGACGCCTGGCGATGCGTGACCCTGGAAGTAGATCAGGTCGCCGCCGTGCTCGTCGGTCGGGGCCTGGAAGAAATAGTTGAAGCCGATGTCATACAGCGTCGCGCTGGAGGCGAAGCTGGAGATGTGACCGCCCAGGTCAGAATCTTTCAGGTTGGTACGCATGACCATGGCCAACGCGTTCCAGCGCACCAGCGAGCGAATGCGGCGTTCCATGAACAGGTCGCCAGGCATGCGTGCTTCGTGGGTAACGGGGATCGTGTTGCGGTACGGCGTGGTGATGGCGTAGGGCAGTTGCGAACCGCTGCGGGTTGCGAGTTCACCCATACGGGTCATCAGATAATGAGCACGGTCTTCGCCTTCTTTGTCGAGAACCGATTCCAGGGCGTCCAGCCATTCCTGGGTTTCGACGGGATCGAGGTCTTGCATGGCTTGCTCCAGGGCGGAAAGGCTACCAGAATCGGTTGCCTGAGTTTGCGACTGGCCTTGTGGGCAGACGATATAAATTCTTGGATTGCCGAAGGTTGTTTCGGCGGCGTGTAGTTTTACTACAAATCGTCGGCCGTTTCAGCCTTTCGAATGTATAGACGAGTAGTAAAACTACACATGAGCGGCTGATGGCCCCTCGTTTCGTTGTGAGAATAATCGTTACTGTTGGTCATTTGCCAACTCGAACAGGTAAAAACTTGATGCCGGCTGCCAATAAAATCAGAAAATCAGCTATTTATCATCTTTGTTCGACAGTCGATCAGGTAGTGTCTTCTGTAAAAACACTACATCCAGCCTTTCCCGCGCCGATCAAGGATAGACCATGAGCCTGCCCTCGCTTGCCGAAATGCCGGCAATTCTCCAGTCATTGGTCAGTCGCGCCGAGCAGTCGTTCCGCGCGGCGGTCGCGCTCCTTGACGACGATCATGGATTGTCGACCTGGACGCCGCAGCGTTGGGCCGAGTTCAACCGCGTTACCGCCGCCAGTGACTTCGTCATCGAGCAAAGTGTACGAGATCCTTTGATGCTGTTGGCACTGGTGCGCAGCGGCGAACTGGACCGCAGCCTGGCGCCCGGTGAAATGTGCGCGCAGATTGGTGCCGCCGTACAGGCCGCCGAAACCGAAGACGAACTGGGCCGCGTCCTCCGTCGCCAGCGTACCCGCCAGCAGGTGCGGATCATCTGGCGTGACCTGACCCGCCAGGCCGATCTGGTCCAGACCTGCCGGGACCTCTCGGACATGGC
The DNA here is from genome assembly GCF_019141525.1 of Pseudomonas alvandae. Lineage (GTDB taxonomy): Bacteria > Pseudomonadota > Gammaproteobacteria > Pseudomonadales > Pseudomonadaceae > Aquipseudomonas > Aquipseudomonas alvandae. Next base: position 798,172 of record NZ_CP077080.1, read on the forward strand.
CGACACCTGCATCGACCAAGCCTATCAATGGTTGTATCAGCGTCTCAGCCAACAGTTCGGCACACCCACCGGTCGACGCAGTGGCGAGCCGCAGCAGATGGTCATCCTGGGCATGGGCAAGCTCGGCGCGGTGGAGCTGAACCTGTCGTCGGACATCGACCTGATCTTCGCCTACCCCGAGGGCGGCGAAACCGTCGGCGCCAAGCGGCCGCTGGATAACCAGGAGTTTTTCATCCGCGTCGGCCAGCGCCTGATCAAGGCCCTCGACCCGATGACCGTCGATGGCTTTGTGTTCCGCGTCGACATGCGCCTGCGTCCCTACGGCTCGGCCGGTGCGCTGGTGCTGAGCTTCAACGCGCTGGAGCAGTATTACCAGGACCAGGGGCGCGACTGGGAACGCTACGCCATGATCAAGGCGCGGGTGGTGGCGGGCGACCAGGTGGCCGGCGCGCAACTGCTCGACATGCTGCGCCCGTTCGTCTATCGCCGTTACCTGGATTTTTCCGCCATCGAAGCGCTGCGCACCATGAAGCAGTTGATCCAGCAAGAAGTGCGGCGCAAGGGCATGGCCGACAACATCAAGCTGGGTTCGGGCGGCATTCGCGAGGTGGAGTTCATTGCCCAGGCGTTCCAGTTGATCCACGGCGGTCGCGACTTGAGCTTGCAGCAGCGACCGCTGCTCAAAGTGTTAAGCACGCTGGAGGGCCAGGGGTACTTGCCGGCAAAGGTGATTGATGAGCTGCGCCAGGGCTACGAATTCCTGCGGTATACCGAGCATGCGATCCAGGCCATCGCCGACCGCCAGACCCAGATGCTGCCGGACAGTGCCCAGGATCAGGCGCGCATTGCGTTCATGCTGGGCTTTGCTGATTGGAGTGCGTTTCACGAACAACTGATGTACTGGCGCGGGCGCGTGGCCTGGCATTTTGGCCAGGTCATCGCCGATCCCGATGAAGAAGAGGGCAGCGAAGGCGAAGTGGCGGTGGGGGGCGAATGGTTGCCGCTGTGGGAAGACAGCCAGGATGAGGAAGCGGCGTGTCGCCAGTTGGAAGAAGGCGGTTTCGCCGATGCGTCCAAGGCACTGAAGGCCCTTGCGGCGCTGCGCTCGAGTCCGCAGTTACGCGCCATGCAGCGCCTGGGACGTGAGCGCCTGGACGCCTTCATTCCGCGCCTGCTGGCCCAGGCGGTGGAACATGCTGATCCGGACCTGGTGCTGGAGCGGGTATTGCCGTTGGTGGAGGCCGTGGCTCGTCGCTCGGCTTATCTGGTGTTGCTGACAGAAAACCCCGGTGCACTGCGTCGCTTGCTGACGCTGTGCGCGGCGAGTCCGTGGATCGCTGAACAAATCACCCGTTTCCCCTTGCTGCTCGATGAATTGCTCAACGAAGGTCGCTTGTTCAAGCCGCCCTTGGCGCCAGAGTTGGCGGCGGAGCTTCGTGAACGCCTGACGCGTATTCCCGAGGATGATCTCGAGCAACAGATGGAGGCGTTGCGGCACTTCAAGCTGGCCCACCGTCTGCGGGTGGCGGCTTCGGAAATCGCCGGCAGCCTGCCTTTGATGAAAGTCAGCGATTACCTGACCTGGCTGGCCGAGGCGATTCTCGAACAAGTGCTGGCGCTCGCCTGGCGCCAGACCGCGGCCAAGCATGGCGTGCCGTTGCGTACCGACGGCAGCTTGTGCGATCCGGGGTTCATTATTGTCGGTTATGGGAAGGTCGGCGGTTTGGAGTTGGGGCATGGTTCCGACCTGGACCTGGTGTTTATCCACGATGGCGATCCGCAGGCGGAAACCGATGGCCCGAAACCCATCGACGGTGCCCAGTTCTTTACCCGGCTCGGCCAGCGGATCATCCACCTGCTGACGGCCCAGACCAACTCCGGGCAGTTATATGAAGTGGACATGCGTTTGCGACCATCCGGCGCATCGGGTTTGCTGGTCAGCTCCTTAGGGGCGTTTGCCCGCTACCAGGAGAACGAAGCCTGGACTTGGGAGCATCAGGCGTTGGTGCGCGCGCGGGTGCTGGTGGGTAGCCAGGATGTGGGCCAGGCCTTCGAGAAAGTTCGCGTCCAGGTGTTGGGACGCAAGCGGGACCTGCCGACGCTGCGCCAGGAGGTGAGCGAAATGCGCGCCAAGATGCGCGACAACCTTGGCAGCAAGGCCACAGCCGCCGGGACCGCGCCGAATGCCTTCGAAGCCACGGCACCCTTCGACCTCAAGCAAGATGCCGGAGGTATCGTCGATATTGAATTTATGGTGCAATACGCGGCCCTGGCGTGGTCCGAGGAGCATCCTTCGCTGGTGCGCTACACCGATAACATCCGCATCCTGGACGGGCTGCAGGAGGTCGGGTTGATGCCTGCCGAAGATGCCACGCTGTTGCGCGAGGCCTACAAGGCCTACCGCTCCGCCGCCCATCGCCAGGCCTTGCAGAAAGACGCCGGGGTGATCGCAGGCGACCAGTTCGTGGACGAGCGCCGGCAGGTGATGCGGATCTGGCGGGAGCTGGGACTGAGCTGAGTATTGATAAATGTGGGAGCGAGCTTGCTCGCGATAGCGGAGCGTCAGGCAACATTGATGTTGGATGTACAGGCCTCATCGCGAGCAAGCTCGCTCCCACAGTGGATTGGCGGTGTTGCACCGTGCTGAGGACAGATGCAGGTCCCTTGTGGGAGCGAGCTTGCCCGCGATAGCGGTGGGTCAGGCGACATAGGTGTTGAATGGGCTGGCTCCGTCGCAAGTAAGTCGCCCCCCACAGTTGATTGGCGGTGTGTTGTAGATTAGGGCCACAGGCAACGACCTAAGCCACAGTGATTCTCGAGGCGGGGAGGCGTAGGCCTCCCCGTATCGTTTTTGGAAGCCACATGAATATTCTGATCGTTGGGCCCAGTTGGGTCGGTGACATGGTGATGGCGCAGACACTGTTCCAGTGCCTCAAGCAGCGTCACCCGCAGTGCGAAATCGACGTCCTGGCCCCGGAGTGGAGCCGGCCGATCCTTGAACGCATGCCCGAGGTGCGCAAGGCCTTGAGCTTCCCGCTCGGCCATGGCGTGCTGGAGCTGGCGACCCGCCGGCGTATCGGCAAATCCCTGGTCGGCCAGTACGACCAGGCGATCCTGCTGCCCAATTCGTTGAAATCGGCGCTGGTGCCGTTTTTTGCCGATATTCCCAAGCGCACCGGCTGGCGTGGCGAATTTCGCTACGGCCTGCTCAATGACGTGCGCGCCCTGGACAAAGACCGCTACCCGCTGATGATCGAGCGCTTCATGGCCCTGGCCTACGAGCCGGGCGCCGAGTTGCCCAAGCCGTATCCTCGGCCGAGTCTGCAGATCGACCCGGTGACGCGTGAAGCGGCCCTGGCCAAGTTCGGCCTGACCCTGGATCGCCCGGTATTGGCCCTGTGCCCTGGCGCCGAGTTCGGCGAGTCGAAGCGTTGGCCGGCGGAGCATTACGCCCAAGTCGCCGAGGCGAAGATTCGCGAAGGCTGGCAAGTCTGGCTGTTCGGTTCGAAAAACGACCACTCGGTGGGCGAAGACATCCGCTCGCGGCTGATCCCCGGCCTGCGGGAAGAGTCGGTCAATCTCAGCGGTGACACTTCCCTGGCCGAGGCCATCGACCTGCTGTCCTGCGCTGATTCGGTGGTGTCCAACGACTCCGGCCTGATGCACGTGGCCGCCGCGCTGAACCGTCCGTTGGTGGCGGTCTACGGCTCCACTTCCCCAGGCTTCACCCCGCCGTTGGCGGACAAGGTCGAAGTCGTGCGCCTGGGCATCGAATGCAGTCCATGCTTCGATCGCACCTGCCGCTTCGGTCACTACAACTGCCTGCGCCAGCTCATGCCGCCATCGGTGAATGAAGCCCTGGAGCGTTTGCAGGGCACACCCGTGGAGGTCCGGTAACTTGCGGGTATTGCTGATCAAGACTTCTTCGTTGGGGGACGTGGTCCATACGTTGCCAGCGCTGAGCGATGCGGCGCGAGCTATTCCGGGCATCAAGTTCGATTGGGTGGTGGAAGAAGGCTTCGCCGAAATTCCCACCTGGCACCCGGCCGTGGGCAAGGTCATTCCAGTGGCGATACGGCGCTGGCGCAAGAACCTCTGGCAAACCATCAAGAGTGGCGAATGGCGGCGTTTCAAGCAGAGCATGCGCGCCGACAAATACGACCTGGTGATCGATGCCCAGGGCCTGTTGAAAAGCGCCTGGCTGACTCGCTACGTCAAGGCGCCGGTCGCCGGCCTGGATAAAGACTCGGCTCGAGAACCCTTGGCGGCGCGTTTCTATTCGCGGCGCCTGGCGGTGGCCCGTGGTCAGCATGCGGTGGAGCGCGTGCGTCAGTTATTCGCCCTGGCGCTGGGCTATGACTTGCCGCAAACCCAGGGTAACTATGGCCTCGACATCGACCGCCTGGTGGAATTGCCACGGCCCTATCCCTACGTGGTATTCCTGCACGGCACGACGTGGGAGTCCAAGCACTGGCCCGAGCTTTACTGGCGCCAGCTCACCGAGCGCATGGGCCAGTTCGGCGTCGTGGTGAAACTGCCCTGGGGCAGCCCGGCCGAGAAGGCCCGGGCCGAGCGCATTGCCAATGGGCTGCGCAATGCCCTGGTATTGCCGAAGTTGAACCTCGGCGGCATGGGCAAGGTGCTCGCCGGCGCCCAGGCTTGCGTGGCGGTGGACACCGGTCTTGGCCATCTGGCCGCGGCCCTCGACGTGCCGACCATTTCTCTGCTTGGCCCGACCAATCCGGTGCTCACCGGCGCCTATGGCAAGGGCCAGATTCACCTCGCCAGTGATTTCCCTTGCGCGCCCTGCATGCAGAAGCAATGCACTTATCCACCCACCGCCGAGGATGCCCGGCGGTTCGACCTGAAACGCGAGCAGCCCCTGTGCTTCACGCGTCTGAATCCCGAGCGTGTCGCCAGCCACCTGAGCACGTTATTGGCTGAGGAGCCGCGCTGATGCAATTGGCTTTTGTCCTTTACAAATATTTCCCTTTCGGCGGCCTGCAGCGTGACTTCATGCGCATCGCCCTGGAGTGCCAGCGGCGCGGTCACCAGATCCGCGTCTACACGCTGATCTGGGAAGGCGACGTGCCGCCCGGCTTCGAAGTGCTGGTGGCGCCGGTCAAGGCGTTGTTCAATCATCGCCGCAACGAGAAACTCAGCGCGTGGATGGAAGCGGACCTGGCCAAGCGCCCGGTGGACCGCTTGATCGGCTTCAACAAGATGCCCGGCCTGGACGTGTACTACGCCGCCGATGGCTGCTTCGAAGACAAGGCGCAAAACCTGCGCAATTCGCTGTACCGGCGCTGGGGCCGCTACCGGCATTTCGCCGAGTACGAGCGGGCGGTGTTCGCCAAGGACGCCAAGACCGACGTGCTGATGATCTCCGAAGTCCAGCAACCGCTGTTCATCAAGCACTACGGCACGCCGCTGGAACGTTTTCACCTGCTGCCGCCAGGCATCGCCCAGGACCGCCGCCGGCCTGCCGACGCTGACGAAATCCGTGCCGCGTTCCGGGCCGAATTCGAGCTGGCCGACGACGACCTGTTGCTGGTGCAGATCGGTTCCGGGTTCAAGACCAAGGGCGTGGATCGCAGCCTCAAGGCCCTGGCCGCGTTGCCCGCGCAATTGAGAAAACGCACCCGACTGTTTGTAATTGGCCAGGACGACCCCAAAGTATTCCAACTGCAGAGCGCCGCGCTGGGTCTGGGTGACAACGTGCGGTTCCTCAAGGGGCGCAGTGACATCCCGCGTTTCCTGCTGGGCGCCGACCTGTTGATCCATCCGGCGTACAACGAAAACACCGGCACTGTCTTGCTTGAAGCGCTGGTGGCCGGATTGCCGGTGCTGGTCAGCGCAGTGTGTGGGTACGCCCACTACATCGCCGAGGCCGACAGTGGCCTGGTGCTGGACGAGCCGTTCGAACAAGCGCAGCTCACCGAGTACCTGGGGCGGATGTTGAGTGATGCCGATGCCCGGGCAACCTGGAGTCGCAACGGTCTGGCCTTCGCCGAGACGGCCGACCTCTACAGCATGCCGCAGCACGCGGCCGATGTGATATTGGCGGAGCACGCTTGATGAAATTGATGCTGGCCGAACCGTTCAAGAGCCTTTGGGCCGGACGCGATGCGTTCGCCGAAGTCGAAGCGCTCCAGGGCGAGGTCTACCGTGAGCTCGAAGCCCGGCGCACCCTGCGCACGGAGGTGGACGGTCGCGGCTTTTTCGTGAAGATCCACCGTGGCATTGGCTGGGGCGAGATCTTCAAGAACTTGCTGACCGCCAAGCTGCCGGTGCTCGGTGCGGGCCAGGAATGGAAGGCCATCCAGCGCCTGCAAGAAGTCGGCGTGCCGACCATGACGGCCGTCGCCTACGGCGAGAAGGGCAGCAATCCGGCGGACCAGCATTCATTTATCATCACCGAAGAGCTGGCGCCGACCATCAGCCTTGAAGATTTCAGCATCGACTGGGTCAAGCAAGCGCCGCCGCCCAAGCTCAAGCGCGCCTTGATCGCCGAAGTGGCGCGCATGACCGGCATGATGCACCGCGCCGGCGTTAACCACCGTGACTGCTATATCTGCCACTTCCTGCTGCACACCGACAAGCCGGTGACGCCCGAGGATTTCAAGCTCTCGGTGATCGACTTGCACCGCGCCCAGACCCGCCCGGCCATTACCACCCGTTGGCGTAACAAGGACCTGGCGGCCCTGTATTTCTCGGCGTTGGACATTGGCCTGACCCGCCGCGACAAACTGCGTTTCCTCAAGGGCTATTTCCAGCAGCCGCTGCGCCAGGTCCTGGCTGAAGAGGCTTCGTTGCTGGCGTGGCTCGAAGGCAAGGCCAACAAGCTGTATGACCGCAAGCAGCGGTACGGGGATGCGCTCTGATGTCGGGTTGGAACCTGGAGCCGGCCTACGCTGAACTGGCGCAGGATTTCGGCAGCCTCGATGCGGTATTTGCCCTGCAGGGAGAGCGTCTGACCCGCGATCCACTGTCGGAGGTGATCCGCATACAGCGCAACGGCGTGAACTATTACGTCAAGCGCTACGTCGGTGCCGGCAAAGGCTTGCGGCGCTACCTGGGCAAGCCCCGGGTCAAGTCCGAGTGGCAGAACCTCAAGCGATTCGCCAAGTGGGGGATTCCCACGGCCGAGATTGTTGCCTGGGGCCTTGAGCGACGTGGCGCGGCGTACGATCGCGGGGCAATGATCACCCGTGAGCTGCCTCGAACCGAAGATCTTTCAGCGCTGGCTAATCGGCGCGATCCGCGCCTGGGCGACCGCGCCTGGGTCGATGGTGTCAGCCGTCAACTGGCCGGTTATACCCGGATCATGCACGATCACCGCTTCACCCATAACGACCTGAAGTGGCGCAATCTGCTGATCGACGACCAGTCGCGGCTGTTCCTGATCGATTGCCCGAACGGCGATTTCTGGCGCGGCTTCTGGCTCAAGTACCGGATTACCAAAGACCTGGCCTGCCTTGACAAGGTTGCCAAGCGCCACCTGTCGAGCACCCAGCGCCTGCGCTTCTACCTGCAATACCGCCAGCGTGACCGGCTCGATGCGTGTGACAAAAAACGCATCCGCCATGTAGTGAGATTTTTTGAGGGACGTGAATGACTGATTTCCTGGCCGCTGAAGACCGGGCGTTGCTTGCACGTCATGGCCTGGACAGCTTCGAGGCCCTTTGGTCGCGAGAACTGGACGCCGTCGATGAGCCCAATACCGCAGGCGGCGGCTGGAGCAGTGTGTTCCGGCTGGAGCTCGAAGGGCAGGGCTATTACCTCAAGCGCCAGAGCAATTACCTGACCCGGACCTTTTCGCACCCTTTTGGCGAGCCCAGTTTTTCCAGGGAGTTTCGCAACATCAGCCGGTATCGCCAGTTGGGGATTCCGGCGTTGCAGGCGGTGTTCTATGGCCAGCGCAAGGTACATGGCGAAGTGCGAGCGGTCTTGCTGACCCGTGCCCTGGATGGCTGGGACGACCTGGACTCGCTGTTGCAGCGCTGGCCAAGCCTGACGGCAGAGCAGCGCTCCACAGTCCTCAACGCTTGCGGGCAGTTGGCGCGGCGCCTACACGGCATGCATCAGGTGCATGGCTGCTTCTATCCCAAGCACATCTTCCTGCAAGCCACTGCCGACGGTTATCAGGCGCAATTGATCGACCTCGAAAAGACTCGGCCGCTGCTGTTTGGCCAGCGTGATCGAGTCAAGGACCTGGAGCCTTTGCTGCGCCGGGCCAGGATCTGGAGCGAAGAAGATGTCCGCCAGTTGCTGTCTACGTATCTGGACCAGCCCCTTGGCGGTGCGCTGGTGGATCAGTGGATGACGCGGTTGAGCGTTCGACGCAGCCATAAGGAGGCTCGCTGATGCATTTGTCGGAATTGAAAAACGCCGGCCGCAGCCCGAACCTGCCCTTGAGCCTGGAGCTGGCCGATGCTGCCGGTCCGGCGCAATTGCAATTGCTTTCACTGTTGCGAGTGTTGCCGGGCCAACGTTACGTCGGTGCCGGTATCTGGCGTGGTCGGCCGGTGCTGGCCAAGTTGCTGGTGGGCAGCAAGGCACCCCGACACTTCCAGCGTGAACTGCAAGGCGTTCGCCTCCTGGCGGAGCAGGGGCTGACGACGCCGCTGCTGCTGGCCGATGGCTTGAAGGAAGGCGAGGGTGGCTGGCTGCTGTTCGAACTGTTGGAGGACGCCGAAAGCCTCGGTGACGCCTGGAAACAGGTCGAGCACCTGCCAATGTTGGCGGACGAGCAAACGGCAGTGTTGGCCGAGGCCCTGGGCGCGATTGCGCAACTCCACAGCAAGGGCCTGTGGCAAGAAGACTTGCATCTGGACAACCTGCTGCGCCACGGCGGCAAGCTCTATCTGATCGATGGCGCCGGTATTCGCGCCGAAACCCCGGGGCAGCCGTTGTCGCGGCAGAAGGTATTGGAGAACCTCGGGGTGTTCTTCGCCCAGCTTCCCAAATCCATCGAGCCGTTCAATGAAGAACTGCTGGTGTATTACCTGTTGGGCAACGCCGAACACGCCTTGCCCATGGAGGCGCTGCAAAAACAGATCGATAAAGTGCACACATGGCGGCTGAAAGATTTTCTCGAAAAGGTCGGGCGCGAGTGCAGCCTGTTCAGCGTTCAGCGCGGACCGTTCGGGCTGCGAGCGATCCGTCGTGATGAAGAGGCCGCGATGGTCCCGGTGCTGGAACAGGCCGATGCACTGCTCGACCGGGGCCATCTGTACAAGACGGGCGGCGCGGCCAGTGTCGGCAAGGTCGAGTCGAATGGTCGCACCCTGGTGATCAAACGCTACAACATCAAGAACTTCGCCCATTGGCTCAAGCGCTTCTGGCGTCCAAGTCGCGCCTGGCATTCCTGGCGCGAGGGGCATCGACTGGCATTCCTCGGCATCGCCACGCCCAAGCCGCTGGCGCTGCTGGAAAAGCGTTTCCTCTGGCTGCGCCGAGGGGCTTACCTGGTGACCGAGCACCTGTCGGGCCCGGACATCATCGAACGCTTCGCCCCTTACGTCGAGAGCGGCGAGGCTCCCGAGACTGAGCTGCTGGCGCTGGATCGCTTGTTCGCTGATCTGATCCGCGAGCGCATCAGTCACGGCGACTTCAAGGGGCACAACCTGTTCTGGCAAGACGATCGTTGGGCGTTGATCGACCTCGACTCGATGTGCCAACACCGCAGCCAGTCCAGCTTCGCCCAGGCCTATGCCCGGGATCGGGCGCGGTTCATGCGCAATTGGCCTGAGGGGAGTGCGTTGTATCGGGTGATTGATGGGCGGTTGCCGAAGGAAGCCGATAGCGCCCCAGCCGTCTTGTAGGAGCTGTGTAGAGGCTGTGTAGGAGCTGCCGAGTGCAACGAGGCTGCGATCTTTCCCCTAACACATGAATCCCAAGCAAAAAGATCAAAGATCAAAAGATCGCAGGCTTCGCCAGCTCCTACGGTGCCCAGCGGGAGCAAGCGCCCTCGCCACCAGTGCGCTGAGCCCGTCAGTGGTGCCAGGCCAGCGCTATAAACGCGGGCTACTCATCGCTAGAGGCTTAAGGCCGCATTTACGCTATAATCCCGCCCTTTAGCTGCCCCGCACCCCTGGGTGCGCGGCACATTCATTTTTCGCGGCGCTTGTCGCCCGTATGCAGACATAAGAGGCTAGACCCTGTGGCATTGACGATTCTTGGCCTGTCCGGCGCCCTTAGCCATGATCCTTCCGCAGCGCTGTACATTGACGGCAAGCTGATCGCGGCGGCCGAGGAAGAGCGCTTCGTACGCGATAAACATGCAAAGAACCGCATGCCCTACGAGTCGGCGAAGTTCTGTCTGGAACAGGCCGGCATCAAGCCTTCCGATGTCGATGTGGTGGCGATCCCGTTTGCCCCGATCAGTCTGTTCGGCGAAGCTCGCTGGCACTACGCCAAGCGTTACTGGTACGCACCGGACCGCGCCCTCGATGCGATCCTGATGGGCAACCGTCGCTACAAGCGCTATCGCCGCAAGATCGTCTGGTGCCTGGAGCAACTGGGCTTCGATCCGAAAAAGATCAAGATCGAGCCGGTCGAGCACCACTTGGCCCACGCCTCCAGTGCCTATCATTGCTCGGGCTTCCAGGAAAAAACCGCGATCCTGGGCATCGATGGCAAGGGCGAATACGCCACGACCTTCTTTGGCTACGGTGAAAACGGCAAGATCCACAAGATCAAGGAATTCTTCGATCCGGACTCCCTGGGTGGCCTGTACGGCGCGATCACCGAGTTCCTCGGTTTTGAAATGCTCGACGGCGAATTCAAGGTCATGGGCATGGCGCCTTATGGCGACGCCACCAAGTACGATTTCTCGCGCCTGGCTTCGTTCGAAAACGGCGAATTGGTGATCAACACCGACTACGCCAACGTGATCGGCCTGCGCCGCTATAAAGAGAAAGGCAAGGGCTTCTACTTCTCGCCGAAGCTGATCGAATGGCTCGGCCCGAAACGTGAAGGCGACATCGCCGACGAGCCGTACATTCACTACGCGGCGAGCATGCAGGCGCTGTTCGAGAAGCTCGCATTGCAGATGATCGACCACTACCTGGGCGACGTGCTCAAGGAAACCGGCAAGCTGGCCTTCGCCGGTGGCTGTGCGTTGAACGTCAAGCTGAACCAGAAAATCATCGCCCGTGATGACGTCAAGGAGCTGTTCGTGCAACCGGCTTCCGGCGACGCCGGTACGGCGGTAGGCGCGGCGGCTTATGTGTCCCATGCCCGTGGCGTGCCGGTGGAGAAGATGGAACACGTCTACCTCGGCCCGGCCTACAGCAACGAAGACGTGATCGCCGCGTGCGCCCGCCATCCGAGCAAGCCTGAGTGGCGCAAGATCGACAACACCCCCGAGCGCATTGCCAAGATCATGGTCGACGGCAACCCGGTGGCCTGGTTCCAGGGCCGCATGGAGTTTGGTCCGCGTGCCTTGGGCGGTCGTTCGATCATCGGTTGCCCGAGCGCCAGCGGCGTGGCCGATCGTATCAACGAGCAGATCAAGTTCCGCGAGCGCTGGAGGCCTTTCTGCCCGTCGATGCTCGACACCGTCGCACCGCAGATGATCAAGGTCGATCACCCGGCACCGTTCATGACCTTCACCTTCGAAGTCGCCGAAGAATGGAAGACCCGCGTGCCGGAAGTCGTCCACGAAGACGGCACCTCCCGGGCCCAGGTGCTCAAGCGCGAATACAACCCGCGCTACTACGACATGATGAAGGCCCTGGAAGTCCTGACCGGCAACGGCGTGTCGCTGAACACCTCGCTCAACCGTCGCGGCGAACCGATGATCTGCTCGCCGACCGACGCGCTGAACATGTTCTTCGGTTCGGACCTGCAGTACCTGATCATGGAAGACATTCTGGTGGTCAAAGACGGCGTGGATGTTTATGACTGAGATGTTGGTCAGTGTCATCATTCCAGCTTACAACTACGCCGAGACATTGCCGCGAGCGGTGAATTCTGTCATTGCGCAGTTGGGCGAAGCCCAGGCAGAGCTGCTGGTGATCGACGATGGCTCCACTGATGCGACGCCTCAAGTTGTAGAGCAGTTGCTGGTCGAGCATGCCGGGGCCTTTCGAGCCCTGCGCAAACCCAACGGTGGTCTGTCGTCGGTGCGGAACCGTGGGATCGAGGAAGCCCGGGGCCAGTACCTGATCTTCCTTGATGCGGATGATGAGATGGCGCCGGGCGCGCTGGCGGCTGTGGCCCGGCATGTCGCCGATAATCCCGAGAGTCGTTTGATTATTGGCGGCCACTGGTCGGTGTTCTCCGACGGTCGTCGCGTCCAGCACAGCGCCACGCCCTTGCCGGTGACGCCGCGTGAACGTGTTCGTGGCTATCTGCTGGAAAAGACGGTGTCGCTGTCCAACGGAGCCTGCGTCATGCACCGCGAGGTGTTCGGGCCAGGCAATTATCCTTTGCACCTGCGTAACGTCGAAGATATACCTGTATTTGCCCAAGTGCTGGCGCGCTTTCCATGTTCCACATTGGATCAGCCGCTCGCGCTGATCCACAAGCATGATGACAGCATGCGACATGACCTCAAGCAAAGCCTGGCTGCGGGGGTGGAGATGGTGGACGAGGTGTTTGCTCCTGCGCGGATGCCGGCGGAGTTGCAGGACCTGCGTCAGGCCTTTACCGCCCAGCGCTGCCTGTCCTTGTTCCGCGACTGCTATAGCGCTGGGGACTACGTTCGCGCAAAGGCTTTTTATGCCCGGGCCGTACGTACCAACTTTTTTTCGATCATGCGCTGGTCCTACACGCGTAAGGCCGTCCGGTTGTTGTTCAAGTGAGCGCTTCGAGTCCTGATCACGCTGCCTTCCAGGCCGACGACAGCTGGGCTCGAAAGGCTCGTGAGCTGGACCTCTATCGCTGGAAATTGTTGCGTCAGCGTCATGGTCGCCTTGGCAGTTTGTTGCGGCTGTCTCGTGATGTGATGGTCGACACGGTGGTCGGACTGCGTGCGAAGGCATGCTTGAGAGATTCGGTAGACGCCACGCCCTGTGAAGTGCTGCTGCTGCATTCGGCGCCAAAATCCATGGCGTTGCAGCGCAAGAATATCCTGATCGATGCACTGCGCAAGCGAGGATGTCGGTTGATGGAGGCTGCGCTTCGATCGCCCTCGCATGCTTGCAGAGAACGCATGCTTTTGGCTCCGCCACAGGCTGTGCCGCTACGTTATCTGGTCTATGCCGCCCACGCCCAGTGGCTGGTGACGACGTATCAACCAAAAGTGCTGATCAACGAGCGCAATGGCAGTCTCCATGCGCCGTTCCTGCGTCTTGCATTGGCTGCGCGTGGCGCCCGGTTGCTGCATCTGGCCCACGCGACGACGCTGGAATCCTCTCGTCGTCTGGGAATGAATGACTACGATTACTACGGGGTCTTTGGCCGTAGTTCATTGGTGGCGTTGCAAGAGCGGACGTTGCGGTTTGGCGAGTCGACGGTGGTGCTGCTCGGTTCGTACCTTGCCGATGAAACTTATGATTTGCCTGTTGCGGATCCAGCGATCAAGACGTTATTGATCCTGGGGGTCGGGCCGGACCGCGAGAAGGAGTCCGGTTATCAAGAAACCTATCGGCTACTGCGTGAGTGGGCTGGGCGCAATCCTCACTACCGTGTGCTGTTCAAGCGCCATCCGCGCAGCAAGGCTCAATTCTGGAGCGATGCAGCTACACGTTTCTCCAATATCGAGCTACTGGATATCAATCAATCATTGGCCCAGGCTCTGGCGCGGGCTAGCGTTGTGGTCAATATCATGTCCAATGCCGGCATAGAAGCCGGTTTGGCTGGTCGGCCGGTCATCTACGTAAATGCGGGCAGTGATGAGGATATTTTTGCTCACGCCTTGTTTTTCGGACCGCAGGTGCGTGACGAGGGGGCTTTCTCTCATCAGTTGCAAGCGCTCGAGCGCAATTATCCAGAGTCCGTGGCAAAGGCCCGAGGTTTCGCCGATTACCATTTGGTCTACGGCTCCCAAGGGCTGGCAAAAACCGTCGAGCTGATCGAAGGCTTGCTGCAAGGCGTGAATCCCGAGCGAAAGTTCGAAACCTTCAGATTGCCCGCTGCCGGTTGACATCGATTTTCGGCAAATCAGATGTTGAGCGCCGTTCTAAGCTCCAGTTCACTGCACGTCTGTTGGTGACTAAGGTAGTGCTGCAGAAACTGGTCGTCGCGCAGTAGCCATTCGCGGTCTTGGCGATAGCGCAGCATATGCTTGAAATTGCGTAGGCGCAGGCCTTTGCGCAATGGTCTGCCATAGCTGCGCAGGTCAGCTATATCAATCAAGCCCAAAGAGTTTTCCGGCGTCAGCACGACGTTCCCCAGGTGCGCCGAGCGAAAATAGATACCGCTCTGGTGCAGGCGTGCCATGAACTCACCAAGTTGTGCGCGAAGATTGCCAAGGTCGTCGCTGCCCAGCAACTGACGAAGCGTGCTGCCGGGCAGAGGGTCGTAATGGACTGCGTCACGCTCAATTGAGGGAATGCGATAGACGTGGCGAATTTGCGGACATTCGATGCCGCGCCCCTGCAAAATCTGGCAGTTGTCGGCGAAGCGCTTGGCGTAGGGCGACCACAGTGCGGAGGTCAGCAGCCGCTTGCGGCGAAACAGCTTGAACATCGAACCATCAGCCAAGCGCAGCACTTTATCCCCCTGGCGGTCAGCTTCGAGGACATCGGCACCTTCACGCAGGCTGAGGTAAACAGTATGGTCGAGCGTTTGCATCAAGGCTCCGGGGCTTGGCCCGATGGGATGGGCAGCCGCATATGTTAACGCAGTGTGCGGGCTGCAAAAACCGCTGTGGTATAGTCGCGCCAATTTTCCAAGATGCTCGCTCTGTGTAAGGGCCTGCATGGCGCCGTCTTTCTGGAAATTCCATGACAAAAACGCTGTTCATTTCCTTGGCCAAGCATCAAGGCCTCTATTTCAATCGCTTGCTCAGCGAAACCGAATTACAGGGTAAAGTCGTCACTCCCCAACAAATGCCTTGGCCAAGGTCTCTGCTGATCTCCAGGGTCGTTTCGCGCATCGATTGGTCGAGCTTGATCCAGGAAAAATGCGAGGAGCGTCGAGTCAAGAACAAGTACGACGGCCTTCTGTATCGCTTGCTGTTACGCCTCGAACTTTTTTGGATGGCACTGCGCGCCCAGGCTTTGCTTGATCAGGAACGTCCTGATGTATTGGCGTTCTGGAACGGTTCTCATCGTTATTGCCGATTGTTGGTGGCGCTCGCGCCGACGGGCTGCAGGACGTTTTTTTTCGAGAATGGTTTGTTGCCCGATACAACGACGGTGGACCCGCGTGGCGTGAACTATCTGAATGCGGTTCCGCGCGAAGCCGATTTCTACCTCAATTACCCGCATTCGGTACCAGAGGACCAGGCGCCAGCGGTGCTGATTCCCCGTGCGCCTCGTACTACCGGCCCGGCACCGATTGCGCTGCCTGGGCAGTTTATATTCATTCCGTTCCAAGATGATCGAGACAGCCAGGTTCGACTGTTCTCTCCGTGGATCAGGAATATGCGCGAGATGTTTGCGCTGGGCGAGCGCCTGGTCAAAGAGACTGGCCTGACGGTAGTTTTCAAGGAGCATCCGTCCAGCCGCGAGACGTATCCCGAGCTGCACGAGCGCTGTCATGAGCGCCTGCTCTTCGCCAATGGCAATGCCACACAGCAACTGATCGAAGCCTGCCAGTTCGTGATTACCATCAATTCGACCGTGGGGCTGGAAAGCTTGTTGTTGGGCAAGCCCGTGCTCACGCTGGGCCAGGCTTTTTTCAACATCGAGGGCCTGGTGATGCATGCCGACGACCCCGAGCGGGTGGTGGAGCTGTCTCGTGCATTTCCCAAGTGGCCGCTCGATGAGCGTTTGCGGCGCAACTTTCTCCACTACCTTTCCGAGCACTACTGTATCAAGGGTGGTTGGAAGAATGCGGATAGAGCCCAGCTTCAACGAGTTACGGATCGGATATTGAGTAAAGTTGGATGCTGAGGAATATGAAAAGATTGATCGATAAGGATGTCTTGGTGGCATGGGCATCCATTGGTTTTCTGGTTCTGCTCTGTGGGGCGTGGGTCCTGCCGAGCAATAAAATGTATCACCAGATGTTGATTGTCCTGCTGTGGCTGCCCGCCTTGCTGGCGTTGTTCCATCGGGATTTCAGGCTGCTGTTCAAGCAGCCGGAGTGGGCGCTTTTTGCATTATTCATGGCTTGGACGTTATTGGTCTTGTTGGTTGAGGGCGGTGATAGCGGTTTCGGCAAGGCGAAAGTTACGCTCTACGTGACGCTGACGCTGTTCGGCATTTTGCTGGCGGCACAGAACAGTAAATGGCGGCTCGAATCGATGTTGTTGTATGCGTCGATCCTGGGCGGTTTTTTTGCTTTGGCCTCCTGGATCTATTTCTATGAGTTTGCCGCTCAGCCTTTTAGCGCACGAGTGCTTGCCATTGGCGTATGGAACACCGCCATTCCGGCCGCGCATGCGGTGGGGGCGCTCGCAATCATTGGCATTTTTACGATGCAGACCAAACGTTTCAGTCCTTTGGCAATGATGCTGTTGGTCATTCCTTTCCTGGGATATGCGATGTTTTTGGGCTTCAATCAGACACGCGGTGTATGGGTAGGCTTGGCCGCCGGTTTGTTGGTAACAGGCGTGGCCAGGCCGTCGAGGCTGACCGGAGCGTTGATCTTTCTAGGCATTGCCGGGGTCGCATTCATCGCTGTATTCAAACCCGAGATTCTATTGCAACGCGGAATTTCCTATCGGCCACAACTGTGGGGCGCTGGTGTTCGATTGATAGTGGAGCATTGGGCGACAGGGTTGGGCTTCCATGAATATTTAATTCCAATTCCTGAAATCTCGCAGTCATTCAAGCATCCCCACAACCTTTTTCTGGATACCGGTGTACGTCTCGGTGTTCCTGGGCTGATATTGTTTTGTTCGCTCTGGCTGGCTGCTGGCTGGCGTGGTTGGGTTTCACGCGCGCAGCCGCTGGGTCAAGTGTTGCTGATACTCTGGGTTTTCTCCGGCACGTCATTGCTGACAGATGGCATTGGCCTATGGCTCAAACCTAACGCGGATTGGTTCATCACGTGGCTGCCAATTGCGTTGAGCATTGTATTGGCTGCTCGTGGTACTCCCGAAATCAGCAGTTCCACCCGGAGCATTCCTGCTGCTGGCTGACGGGGCGGCGCGGTGAAGAAGTCCCTCCGCATGTTCCGCCCTTCGTCCTGTGCGGGCCGATTTAGTCGTTGGTTCGCTGTTACAATCCGCAGCCTGTCTGTCTTTTCAAACGTGCGAGGCGCACCGAATGGCCAATTCCGACCAGCAATCGAGCATGAAGATCTACCTGCGATTGCTGAAATACGTACTCCCGTATTGGGGCGCTTTCGCTGTCAGTATCGTTGGCTTCGTGTTGTTCGCATCCAGCCAGCCGATGCTGGCGGACATGCTCAAGCATTTTCTCGATGCGCTACAAAAGCCAAATGACACCCAGTTCATGGGGGTCTCGCTGGTACTGGGTGTTCCGCTATTGATAGTGCTGATTGCGGTCTACCAGGGCGTCGGTTCATTTCTTGGCAATTACTACCTCGCCAAGGTCGCCCGGGGCGTGGTCCATGACTTGCGTTGTGCGTTGTTCGACAACCTGCTGACTTTGCCCAATCGTTATTTTGACAACCATAACTCTGGCCATCTGATTTCCCGCATTACCTACAACGTGACCATGGTCACCGGTGCCGCTACCGATGCCATCAAGGTAGTCATCCGAGAAGGCCTGACCGTGGTGTTTCTGTTCGGCTACCTGCTCTACAGCAACTGGAAAATGACTTTGGTGTTGTTGGCGATATTGCCGGTCATTGCCGTCCTGGTGAGCAGTGCCAGCAAAAAATTCCGCAAGCAAAGCAAGAAAATCCAGGTGGCGATGGGCGACGTGACACACGTGGCTTCGGAAACCATTCAAGGCTATCGGGTGGTACGCAGCTTCGGCGGCGAACACTACGAAATCGAACGGTTTCATAAGGCCAGCGCGGATAACATGAACCGCAGCCTGGGCATGACCCGTACTCAATCGATCTACACGCCGATGTTGCAGTTGGTGATCTACATCGGCATGGCGGTATTGATGTACCTGGTGCTTTACCTGCGTGGCGATGCCTCGGCGGGAGAACTGGTTGCCTACATAACTGCCGCCGGGTTGCTGCCTAAGCCTATCCGTCAATTATCGGAGGTCAGCGCCACGATTCAAAAAGGGCTGGCGGCGGCGGAGAGCATTTTCGAGCAACTCGACGAAGAACCGGAAGTCGATACGGGTACCCAGGAAATAGCCAGGATCAATGGCCGCTTGGAAGTGCGCAACCTGAGCTTCCAATACCCTGGCACGGAAAAGCTTGTGCTCGACGATGTTTCCTTTACTGCCGAAGAGGGCCAGATGGTCGCATTGGTTGGGCGCTCGGGCAGCGGCAAATCGACACTTGCCAATCTGATCCCGCGCTTCTACCACCATGACAAGGGCCAGATACTGCTGGACGGAGTGGATGTCGAGCAATACAGACTGACCAACCTGCGCCGCCATATCGCCCTGGTAAATCAACAGGTGACGCTGTTCAACGACACTGTTACCAATAATATCGCCTATGGCGACCTGGCCGGCGCACCGTTTGAAGACGTATGCAAGGCAGCTGAAGACGCTTATGCGGCCGAGTTCATCGTGCAGATGCCTCAGGGGTATGACACTTTGGTGGGTGAGAACGGAGTCTTGCTTTCGGGTGGCCAGCGCCAACGTCTGGCGATTGCCCGGGCTTTGCTCAAGAATGCTCCGCTGCTGATTCTTGATGAGGCGACGTCGGCCCTGGACACTGAGTCCGAGCGCCATATCCAGGCAGCCCTGGACCA
The DNA here is from genome assembly GCF_019141525.1 of Pseudomonas alvandae. Taxonomy (GTDB): domain Bacteria; phylum Pseudomonadota; class Gammaproteobacteria; order Pseudomonadales; family Pseudomonadaceae; genus Aquipseudomonas; species Aquipseudomonas alvandae. The sequence goes on from NZ_CP077080.1 coordinate 817,085, forward strand.
GGTGATGAAGGGCCGTACCACCCTGGTAATTGCCCACCGGTTGTCCACCATTGAAAAGGCCGATCTTATTCTCCTGATGGATAAAGGCCGTATTGTCGAGCGAGGCACACATGCCGAGCTGTTGGCATTGAACGGCTTTTACGCACGCCTGCACGAAAAGGATTTTGTCGAGGAAACTGACGAGGCGGCGAAGGAGTCCTTCGTTTGATCCTGAGTCATTGGCGGACCTGGCGAGAAAGCGGTTGGACACCCATAGACGCTGCGGCTTACGCCCGAGCCTGGCATGAGTTCGGCGGCAGCGTGGCGACACACCCTGATGTGGTCGAACGCCTGGCCGGGTTGGTGGGTATCGCGGTGCGTTACCTTGGATGGTTTGCCAACGGCCAACTGTGTGCCGCCATGCCAACGTGGGGCCGTCATGTTGCGCTATCAAAGGATGTGCTCAAGCGTGAAGGCAAGCGGGGCATGCTCGATCTTGGCAATGCCGAGGTCATCCTGCCCATCCGTGAAGACGCCCAGATTCGCCTGCGGCACCGCATGCGCTATGTATCGGAACTCAATGCCCCACTGGTTCTCGGCCTCGCTGAGCAGTCCGAAGGCCTGGCACTGGCGCGGGAGCCTGAGGAGTACAGCAAGAAGTTCCGTTATAACCAGCGTCGTGAGCAGCGCTTGCTTGAGGATGCCGGTGGCATTATCCGGTCGATACTGGAGTTGTCCGCCAGTGAACAGGCCGCCGTTTATGCCGACTTGTTCCAGCGTCGATGGAATTTCGAGGCGCCTGGCAAGACGCATCTGGCCGAGGTGTTTAGCCTGATGCGTGAGTTCATGACCGGATCGCTGATCTACCTGAATGACGAGCCGGTGGCCATCCAGATTCTCTATAGGGTCGAGGCGCCCAAGTGGGTCAGCCTTGAATATATCAACGGCGGGGTTGACCCGCAGAGTCGCGAGTTCAGCCCTGGCAGCGTACTCAGTTACGTCAATACCCAGGCCGAGTGGGAGCATGCCCGGGCGCTTGGGAAGCCGTTGCGTTACTCGTTCGGCCGTGCCGATCGTGAATACAAGGACCGATGGTGCAAGCGGGTTCCGGTCTATCAGGTTTGACCAAAGACACAACCCATGAGCGAGAGAGACAAACCGTGAGCGCACGCAAGCAGCAATTGCTAAAACGTCATCGTCAACGCAAGCGCCTGCTGCTGGTTGGCGTATTGTTGGCAGCGTTGCTGCTTGGCTATACGGTGTCGTGGTGGTCGCTCGTGGTGTTTCTTGCGGTGGGCTGGGTTGCGCACGAGGCCTGGCTCTCCGACCATCTGTTCTATGCCCCCGGTGATGACTATCGCTATGAGTTTCCGGCGGGCACTCCGCAATTTCCTGTCACGCTGAGGGAAGGTTGCCTGCAAGTCGCGGGGGCGTTCGATACTCATCAGACACTGGTCTTGCAGGTACGGGTAAAAAGCAGCTGGTTGGGGCATTTTCTTGATCCCCAGGTTCTGATCGGTGATGACCGTCAGGACTTGGAGAGGGGGGTTGGCGCAGAGCGCTTTCTCAACCTGACCGGGCAAGGGCAGGCACTGGCGTCCGGAACCCTGGCGCTACGCGGTCGTTTTTGCAAAGTTGCGCCACAGGCTACGTTGCATGTCCTGAGCAACCCGGATTTCGCCCAGCAGCGTTTGCTGATCGTCGCACCACATGCCGACGATGCCGAACTGGCGGCCTTCGGGCTATACAGCCGCGCGCCAGAGGTCGCTATCGTTACACTCACCCAAGGAGAGATCGAGGCTGAGCGTTATCGCGATATGGGCCTGGACCCTGCGCAAGCCGCTCGTCTCAAGGGGCGCTTGCGCAGTTGGGACAGCCTGGCGGTGCCTTTATGGGGCGGGGTGGCACAACAGCAATGTGTTCAGTTGGGCTACTACTGCCTGCAATTGGATGCCATGGCGAAGGCACCGGCCCAGAGCTTCGGTTCGCAGGAGTCGGGCGAGAACGATATCCGCGAAGTCCGTCGATTCAATGCCCTGAGCCTGCCGGGTGACGTTGATGGCATGCCCACATGGCGTAACCTGGTGGCCGACCTGACTCACCTGCTCGAACATCATCGACCCGAGGTGGTACTCACGCCGCATCCAGAGCTGGACCCCCACAGCGACCACATCGCGGGCACGCGGGCGTTGATGGAGGCGATCGAACTCAGCGCCTGGCGGCCGCAGACATTACTGCTCTATGCCAACCACCTGCACGACAACGACCGTTGGCCAATGGGCCCGGCGGGTTATGGCATCGCGCTGCCACCCGCCATCGAGCCTTTGCCGGCCGATGGGTTGTGGAGCCCTTTGCTGGATGCTTCCGTGCGCATGGACAAGGCTATGGCACTGGGGATGCAACATGACCTGCAGGGCCGTCCTCCGTTCAAGCGCCGCTTGCGCCGCACCATCCAGCGGTTGCTAGCCGGGCGCCACTGGCCTCGTACCGGAGAGGACGAGTTCTTTCGAAAGTCGGTTCGCCGGCACGAACTCTTCTGGGTTCGGCGTTTGGGTATGTCACCGCAGGACGACGGCCAGACCCGCCGCCCTTGATTCGTTGAGCTGGCTGAATCAGCCTGTGCTTTACTTCTGAGCAATCGGTAAGTACGGGAGGTGCTTGATTCATGGAACGAATGTCAAAAACGGCGTCCATTCAAAAACAGAATCCGGCTCACGCGTTGACGATCTCCCCGCAGGCTCGGGCCGCGATCAAATTCCAACAACCGCGATGCATCTGGTTGACTGGCCTTTCCGGGGCAGGGAAGTCGACCCTGGCCAATGCATTGGATGTGCGGTTGCACGAGCAGGGCTTTCACACCTGCCTGCTTGACGGTGACAACCTGCGCCAGGGGTTGTGCAGCGACCTCGGCATGACGCCTGAAGCGCGCAAGGAAAATATCCGACGCATCGCCGAAGTCGCGCGGCTGATGGTGGACGCCGGGCTGGTTGTTATTGTCGCGGCCATTTCGCCCTATCGAGCCGATCGTGAGGCCGCGCGACATTTGTTTCCTGAGGGATCCTTCTTTGAAGTCTATGTCAGCACCCCCTTCGAGGTGTGTGCTCGGCGTGACCCCAAGGGCCTCTATCGAGAGGCGCGTGCCGGACGGCTGAAAAATTTCACTGGCCTCGACAGCCCATATGAAGCTCCGGTGGCACCTGATTGCGATATCGACACCGGCGACCTGGAACTGAGCGAGGCTTGCGAGCGGTTATGGGCATCGGTACAGCCCTGACCCAACAATCTGTCACATCCGGCTACAGCCATGGACGAGCCTTCTCCAGCCCTGTGCTAATATCCCCGCCCTGTTCATTTTGTATGTGGAATGCTCCATGAAGTTGTCCATGCCGCGATTCGATCAAGCCCCTGTATTGGTGGTCGGCGATGTCATGCTCGACCGCTACTGGCATGGCGGTACATCACGGATTTCCCCCGAGGCCCCGGTACCGGTGGTCAGGGTCGAGCACATCGAGGATCGCCCCGGCGGTGCCGCCAACGTTGCCCTGAACATCGCCGCACTCGGTGCGCCGGCGTCGTTGGTGGGCGTGACCGGTGATGACGAGGCTGCCGAGAGCCTGGCCAACAGCCTCAAGGGCGCGGGTGTTCGGGCGATTTTCCAGCGCATTGCGCATCAGCCAACCATCGTCAAGCTCCGAGTCATCAGTCGTCACCAGCAATTGCTGCGCATCGATTTCGAAGAACCGTTCGCCACCGATCCGCTGTCCCTCGGTGCCGAGGTCGATAGCCTGCTCGAAGGGATCAAGGTCCTGGTGTTGTCGGACTACGGCAAAGGTGCGTTGAAGAACCATCAGGTGCTGATCCAGGCTGCTCGTGCCCGTGGCATTCCGGTGTTGGCCGATCCCAAGGGCAAGGACTTTTCCATTTATCGTGGCGCCAGCCTGATCACGCCGAACCTCAGCGAGTTCGAGGCCATCGTCGGCGGTTGCGCTGATGAACACGAGTTGGTGAGCAAGGGCGCGCAGTTGATGCACGACCTCGAACTGGGGGCGTTGCTGGTCACCCGAGGCGAGCATGGCATGACGCTGCTACGGCCTGATCACCCGGCTCTGCACTTGCCGGCCCGAGCCCGTGAAGTGTTTGACGTGACGGGCGCCGGCGACACCGTGATTTCCACGCTCGCGGCCGCCATCGCTGCCGGCGAAGAACTGCCCCATGCAGTAGCCCTGGCGAACCTGGCCGCCGGTATCGTTGTCGGTAAACTCGGTACGGCTGCTATCAGCGCGCCTGAGCTGCGTCGCGCCATTCAACGTGAAGAAGGGTCCGAGCGGGGTGTGTTGGGTCTTGAGCAACTGCTGCTGGCGGTTGACGACGCCCGTGCCCACAACGAAAGAATCGTGTTCACCAACGGTTGCTTCGATATTCTCCATGCAGGCCACGTGACCTATCTCGAACAAGCCAGGGCACAGGGCGATCGCTTGATCGTCGCGGTCAATGACGATGCATCCGTGAGTCGCCTGAAGGGACCGGGGCGCCCAATCAACAGCGTCGACCGACGCATGGCGGTCCTGGCCGGCCTTGGCGCGGTGGACTGGGTGATCAGCTTCAGCGAAGGCACGCCGGAAAACCTGCTGTCCCAGGTCAAGCCGGATGTGCTGGTCAAGGGCGGTGACTATGGGATTGATCAGGTCGTGGGTGCGAACATCGTCACGGCCTACGGTGGCACCGTGAAGGTATTGGGACTGGTGGAAAACAGTTCGACAACGGCTATTGTCGAGAAGATTCGCAGCCACTGAATCTTCTTGCCTTCCGGGAGGTCCTACATGGCAAGTTTCGACCATTGGGGTCGAGCTTGCCCCCCCCGGCTCTGGTTGTTTCAGTCTTTGGCTTATTAACTTATGAAAGTCATGCTTCTGGTGATGGCTGAACAGCGTGTGATTCTCGACCGCCTGTATCAGGTCGTGCAGGAAAACTGCAACGACTGCACCCTCTATCGCTTGACCAAGCAGCAGCAAAAGAAGCTTGGCCGATTCCTTGTCTCGGCCAATTATCAGGATTTCGACCGGGTGGTGATCTTTTCGCGGGTCAAACGCCTCGCCCCGCAACTTAGCGTATTGAAGTGCATTCCGGGACTGATCTTCCTCGAACACGACGCTTATCAGAACTACATGCGCGAAAGTAAATACTACGGCGTTTATTCGCGCCTATACCGCCGCTTGCCCAGTTGCCGTGCCTTGGTGTCAGGGGCGCTGGTGGCGCGACGGATGCAAGCCGAGAACATCGATGCTGTGTTCGTTTCCAAAGGTTATGACGAACAGATGCTGCACAACACCGGCAGCGTACGCGATATTCCCATTGGTTTTCTCGGCAGCCTCAAAAGCACTGAATATGCGCGACGCCGAGCGTTGCTTGAAGCCTTGGCTCAACGCACCGGTATGCTGGTGACGCGTACTCAGTCAGGCCGCGAGTATCTGGAGACACTCAATCGCATCAAGATTTTTGTCAGCGCCGACCTGGGCATGGGGGAGTTCATGATCAAGAACTTCGAGGCCATGGCCTGTGGTTGCGTGCTGTTGGCTTGGAGCCAGGGCGAGGAAGACAGATTGCTGGGCTTCGAGGACATGGAAAACACCGTCTTCTATCGCTCCGAAGCTGAGGCGGTGGAGAAACTCGAAATGCTGCAGCGCGATCCGGAACTGGCCACGCGAATCGCCCGCAATGGCCAAGCCTTCGCCGAGCGTCGCTATTCGTTTGCGCGCGTCGGGCAGGCCTTGGCCGAGGAAATCCAGCGTGATATGCGTCCCTGGCAAGCCCCATCGGCGTTCACTCGCGGATGGGTCAAGCTGCGCTATGGCATGAAGGTGCCGGGGTAAGCGACATGGCGGATCGGGTTCCTCGAATCAATGACGAAATGGCGCTCGACAAATTGCCTGGCGGTCATCAATCACTGATGGGGGCCTTGCCCCAGGCGTTGAAGAATTGCTTGGAAAGGGCCGCGCGGGTGGTGCTGGTGGCGAATAACCCAGCCATCACCGCGGCTGACTTCCAGGCACTCGACATCGGCAGTGACGACGTGGTCGTGACGTTCAATACCTGCGTGAAGTCGGCACTGCTCCGTCCGCACAGCGTTAATGTGTTCGTCCATGGCTTCAATGCCCCCGACGCTTATTTCTTCGGCCTGCCCTACAACGCCGAGGTGCAGCGATTGTTCGGCTTGCCCGACGCACGTTGTTTCACAATGTTGGTGGGGTGCACCGGGAATATGTCGCCACTACCGGGCGTGACCTTGTATTGGGAGCGCATGCCATTACCCCCTTTGTGGAACTACCCGGTCGACCGGGAGGGTGGCAAGCGCTATGTAGGCCCTTCGACGGGCTTCAACGCGCTGGTGCTGTTCGATTGGTTGCGCGGCCATGCGGGTTATAACTATCAAATCTTCACCTTGGGTTTCTCCAACGAAGCGGGAAAGTTCTGGAGCGGGCACGCTTGGGAGTACGAGCGACAGTGGCTGCTCGGGGCCGATGTAACCGTTGTGCCGTTGCAACGCTGCCGTTGGTGGCAAAGGTGGTTTCGTCGCCCTTGAGTCGCATTGGCATGACGAGTCGCTTGATGCGATGCCGCCGGGCAATTCTTTTTAACGACAAGGGCAGGACGCGTGTTGAAAGTTGCGCTGGCTTTTTTTGGTATTCCGAGAAACTCGGAAATCTGTTTCCCCTCCATTCAAGAAAACGTCCTGGCGCAGATTCCTGCCGGGAGCGAAGTGCAGTGTTTTTATCACCTGTACAAAATTGATGAAGTCCGCAATCCGCGCTCGGGGGAGCAAGGTGAACTGAAAGCGGACAATTACGCACCGTTCACCACCATGACCGGTCGCCTGGAGTCCACCGAAGGTGTCCTGGAGCGTTGGGACTTCGAGCGGGTCAAGGCCTTGGGCGATACCTGGGGAGATGAGCATGCGTCGCTCAGGAATCTGATCTACCAGCTCAATTCCTTGAATACCGTGACTGCCATGATGGAGCCGTTCGATCCGGATTTCGTCGTGTTTGTGCGTCCCGACAACTTCTACCATACAGCGCTGCCCGCTTATATTTTTGCCCACCCCGACGCGCGCCGATTGAATGCCTACATACCGGATTGGCAATGGTGGGGAGGCTTGAATGACCGCTTTGCTGTGTGTGGGCGCGATGCCTACCGGGCCTATGGCAAGCGGATCGAACGCATTTTCGATTTTTGCAAGGCTACGGGCAGGAAACTGCATTCCGAACGGCTGCTCAAATACGCGTTGCAACAAGCACAGGTGAAAGTCTGCACACTGGCGACCACGGCATCACGGGTACGAATCGATGGGACCTTCGCCGAAGAATCATTCTCGCCCAAGCGCGGCATGGGGAAGCGAGAGAATCGTTATTTTCACCTGTTTGCGCAGTGGCGCACGTATTGGGATAAACGACGCTCCGCTTGACGTTATTTATGCAGTGTCCCGCGAACCATGCGCATCAGGCCCATGGCCTTCTTGTGCAAGTTGGTCAGGCCTTGGCGACGAGGCGTGTGTACTTCCAAGCCCTGTTTCACGAGCCAATCCTTCCAGCGGATGCGTTCGTCGCGTACCACCCAACCCTCCTGGCTGGCGAAGCTTTCGGCCAAGTGCAGGCCCCGGGTGCTTGCCGCAACCAGACGATCACGTTTAAGGGTGTAGAGCTCACCGATCGGCTTGCCGTTTTCAAGTGGCATCAGGTACAGATCGGGGCGCTTGCGGTCCAGGCGCGCCACCAGTTGATCGCCTTCCAATCGTTCATCGACATGAAACAGGCTCAGGGACTTGGCTTCCTTGGGCACGTCCAGGCGCAAGTCATAAATCAGTTGCAGCGATGCCGTCGGCAAATGCACATAGGCCCGTGGGCGTTCGATCAGTTGCAGGTTGGCGCAGCGCACCGGGCGGGCCGAGCCGGATAGCGGAGCCAGGCGAAACGGCAAGGCTTCGCGATAATGCAGCGCACTCGAATAAGGCGCGGGCAGCCAGGTGTCGTTGAAGCGTCCGCCGAGCCAACCTTCCGGTGTTTCCAGCAGGCATTCTTCGGCTATTTCGTTGATGGCGGTGAGCAGCGGCAGGTTCAACTCATGGGCGGGGACGTAACCGGAGATCAGCTTGAGTACCACGTCGCCGCGATCTTGGCGACGCTGGCGCACCAGTACCCAATATTCGCGGTTCTGCCAATGCAAGGTCAGGCGCACCGAGACGCCCAGGTTCGCCAGCTCCAGGGAAAAACGTTCCGGATCGGCCACCGCCACGGGGCGGCGACGCTGTAAGGTCTGGGCGAAATTCAACGGCATTCCGATGCTCTGGTAGGTCAGGCCTTCGGGTGTCGCTTCGACGAACAGGGGCAGGGTCTTGAAGTTGCTTGGATTTTTCCTGATGAGCGTACGCGGCATGTCAGCTCCTGCTTGATGCCGCGCAGGGCGGCTTCAGTTTTGACGTAGGACGTTGGCTACGGTCGCAACGTTATGGGCGAGGTGCAGCGGATCAATGGTGCCGACAATAGCACTGGCAACCCCTGGATGCTCGAACAACAGTTCGAAGCTGGCACGGACCGGGTCCTCTCCGGGGCTCAGGCAGACGTGACCGCTGGCCAGGGCTTTTTTCACCAGGATCGCCTTGCCGTGCTCGCTTGCGTAGTCAATGACAGCCTTTTCGCTTCGTTCGTTCAGATTGTAGGTGACCATCGCGCAGTCGCCTTGCTCCAGGGCTTTCAAGCCGCCGTCGACGGTCTTGCCGGAAAAACCGAAACCACCGATCTTGCCCTCGCGCTTGAGTGCCGCCAGGGTCGGATAGACATCGCTGTCGTTGAGGATCGACAGATCATTGCCGTCCGAATGCACCAGCACCAGGTCGATGTAGTCCGTTTCCAGGCGCTTGAGGCTGCGTTCCACCGAGAACCGCGTATGGCTGGCGCTGAAGTCATGGCGCGACTGGCCGTCGCTGAATTCCTCGCCGACCTTGCTGACAATCACCCAGTCCTGACGCTGGCCGCGCAGCAGCGGGCCGAGGCGCTCTTCGCTGCGGCCATAGGCCGGCGCGGTGTCGATCAGGTTGATGCCCAGGTCGCGCGCCAACTTGAGCAACATGCGTGCTTCGTCGTCATCGGGAATGCGAAAACCGTTGGGGTATTTGACGCCCTGGTCGCGGCCGAGCTTGACCGTGCCCAGGCCCAGGGGCGACACCTTCGGGCCGTTGTGGCCCAGCGGGCGATGCAAGTCATGCAGGGTCGGTTGGCTCATGGCAACAGTTGCTCCCAGGCTGGTATGCCCATGGGCGGTTTGGGCAGGTCCGGCAGCGGGGCGGCGTGGCTTGGCTGGATGCCGTCGCGTTGCAGTGCTGCGATCACTCGATCGGAAAAGTCCGGAGCCAGTGCCAACTTGGTTGGCCAGCCCACCAAGAGGCGATCCTGTTCGGCGACGAAAGCATTGTCGGGGCGGGTCAGGCCCGATTGCAGCGGTTCGGCGCGAGCGACTCGCAACGTGGCCCATTGCGCGGTGCTGAGGTCGATCCACGGCAGCAGTTGGCCGAGTTCCTTCTGGGCGACGGCAATCTGCGCGGCCGGTTCACGGGCGACGGCGTCGCCTTCGGCGAGGTCGCCGCCCATGTACCAGACCCATTGGCCGTCAGCGGCGGGATGGGTGGTCACGGTGACGCGCGGCTTCGGTCCGCCGCCCAGGCAATGGGCATACAGCGGCTTGAGGCCTGGTCCCTTGGCCAGGACCATGTGCAGCGGTCGGGTCTGCATGGCCGGCTGATCCAGGCCCAGGGCCTTGAGGAGGTCAGCGGTGCCACCGCCGGCACTGAGGACAATACGCTGGGCGCGGATCTCGCGACCGTCGACCTTCAGTCCGATCAGTTTGCCTTCTTCATGCAGCGGCTCGATATGCTGGCCGGCCAGCAGGCTGTCACCGGCCAGTTCCGCCAGGCGGGCGATCAGGCTGGGGACGTCCACGACCAATTCGGACAGGCGATAGACCTTGCCCTTGAAACGCTTGTCTTGCAGGGCGGGCGGCAGTTGCTCGCCCTTGACCTGGTCAACGCGTCCGCGCACAGCCTTGCTGGCGAAGAAGCTGGTGAGGTTGCCGGCCAGGGTTCCGGGGGACCAGAGGTAATGGGCATCGGACAGCATGCGTACGCCCGCCAGGTCCAGCTCGCCATCACCCTTCAAGGCCTCGCGCCAGCGGCGTGGCATGTCGGCAATGGCTTCCGAGGCGCCGGTCAGGGCGCCATGCAAGGCGTACTTGGCGCCGCCGTGGATGATGCCCTGGGATTTGACACTCTGCCCGCCGCCGAGGCTGGCGCTTTCCACCAGCACGGTTGAAAACCCCTGGCGGCGCAAGCGCGCGTTCAGCCAGAGGCCGGCGACTCCGGCGCCGACAATCAGAACGTCGGTGGAAATAACGGATGGCATGCAGCGACCTCAGAATTCAAGACGAGGGCGCAGTATACAGACTCGCTGCGCAGGGCATTTGTTGGCGATCAACGTCGGCCACATGGGAGCAAAGCTTTTGTGGCGAGGGAGCTTGCTCCCGCTGGATCGCGCAGCGGTCCCAAGCTTTTTGGGGCTGCTGCGCAGCCCAGCGGGAGCAAGCTCCCTCGCCACAAGTGCGTTCCAGCTCAATATCGGTGTGTTCCAATTCAATGGCAGTGTTTTCAGTGCCCTGCAGTCTTGGAAAAGAGTTGGATCACGACAACCCCAAGAACAATCAACGCCATCCCCAGCATCGCCGGCACGTCCAGTTTCTGCCCGTAGATAAACAGCGCCGCGACGCTGACCATGACGATCCCCAGGCCGGCCCAGACCGCATAGGCCACGCCTACCGGAACGGTGCGCACCACCAGCGTCAGCATCCAAAACGCAGTGCCGTAGCCGACGATGACCAGCAGCAAGGGCAGTGGCGCGCTGAGGCCCTTGATCGCTTTCATCGACACGGTGGCGATGACTTCGGCGCAGATGGCAATGGCGAGGTAGTAGTAGGCGTTCATGGGCGAATCCTCTGTGACTGTTGCGTCGTTCGATGGCCCCATTCTAGGGATTGGGCAGATGCGGTAAAGTCATTACCTATCTGCAATGGAGATAGGTTGCGCCATGAATACTCAATGGAATCTGGAACAACTGCGGCTGTTCGTCGGTGTCGCCGAGAAGCGTTCGTTCTCCGCCGTGGCCCGGGATCAGCGCAAGGCCCAGTCAGCCATCAGCAGCGCGATTGCGATGTTGGAAGAAGACTTGGGGGTGAGCCTGTTCGAACGCAGCAGCGGTCGTCAGCCCAAGCTCACCGACGCGGGCGTGGCGCTGCTTGAGGAGGCCCGGGAAGTGTTGCGCCAATGCGAGCGCCTCAACGGCCGGGCCTTGGCCCTGATGCGTGGGCAGGAGGCGTCGCTGCGCCTGGCCCAGGACGAAGCCATGCCTTATCAGCCCGTCATCGACAGCCTGGCGGCGCTGGCCGAACGATTCCCCACGCTTGAAGTACAGCTGGCCAGCGCCGCCCAAGGCGATGTGGCGCGCAAGCTGGTGGAACGTCGCGCCGACCTTGGGTTGTTGTTCTATCACGACCAGATCCCCGAGGCGTTGGAGCGCCGGGTACTGGGCAGCGTGGAGATGGTCACGGTGTGCGGCCGGAATCATCCGCTGGCGCACCATGAATATGTGTCATGCCTGGAAATGGCCCGGCATCGCCAGTTGCTGATGGCGACCCAATCCAGCGTCTATCCCGGCAGCGAACAGGCCAGCCCGCAAGTCTGGCGCGCTGACAGCTTCTACGTGCTGGCCGAGTGGTTGAGGAGTGGCCTGGGCTGGGCCTGGTTGCCGCGGCATGTCGTGCAATACCCGGCGTACCTGGGGGATATGGTCGAACTCAACAGCGAATGGACCCCGCCGGCCCTGGTGGTGGAGCTGGTCTGGCGCCGCGATGAACCCCTTGGTCCCGCCGCCCGGTGGCTGGCGGAACGTTTTGCCGTGCAGTTGCAGGCGATCGGCTGAAAAACCGATAAACTCCGCCGCCATGAACAGAACTCTCTATAGCGCGTTGTTTTACTTGGGGCTGCCACTGGTAGCGATTCGGCTGTGGCTGCGGGCTCGCAAGGCGCCGGCCTATGCGCGGCGTATCGGCGAGCGGTTCTCGTGGGGCTTGCCGACGATGGCGCCGGGCGGCATCTGGGTCCACGCGGTGTCGGTGGGCGAAAGCATCGCCGCCGCGCCGATGATTCGCGCGTTGTTGCAGCGTTATCCACAGCTCCCGATCACCGTGACGTGCATGACGCCCACCGGTTCGGAGCGGATCAAGGCGTTGTTCGCCAATGAACCGCGCGTCCAGCATTGCTATCTGCCTTATGACTTGCCGTGCGCGGCCAAGCGTTTCCTCGACCGGGCCCGGCCGAAACTGGCGGTGATCATGGAAACCGAACTGTGGCCCAATCACATCCATCAATGCGCCCGGCGCGGCATTCCCGTGGCGTTGGCGAACGCGCGGTTGTCGGTGCGTTCGGCGCGCGGTTATGCGCGTTTTCCCAAGTTGACCCGGCCGATGCTCGCCGAGATGAACCTGTTCTCGGTGCAGACCGAAGCCGAGGCCGAGCGCTTTCGCCAGCTCGGTGCCAGGGCGGAAACCGTCGAAGTCACGGGCTCCATCAAGTTCGACCTGACCATCGACCCGCAACTGCTCGAAAGCGCCAGCGCCTTGCGCCGTCAATGGCAAGCGGTGGAGCGCCCGGTGTGGATCGCCGCCAGCACCCATGAGGGCGAGGACGAAGTGGTATTGACCGCCCACCGGCGATTGCTCGACAGCTATCCCGATGCGCTGCTGATCCTGGTGCCGCGTCATCCGGAGCGATTCGATTCAGTGGCGCAATTGTGCGAGCGCGAGGGTTTTGCCACGGTCCGGCGTTCCAGTGCTCAGCCGGTCGGCCCGCAGACCTCGGTATTGCTGGGCGATACCATGGGCGAGCTGCTGTTTCTCTATGCGTTGGCCGACAGCGCATTTGTCGGCGGCAGCCTGGTGCCCAACGGCGGGCACAACCTGCTCGAACCGGCGGCACTGGCAAAACCGGTGCTCAGCGGGCCGCACTTGTTCAACTTTCTCGAAATCGCCGCGCAACTGCGTGTGGCCGGGGCTCTGGCGGAGGTGGAAGATGCTGAAAGCTTGGCCCTGGCGGTTCAGCGCCTGTTCGAGTTGCCTCGGGACGCCCAGCGCATGGCCGAGGCGGGATTGGTGGTGATGCGCCGCAACCAGGGTGCGTTGCAGCGATTGCTGGATGGGTTGGGGCGGTTGCTCGACTGAGCTTCTGTGGCGAGGGAGCTTGCTCCCGCTCGGCTGCGAAGCAGTCGCAAAATCGACATTACCGTTCTGGCTGGCAGGACGCGGTGACTGGTTTTGGGCCTGCTTCGCAGGCCAGCGGGAGCAAGCTCCCTCGCCACGGGCGATTCGTCGCGGATGAGTTATTGCGTCGGCCGCGAACGCAACTGCTCTGCCGCAGCCTGTGCCAGGTCCGGCGGCAGGAAGTCCTTGTCCGGGTTGTAATCGGGCTTGAGGTAACGGGACAGGGCTTGCAGATCTTCCGGGCTCAACGTCCCGGCGGCTTGCTTGAGGCGCAGGTTATCCAGGATGTAGTCATAGCGGGCGTTGTTGTAGTCGCGCACCGAGGTGTACAGCTGGCGCTGGGCGTCTAGCACATCGACGATGTTGCGAGTGCCCACCTGGTAGCCGATCTCCGTGGCGTCCACCGCGCTCTGGTTGGAGATGATTGACTGGCGCCGGGCCTGGACCTGTTCCACATCGGTGTTCACCGCGCGGTGCAGGTTGCGGGTGTTTTCCACCACTTGGCGGCGCAGGCCTTCGCGCTGCTGCTCGGTCTGGGTGAGTTGCGAATAGGATTCGCGCACCTGGGAGCTGGTCAGTCCGCCGCTGTAGATCGGGATGCTCAACTGCAGGCCGATGGTGCGTTGCTCCGCGTCGCCACCGTAGCGCTGGCCGGTGGGGCTCGGGTTGGTGAAACCGAGGCCGTCGTTGTCACCTTTCCTGTATTGGGCGATTGCGTCGAGGGTCGGCGCGTGGCCGGCCTTGCGCTGGCGCAAGGTGTCTTCGGCAGCATCGACGGCATAGTTGCTCGCCAGCAGATTGAGGTTCTGCTTGGCGGCGGTGTCGACCCAGGCCTTGGCGTCGTTCGGCGCCGGCGGCAGGATCGGCAGGGTGTGGACGACGCCCTGGATCGAATTGTACTGGCGGTTGGTCAGGGTGATCAGCGCTTCGAAGGCATCTTCGACCTGGCGCTGGGCGATGATCCGGTTGGCCCGCGCGGTGTCGTAGCTGGCCTGGGATTGCAGCACGTCGGTCTTGTCCGACAGGCCCACGTCGAAACGTTCGTTGGACTGGTCGAGCTGGCGCTTGAACGCGGCTTCCTCGGCCTTGGTCGAGGCCAGGTTGTCCTGGCTGCGCAGCACGTTGAAATAGGCTTCGGCGCTTTGCAGGATCAGGTTCTGTTCGGTGGCGGACAGTTGCAGCGACGCTTGTTCGTTGACTGATTTGGCCGCCTGCAGCTGGAACCAGCGGTCGGCGCGGAAGATCGGCTGGGACAGCGTGGCCTGGTAGACCGTGGAGCTGCGCGTGGCGGTCATCGCCGGTTGGTCGAGCTCGGTGCGGGTGTTGTTCAGGTCGGCGCCGGCCGACAGGTTGGGCAGCAGCCCGGCGCGGGCCTGGGGCACCACTTCCTTCTGGGCGCCATATTGGGCGCGGGCGGCGGCCAGGTCAGCGTTGTTGTCCACCGCTTCCTGGTACACGCTGACCAGGTCGGTCTTGTTGGATAACGGTGCTTCGGCGGCCCAGGCCATTCCATTGGACGCACAAGACACGGCAAGGGCCAGTGAGAGTTTGCGCAGCATGAGGCGATCCCTACGTTCAAATTGAATGCGCATAACAGGCGCGCGGCGTAGCGAGTGTAGTTGCGCCTACGCACGGCAACAATCCTGTATTTGTGCCATTCATCACGGCTTTTGCCCGGGCGATGGCGTTCTGCGCCGGTTGTGTCTAGACTGGCCGGGTTCTTGTCGGGGTGCCTTGCTATGAGGCTGAGATCGAATAATTTCGGATCCCGTTGAACCTGATCAGGTTAGCGCCTGCGTAGGGAACAAGATTTCTCGTCACCCGGCGAGTCCTCTTGTGCTTCGTCCGGGATGTCGTTCGATCATTGAACGCACTCGAGCAGCAAGCACAGCGTCCGCACTTTCGTGCAGGGACGCGTCCATTCGTTACAGGTTCGCTCCGACAAAAATCCACTGCCTGGATGTGTGTCTGGAGAGCCCGTGATGACGACAAAATCAAAAAACGCGACCAACCTCAGTGAATCGGCCCAGGTCGATCAGCAATCGGTCCAGCCCTTTACCCGCTCGCAAAAAATCTATGTCCAGGGCAGCCGTCCGGATATCCGCGTGCCCATGCGCGAAATCAGCCTCGACGTGACCCCCACCGACTTCGGCGGCGAGATCAACGCGCCGGTAGTGGTCTATGACACCTCGGGCCCGTACACCGACCCGAACGTGATCATTGACGTGCGCAAAGGCTTGGCCGATGTGCGCTCGCCGTGGATCGAAGCCCGTGGCGACACCGAGCGCCTGGCGGGCCTGAGCTCCAACTTCGGCCAGGAGCGCCTGGCTGATCCCGAGCTGACCCAGCTGCGCTTCGCCCACGTGAACAACCCGCGTCGCGCCAAGCCGGGCGCCAACGTCAGCCAGATGCACTACGCGCGCAAAGGCATCATCACCGCCGAGATGGAATACGTCGCCATCCGCGAAAACATGAAGCTGGAAGTCGCCCGCGCCGCTGGCCTGCTGGACCAGCAACACGCCGGCCACAGCTTCGGCGCCAGCGTGCCGAAAGTCATCACCCCGGAATTCGTGCGTGATGAAATCGCCCGTGGTCGCGCGATCATCCCGGCCAACATCAACCACACCGAACTGGAACCGATGATCATCGGCCGTAACTTCCTGGTGAAGATCAACGGCAACATCGGCAACAGTGCGCTGGGTTCGTCCATCGAAGAAGAAGTGGCGAAGTTGACCTGGGGCATCCGCTGGGGTTCGGACACGGTCATGGACTTGTCCACCGGCAAGCACATCCATGAAACCCGCGAGTGGATCATCCGCAACTCGCCGGTACCGATCGGCACCGTGCCGATCTACCAGGCCCTGGAAAAAGTCGGCGGCGTGGCTGAAGACCTGACCTGGGAGCTGTTTCGCGACACGCTGATCGAACAGGCCGAGCAGGGCGTCGACTACTTCACCATCCACGCCGGCGTGTTGCTGCGCTATGTGCCGATGACCGCCAAGCGCGTCACCGGTATCGTCAGCCGTGGCGGTTCGATCATGGCCAAGTGGTGCCTGGCGCACCACAAAGAGAACTTCCTCTACACCCACTTCGAAGACATCTGCGAAATCATGAAGGCCTACGACGTCAGCTTCTCGCTGGGCGATGGCCTGCGTCCGGGCTCGATTGCCGACGCCAACGACGAAGCGCAGTTCGGTGAGCTGGAAACCCTCGGCGAGCTGACCAAGATCGCCTGGAAGCACGACGTGCAATGCATGATCGAAGGCCCCGGCCACGTGCCGATGCAGTTGATCAAGGAGAACATGGACAAGCAGCTCGAGTGCTGCGACGAGGCGCCGTTCTACACCCTCGGCCCACTGACCACCGACATTGCGCCGGGCTACGACCACATCACCTCGGGCATCGGTGCGGCGATGATCGGCTGGTTCGGTTGCGCCATGCTTTGCTACGTGACGCCGAAGGAACACCTCGGCTTGCCGAACAAGGATGACGTCAAGACCGGGATCATCACCTACAAGATCGCCGCGCATGCTGCCGATCTGGCCAAAGGGCACCCGGGCGCGCAGATCCGTGACAACGCCTTGAGCAAGGCGCGTTTCGAGTTCCGCTGGGAAGACCAGTTCAATCTCGGCCTCGACCCGGACACCGCCCGCTCGTACCACGACGAAACCCTGCCGAAGGACTCGGCCAAGGTGGCGCATTTCTGCTCGATGTGCGGGCCGAAATTCTGCTCGATGAAAATCACCCAGGAAGTGCGCGAGTACGCGGCGAACCAGCGCATTGAAGCGGTGGATGTCGATGTCGCCCAGGGCTTGGCGGAGCAGGCTGAGCGGTTCAAGAAGGAAGGTAGTCAGCTTTACAAGAAAGTGTGATTTGAGCTGAAGGGGGCGGTGGTTTCACTGCCCTCATCGCGAGCAAGCTCGCTCCCACAGTGGGTTTCTGTTGTTCACAAGATTTGTGCACGCAGCAGGCCCTCTGTGGGAGCGAGCTTGCTCGCGATAGCGGCCAAAAAAACAATAAATATCCCTCTGAGATAACCACCCTTGAACATCCAACCCAGCACCTACTCCCCCGACATCGCAGTCCCCCTGGACAAACGCGTCTTCGGCGCCCGCGATCTGTTTTCCCTGTGGTTCTCCCTCGGCATCGGCCTGATGGTCCTGCAAGTCGGCGCCTTGCTCGCGCCGGGCCTGGGCCTGAGCGGTTCGTTGCTGGCGATTTTCCTTGGCACGCTGGTGGGCGTCCTGCTGCTGGCGGCGGTCGGGGTGATCGGCAGCGACACCGGCCTGTCGGCCATGGCTGCCCTCAAGCTCAGCCTCGGCAGCAAGGGCGCGAGCGTGCCGGCGGTGTTGAACCTGCTGCAGTTGATTGGCTGGGGTTCGTTCGAAATCATCGTCATGCGCGACGCCGCCAGCCTGCTTGGCGCCCGGGCTTTCAGTGAAGGCAGCTTGGGCACGAACCCTTTGCTGTGGACATTGTTCTTCGGCGCATTGGCGACCTTGCTCGCTGTGAGTGGGCCGTTGACCTTCGTGCGCAAGGTCCTGCGCAAATGGGGCATCTGGTTGCTGCTGGCGGCTTGCATCTGGTTGACCTGGAACCTGTTCGCCAAGGCTGACCTGGCCGCACTGTGGGCGCAGGCCGGCGATGGCTCGATGCCGCTGGCGGTGGGTTTTGATATCGCCATTGCGATGCCGTTGTCCTGGCTGCCGCTGATCGCCGACTACTCGCGTTTCGGCAAGCGCGCCAAGAATGTCTTCGGCGGCACTGCCGTGGGCTTCTTCATTGGTAATTTCTGGCTGATGAGCCTGGGCGTGGCCTACACCCTGGCGTTCGCACCGAGTGGCGAAGTCAACGCGTTGCTGCTGGCCCTGGCCGGTGCCGGGTTGGGTATCCCGCTGCTGCTGATCCTGCTCGACGAGTCGGAAAACGCCTTCGCCGACATCCACTCGGCAGCGGTGTCCAGCGGCATGCTTTCAGGATTTAAGGTTGAGCACCTGGCCTTGGCGATTGGTGTCATCTGCACATTGATCGCCTGCTTTGCACCGTTGGCGCAATACCAGAACTTCCTGTTGCTGATCGGTTCGGTGTTCGCGCCGTTGTTCGGCGTGGTGCTGGTGGACCACTTCATCCTGCGCAAACGCAGCGGCCAAGTGCAGTCGGCCGCGTTGCGCTGGCCGGCCCTGTTGGCCTGGTTGGGCGGGGTAAGCACTTATCACCTGCTGGCCAATTTCTACCCGGACATCGGCGCAACCCTGCCGTCGCTGATCCTGGCAGGGTTGCTGCAACTGCTGCTGGGCCGGGCCTTCAGCTACGGCCGGGAAACAGCTCGGGCTTGAGGATGCCGTTGAGGCGTGGATAGGCGATCTTCAGTTCGATGTGGCCCAGGGCATACGGCGCGATGGTGCTCACTTCGTACTTGAGGATCACCCCGCCGTAGGTCAGCGCGATGTGCGGGGTTTTCTGGAAGGACCACTGTTTCAGGAAGTCCGGTTCCTGATCCAGCTTCGTGCTGATCAGCCAACTGTTGTGGGCGACCTGGGCGGCTTTCCAGAACGCTTCTTCCTGGCCCGGCAGCAGCATGTCCGACAGCTCAAGCACCTTGTGTT
Source organism: Pseudomonas alvandae (assembly GCF_019141525.1). GTDB lineage: Bacteria > Pseudomonadota > Gammaproteobacteria > Pseudomonadales > Pseudomonadaceae > Aquipseudomonas > Aquipseudomonas alvandae. The sequence continues at coordinate 836,020 of NZ_CP077080.1, forward strand.
GCTGGCGCGAATAATTGATGAAGCCGCGACCCGGCGTGCCGTGGGCACCGCCGGTGTCCAGGTAGCTGGACAACTCGATGATCACCAAGCCGTCATGCTGCTCGCGTACCTTGGCTTGCAAATAGCTGCTGTTGCGCGGCGCGGCGTTGCGCAGGAACTGCTCGCGGTAGGCCGCCAGCGTCGGCGCCACCGGAGCGCCCGGGGTGCGGGTCAGTTGTAGCAAGCGTTTCTCGACGATGCCGTCCAGCACGGGCTCGGTGGGAAAGTGCAGGGTGTCGATGTTCACCAGTGGGCAGTCGGCACTGGCGCAGCCGGGTTGCAATTGCTCCGAGGCATCGCGAGTGGTCTCCAGCGGCGCTCGATAATTGGGTTGGAACAGGCTTTGGCACGCACCCAGGGTCAGGGCAATGGCGGCCAGGGAAGCAATTTTGTAAAGCGACATGGGCGTCCTTCGTGGAGCAGGGAAAGGCGAAAAGTTACCCGCTTCGACTGTCAGCAGGGCAATCAGTTCGCCACTAAGCTCATTAGAGTAATTTTAAGGGCAGCCGTCCATCCCGATCACCGGAAAGGGGCTGCATCAAACGGTACGGGCGCGTTAGGATGGCGCGAAGTCGAGGTTGGAACCTCGTATTGATCCATTGCACACGAGGATTGTCATGACTGATTTCGCCAACGCCACACCGAGCACCGTGGAAATCGTCGAGCGCGAGAGCTGCTACAAGGGCTTCTACAAACTTGATCGCGTGCGCCTGCGCCACGAACTGTTCGCCGGTGGCATGAGCCGTGAAATCAGCCGTGAGCTGTTCGTCCGCCATGACGCGGTGTGCGTGTTGCCCTACGACCCGCAGCGCGATGAAGTGGTGCTCATCGAGCAGTTTCGCGTCGGTGCCATGGGTAAAAGCGCTAATCCCTGGCTGGTGGAACTGGTGGCCGGCCTGATCGACAAGGACGAGCAGCCGGAAGAAGTTGCTCATCGTGAAGCGCAGGAGGAAGCTGGGCTTGTCTTCGCCGCGCTCTGGCCGATGACCAAATATTTTCCATCGCCGGGCGGCAGTGACGAATTCGTGCATCTTTTCCTGGGGCGTTGCGACAGCACGGGGGCGGGCGGCCTGCATGGCCTGCTGGAAGAAGCTGAAGATATTCGCGTGAAGGTCTGGGCTTTCGAAGACGCGCTGCAAGCAGTGCGCGACGGGCGTATCTGCAACGCGGCCAGCATCATTGCCTTGCAATGGCTGGCCTTGAACCGTGATGAAGTGAGGGGGCTATGGTCCTGAACAAGCTGCGCGATCGTTATCGCGTCGATCTGGTGGGGTTGCAGGCTGCCTGCGAGGCCAACTACGCCCGCTTGATGCGCTTGTTGCCGGACATGCGCAACGACCCATTGCCGCGTCGCATCGCCGTGACCCACGGTGACCAGATGCTCGGCGTGCTGGCCCTCGAAGTGCTGCAGACTTGCCCGTACACCACGACTTTGCAGGTCCGCCAGGAACACAGCCTGCCATGGCTGCCGGTGCCGCAGCTGGAAGTTCAGGTCTATCACGATGCGCGCATGGCCGAGGTTGTCAGCGCCGAACATGCACGACGCTTTCGTGGCATCTATCCTTACCCCAATGCGTCAATGCACCAGCCGGATGAAAAAGCCCAGTTGAACCTGTTCCTGGGCGAGTGGCTGAGTCATTGCCTGGCGCTGGGCCACGAGTTCGAAGTCGTTCGGTAGTCGTGAACGCTGGTTGTGAACCGGTTCCGGTTCGCGGGTTTCCCCTTTCGATCTTCCCCAGCATAATTGCCGCTTCATGCAACGGCGTGACTGCGCCTGGGAGAGAGCGATTTGCCGAGCGTATCCAGCTTGACCACGGCCGATGCGGCGCTGTTGGTCCAACTGTCCGACAGCCATCTGTTCGCCGAGGCCGATGCCTCGTTGCTGGGCATGAATACGCGTGACAGCTTGCGGGCGGTCGTTGACCTGGTGCTCCAGCAACAACCGAATATTGACCTGATACTCGCCACGGGCGATTTGTCCCAGGACGGCACGCTGGAATCCTACGAAGCGTTTCGACAACTGACCGCGCGAATCGATGCGCCGGCGCGGTGGATTCCCGGTAACCATGATGAGCCGCAGGTGATGCTCGAGGCGGCGGTCAAGAGCACGTTGCTCGATCCGGTGGTGGACATAGGCAATTGGCGGGTGACGATGCTCGATTCCGCCGTGCCAGGTTCGGTGCCGGGATTTTTGGCCGAGGAACAGTTGATTCTGTTGGCCAATGCCTTGAGCGAGGCGCCGGAGCGGCATCATCTGGTGTGCCTGCATCATCATCCTGTTTCGATTGGGTGTGCGTGGATGGAGCCGATCGGGTTGCGTAATCCTGAGGCGCTGTTTGCGGTGCTGGATCGGTTTCCCCAGGTTAGGGCGGTTTTGTGGGGGCATGTGCATCAGGAGATAGACCAGGTACGCGAGGGGGTTCGTTTGTTGGCTTCGCCTTCGACCTGTATTCAGTTTGAGCCGGGGAGTGAGGATTTTGCGGTGGGCTCGCAGGCGCCGGGGTATCGATGGTTGCGGCTCTTGCCGGATGGGCGGTTGGAGACGGGGGTTGAGCGGGTGGTTGGGTTTGCTTTCACTCCCGATTATGGTTCCAACGGGTACTGAGGAAGACGCGGCCTGACGCCTTGCCTATTTCTCACTGCTGTACGCCGATCCAATTGTGGGAGCGAGCTTGCTCGCGAAGGCGGCTTGACGGTGTACATATCCATTTCTGCGGTAACGGCTACTTAGGGTTCCGCCCTTACGGCGGCTCACTTTTTTTTCAGGCGCCAAAAAAGTAAGCAAAAAAGGCTTGGCGGTATGACTCACCCACATGGTTACAAATCAGTTCACTCACATAGGTAACAGTTTTTAACTGGCAGGGTCGGTTTTCGAGGATCTGACCATGCCATGGCGAGAGCTGAAACCTATGGACCTGAAACTGCTGTTCATTGCGGACTTCATCAAAGGCCCGCCCAGCTTCAGTGCGCTTTGCCAAGCCTACGAGATCAGCCGCAAGACTGGCTATAAATGGGTCGAGCGGTATGAGAGGGAAGGGCCCGCCGGACTGGAAGAACATAGCCGTCGTCGGCTTACCCAGGAATGGGTAGTGCCGCTGGCTGTCCGTGAGGCGATCATTGAGTTACGCGGTCGGGGTGAGACAGAGCCTGGCCCCAAGAAAATTCAGGCGGCTTTGCTCGAGCGTTTTCCTGACCAGGCGCCGCCATCAAAGACGTCGATCTACAACATCCTAAAGAAAGCTGAGCTGGTCAAACCACGCCGATTGCGTCAACGAGTGGCGGTTTATCCCAAACCACTGCAGAAAGCAGAGGCTCCCAACCAGCTATTCAGCGCCGATTACAAAGGCCAATTCCTGACAGGTGCGGGCGTCTGGTGCTATCCATTGACGATCATGGACCATGCCAGTCGTTTCTTGCTCGCTTGCCACAGCATGGCTAGCACCAATTTCCAGGAAACCCAGGCGGTGTTTACTCAGGTGTTTCGTGAACATGGTCTGCCGGAGCGCATTCGTACCGACAATGGTGTTCCGTTTGCGAGCAAAGGGCGTGCGGGCCTTTCCCAGTTGTCCATCTGGTGGTTGCGTCTAGGGATCATTCCCGAGCGGATCGCCCCCGGCAGGCCGGAGCAAAATGGCCGACATGAACGTATGCATCGAACGTTGAAAAGCACTCTTCCGTCACCCCCTGCAGTAGCGTGGGAGGCTCAACAACGGCACTTTGATCGTTTCAGGCAACATTACAACTATGAGCGTTTGCACGAGGCTCTTAATCAGAAGACACCCGCGTCCTGCTATGAGCCTTCGTCCCGCCAATATCCCGAGAAGCTTCCCGAGATGACCTACCCGAGCCATATCGATAGCCTCCAAGCGGACTGCTCGGGCATCGTCAATCGTCGTGGTGTAAGGATCTACGTCGGCTATGTGCTCAAGCACCAGACCATTGGACTGGAGCAAATAGAGGACGGGATCTGGGATGTTATCTTCGGTCCAATCATCCTTGGACGGATTGATGTAAGAGATGCCATTGATGGCTACGTGACACTCCGGGTGTTACCTATGTGAGTGCACTTTTTTGTAACCCATGTGGGTGATCCGTATATGGCCCCACCACTCGGTGCCTCGCCAAGGCTCGGCATGCCCTCACTCCGGCATTGCTCCGTGGGCCCGCCGCGAAGGACCATCCATGGTCCAGCGCGGCTATCCCGGCATCCATGCCGGGATGCCTACTCCACAATGCCTGCGTTCGGCCATCGTGGTTAACGGGGCCTCAAGATCAAAAGCCAAGCCGAGGCGGCCTTAGGGCCGACCTGGCTCTCGGTGGGACCGCGTTTCCCCTGTGGGAGCGAGCCTGCTCGCGAAGACGACGGCACATTCAATACTGATGCAAGCTGACCCACCGCTTTCGCGAGCAGGCTCGCTCCCACAGGGGATCGGCGGTGGACACTGATCTTATAAACGACCCAAAACCTGTGTGGGAGCGAGCTTGCTCGCGATGACTGCCTGACAGCCGACCTGGATTGTGGGAATGGTCGGACAACCCTCCGGGCTGCAGCAGATTTTTCCGACGAGCTCTGGCGGTTGCTGGGTGGGAAGGGCTGTCGCTAACCTTTTCCCGTCGCTGAAAATTCAGCGGCCGGGCCTGGAAACCCGAAAGTAGAAGGGCGTTATTTCAATCCTAGTGGAGCGCCAACATGTCTGAAGATAACTCTGGGCCAACAAAAAAAGATTCCATTTCTCCCGAAGCCAGCCAGATTCCTCCAATGCTCGATGAAGCCGCCAAGCGCGCCATCGATCGCTATCTCGACCCCAAACCTCAAGCCAAAAAGAAAAAGCCCTCAGGTCAATTGTTCACTGTCGCAAAGAGCGCAGACACCGAAACCCTCCTGGCCAACCTCAGCGAAACCCTGGCCTCCGCCAACGCCATGCTCGGTGACCTGGCCTTCGATCTGGAGGGCTCGCGCCGGCATTTCGCCTTGGGAGTGCAGCAGATGATCGAATTGGGTGAATTGCTGGCGAATCGGGCGTTGGACATCGTCGAGCCGAGACTGTGAGGATTCAAGGCTGACAAAGCCCCCGTGGCGAGGGAGCTTGCTCCCGCTGGCCTGCGAAGCAGGCCCCAGACCAGGCTCCGCGTTCTGTCAGTCAGATGGGGCATTGCCGGTTTGGGGCTACTGCGTAGCCCAGCGGGAGCAAGCTCCCTCGCCACAAAGCGGAGTGTTATTCAAAACACCCCAAACCACCTCGAACTCCCTGTAAACTCCGGCCTTTGCCCAACACCCAGGGAGTCGGCAATGTCGGGTTCAATCCTTTATATCCATGGCTTCAACAGCGCCCCTGCGTCGACCAAAGCCTGCCAACTGGTCGACGTGATGGCACGCCTGGGCCTCAGCGACCAGCTACAGGTGCCGGCCCTGCACCACCACCCCCGCCAGGCCATCGGTCAGCTGGAACAGGCGATTACAGAACTGGGCCGGCCACTGCTGGTCGGCAGCTCGCTCGGCGGCTACTATGCGACTCACTTGGCCGAGCGTTACGGGCTCAAGGCCTTGTTGGTCAATCCTGCCGTCAGCCCGCATCGGATGTTCGACGGCTACCTGGGCACGCAGAAGAATTTATACACCGACGAAACCTGGGAATTGACCCACGACCACGTGACGGCCCTGGCCGAGCTGGAAGTGCCGGCGCCCCGGGATCCGCAGCGGTTTCAGGTATGGTTGCAAACCGGTGACGAAACGCTGGATTATCGCCACGCCCAACAGTATTACCGCGCCTGTGCCTTGCGCATCCAGGCCGGCGGCGACCACAGTTTCCAAGGGTTTGCCCAGCAGTTGCCGGCGCTGTTGAGTTTTGCCGGCATTGGTGCCGATTTGTACCAGGCGATCGACTTCACGTCGCTGTGAGCCATCGCCCCTTTTTCATTTGAACACTGACGACGAGACCCCATGGCCACTCCCAGCGCTAGCTCTTATAACGCAGACGCCATCGAAGTCCTCTCGGGCCTCGACCCGGTGCGCAAGCGCCCCGGTATGTACACCGACACCAGTCGGCCGAACCACCTCGCCCAGGAAGTCATCGACAACAGTGTCGACGAAGCCTTGGCCGGGCATGCGAAGTCGGTGCAGGTCATCCTGCACGCCGATCATTCGCTGGAAGTCAGCGATGACGGTCGCGGCATGCCGGTGGACATTCACCCCGAGGAGGGCGTGTCGGGCGTCGAGCTGATCCTCACCAAGCTCCACGCCGGCGGCAAGTTTTCCAACAAGAACTACCAGTTCTCCGGCGGTCTGCACGGGGTGGGTATTTCCGTGGTCAACGCCTTGTCGACCCAGGTGCGAGTACGGGTCAAGCGTGACGGCAATGAGTACCAGATGACCTTCGCCGATGGCTACAAGGCCACCGAGCTGGAAGTGGTCGGTACCGTCGGCAAGCGCAACACCGGGACCAGCGTGTATTTCGCCCCGGACCCGAAGTATTTCGATTCACCGAAGTTTTCTGTCAGCCGCCTCAAGCACGTGCTCAAGGCCAAGGCTGTGTTGTGCCCGGGGCTGCTGGTCAGTTTCGAAGACAAGGCCACCGGCGAGAAAGTCGAATGGCATTACGAAGACGGCCTGCGCTCCTATCTGGTGGACGCGGTCAGCGGTTTCGAACGCCTGCCCGACGAGCCGTTCTGTGGCAGCCTGGCCGGTAACAAGGAAGCGGTGGACTGGGCGCTGTTGTGGCTGCCCGAAGGCGGCGAAAGCGTCCAGGAAAGCTACGTCAACCTGATCCCCACGGCCCAGGGCGGTACGCACGTCAACGGCTTGCGCCAAGGCCTGCTCGACGCCATGCGCGAGTTCTGTGAGTTCCGCAACCTGCTGCCCCGTGGCGTGAAGCTGGCGCCGGAAGACGTCTGGGAGCGCATTGCCTTCGTCCTGTCGATGAAGATGCAGGAACCGCAATTCTCCGGCCAGACCAAGGAGCGCCTGTCGTCTCGCGAGGCGGCGGCGTTCGTCTCCGGCGTGGTCAAGGACGCCTTCAGCCTCTGGCTCAATGCCAACCCGGAAACCGGCCTGGCCCTGGCGGAGCTGGCAATCAACAACGCCGGCCGTCGTCTCAAGGCCAGCAAGAAAGTCGAGCGCAAGCGCATCACCCAAGGGCCGGCATTGCCGGGCAAGCTCGCCGATTGCGCCGGGCAGGACCCGATGCGTTCCGAGTTGTTCCTGGTGGAAGGTGACTCCGCCGGTGGTTCGGCCAAGCAGGCGCGGGACAAGGAGTTCCAGGCCATCCTGCCGCTGCGGGGCAAGATCCTCAACACCTGGGAAGTGGACGGCAGCGAAGTGCTGGCCAGCCAGGAAGTGCATAACATCGCGGTGGCCATCGGCGTCGATCCGGGCGCCGAGGACATGACCCAGTTGCGCTACGGCAAGATCTGCATCCTCGCCGACGCCGACTCCGACGGCCTGCACATCGCCACCTTGCTCTGCGCGCTGTTCGTCCAGCATTTCCGTCCGCTGGTGGACGCCGGCCACGTCTACGTGGCGATGCCGCCGCTGTACCGCATCGACCTGGGCAAGGAAATCTACTACGCCCTGGACGAAGCCGAGCGCGACGGCATTCTCGATCGCCTGGTGGCCGAGAAGAAGCGCGGCAAACCGCAGGTCACCCGATTCAAAGGCCTGGGCGAGATGAACCCGCCGCAGTTGCGCGAAACCACCATGGACCCGAACACCCGTCGCCTGGTGCAGCTGACCCTGGATGATTTCGCCGCGACGACGGAAATGATGGACATGCTGCTGGCGAAGAAACGCGCGGGCGACCGCAAGTCCTGGCTTGAATCCAAGGGTGACTTGGCCGAGGTCCTGGCCTGATGCGCAAGGGTTTCGCCCTGGCGTTGTTGCTGTGGGCGGGGGTAGCAGTCGCAGGGCCCGCGCCGGAATTGAAGCTGTTGGCCGAGCATGCCGTCGATGGCATGCGTGGCGGCAACCTCTCCGGCTTGGCGTTGTGCGGCAACGAGATGTGGACGGTGTCCGACCGCGACGACGACCGGATCTATCGCCTCAAACCCAACGATGTAGCGGTCTGGCAGGCTGAAACAGTCGACATCCAGGTGCCGACCGTGCCGGATAACGATTTGCCGTGGGGCCTGAGGTCGCGCACCTGGGCGGCGTCGTTCCTGCGCGGGGGCGAGCTGGATTTCGAAGGCATCAGTTGCGACAGCGCCGGTAATCGCTATGTGGTCAGCGAGTCCAATGCCGCCGTGCTGCAAATACCGACGACAGGCGCTGCATCGTGGTTGAAAATCGCTCCGACGATGATCCGCCAGGCGCGTGGCAGCGGCATGTTGTTGCACTTCAACGCCTTGTTCGAAGGGCTTGCGGTCAACCCGGCCGGCGACCAGCTCTGGCTGGCGGCCGAGCGTGAGCGTCGTGGCTTGCTGTTGATCAAGCGCCAGCAAACGGTATGGGACTGCGACGGCAATTGCGTACTGCTCAGCGAAGCGGGGCAGGAGATGCAGCCGCCGCAGTTTCCCAAGGCCAAGGCCGTATCGCGGGATTTTGCCGACCTGTCATTGTTCGACGGCAAGCTGTTCACCCTGGAGCGAAATGCCTATCAGATCTGCCGGCGCGACCCGCAGACTGCCCAGGTCGAGCGCTGCTGGTCGTTCGCTGCCGAGGCGCTGCAGGATAATCGTCGTTACTCGCAAGCCTATGGCCTGGCCGAAGCGCTGGTGGTGGACGCCCAAGGCGCCTGGATTGGCCTGGACAACAACGACGGTGCCCGTGCCGATGGCGAGCGGCGGCCCATCATCTGGCGCTTCGCCGCGCCGGACGGTGGCTGGGGCACGTCGCCATGAGTGGGCTACCGCTGGGGACGAATGCCCCGGAAGAATTTGAATCTACCCAGCGCGATGGCACCACGCCGTTGCGCCAGACAACGAACTTGATGAGGCCCGCATGAGCGATATTCTTGCAGACAGCTTGGACGGCGTAGAGCGCCGATCGCTGGCTGACTTCACCGAAAATGCCTACCTCAATTATTCCATGTACGTGATCATGGACCGCGCGTTGCCGCACATCGGCGACGGCCTGAAACCGGTTCAGCGGCGGATCGTCTACGCCATGAGCGAGCTGGGGCTGGACGCGGACTCCAAGCACAAGAAATCGGCGCGTACCGTCGGTGACGTGCTCGGCAAGTTCCATCCCCACGGCGACTCGGCCTGCTACGAAGCCATGGTGCTGATGGCCCAGCCGTTCAGCTACCGCTACACGTTGGTGGACGGGCAGGGTAACTGGGGTGCGCCGGACGATCCCAAGTCTTTCGCGGCCATGCGCTACACCGAGGCGCGGTTGTCGCGCTATTCCGAGGTGCTGCTCAGCGAACTGGGCCAGGGTACCGCGGACTGGGGGCCGAACTTCGACGGCACCCTCGACGAGCCCTTGGTCTTGCCGGCACGTTTGCCGAACATCCTTCTCAATGGCACCACCGGTATCGCCGTGGGCATGGCCACCGACGTGCCGCCGCACAACCTGCGGGAAGTAGCGACGGCGTGCGTGCGTTTGCTGGACGAGCCGAAAGCCACGGTTGAACAGCTCTGCGAGCATATCCAGGGCCCGGACTATCCGACCGAAGCCGAGATCATCACCCCGCGCGCCGATCTGCTGAAAATCTACGAAACCGGCCGTGGCTCGGTGCGCATGCGCGCCGTATACCACATCGAAGACGGCGACATCATTGTCACGGCGCTGCCGCATCAGGTGTCCGGGGCCAAGGTCCTGGAGCAGATTGCGGCGATGATGCAGGCAAAACCGTCGAAAGCGCCACAAGTGGCCGACTTGCGCGACGAGTCCGACCACGAGAACCCCTGCCGCATCGTGATCATCCCGGTCAACAGCCGGGTCGACCACGACGCGCTGATGCAGCACCTGTTCGCCAGCACCGACCTGGAGTCGAGCTATCGGGTGAACATCAACATCATCGGCCTGGACGGCAAGCCACAACTGAAAAACCTGCGGGCGTTGTTGGTGGAGTGGCTGGAATTCCGGGTCAAGACCGTACGCCGACGCCTGCAATTCCGTCTGGACAAGGTCGAGCGCCGCCTGCACCTGTTGGACGGCTTGTTGATCGCCTACCTCAACCTGGATGAAGTGATTCACATCATCCGCACCGAGGAGCACCCCAAGGCCAAGCTGATCGAGCGTTTTGCCCTGAGCGAAATCCAGGCCGACTACATCCTCGATACCCGCCTGCGCCAGTTGGCACGCCTGGAAGAGATGAAGCTGCGCGCCGAGCAGGACGAGTTGCTCAAGGAGCAGGCCAAGCTGCAAGCCTTGTTGGGCAGCGAAGCCAAGCTCAAGAAACTGGTGCGCACCGAGCTGCTGAAGGATGCCGAAACCTACGGCGACGACCGTCGCTCGCCGATTGTCGAGCGCGCCGAAGCCAAGGCGTTGAGCGAACACGACCTGCTGCCGAACGAGAAAGTCACCGTCGTGCTCTCGGAAAAAGGCTGGGTACGCTCCGCCAAAGGTCACGATATTGACGCCGCCGGGCTTTCCTATAAGGCCGGGGATGGTTTCAAGGCCTTGGCGCCTGGGCGCTCGAACCAGTTCGCGGTGTTCATCGACTCCACCGGGCGCAGTTATTCGGTGCCGGCCCACACCTTGCCATCGGCCCGTGGCCAGGGCGAACCGCTCACCGGTCGTCTGACGCCACCGCCGGGTGCAACTTTTGAGTGCGTGCTGATGCCTGATGATGACGGGCTGTACGTAATTGCGTCGGACGCCGGTTACGGGTTCGTCGTCAAGGGTGAGGACCTGCAAGCCAAGAACAAGGCGGGCAAGGCGCTGTTGAGTCTGCCGAACAACGCCAAGGTCATCGCCCCGCGTCCGGTCATCGATCGCGAGAACAATTGGCTGGCGTCGGTGACGACAGAAGGGCGGTTGCTGGTGTTCAAGATCAGTGACCTGCCACAGCTCGGCAAAGGGAAAGGCAACAAGATCATCGGGATTTCCGGCGAACGGGTGGCGAGTCGCGAGGAATATGTCACGGATATTGCAGTGATACCGGAGGGTGCCACGCTTGTGCTGCAGGCTGGAAAGCGTACGCTTTCACTGAAAGCGGACGATCTTGAGCATTACAAAGGTGAACGCGGTCGGCGGGGCAACAAGCTTCCAAGGGGGTTTCAGCGGGTGGATGCGCTGCTCGTCGAAAACCTCAATTGAGCGTGCTAGAGGGCTCGGTCTGCGATTAAATGCCGCAGATCGGAGTTTTGGCGCTGGAGTCGGGACGCATATTCACGGATGATAGGCCCTTTCAAGCGCCGGCGTGGCCGAGCGTTCTTCATAATGACCGAGTATTTTTCACTGTGGTAAGCCTTGTGGCCGCCACCTGGACGAGACGATGACTGCTCTGCGCCTTCCTATTTTGTGGCTCGCCGGCCTGCTTGGCCTGGCGGGCTGCAGCATGAACCAGCCGGTGTCGCTGTACCAGCTGGACAGCGGTACCCCGGCCCAGCCTGCGCAAAGCACAGGCATGGCCGTATTGCTTGGCCCGGTTCTGATCGCTGACTACCTGCAGCGTGAAACCCTGTTGCAACGCCAACCCGACGGCAGCCTGCAAGCCGCCACTGATGGTCGTTGGGCTGGTAGCCTGTCTTCCGATATCGATCAATTGCTGTTGCGCCAGGTGGCCGGACACCTGGACAGCCAGCGCGTGGTGCTGGCCCCGGCCAACCAGGGGTTCACCCCGGATGTGCAAGTGCTGTTGTCGATCACCCGGCTGGATTCAGGGAAATCCCAACCCGCGGTGCTCGATGCCCAATGGCGCCTGATCGACCGTCGCGGCACGGTTCGCGAGAACCGCATCGTTCACCTGCAAGAACAACATGCAGGTACGACCGCTGCACAGGTCCAGGCACAAGGCGTGCTCTTGCAGCGCCTGGCCGAGCAATTGTCCGTGTCCCTCAAGCCTTTGGCCAACCAGCCACCTATCGCGGAAGTGCCGCGCAAGGCAGCTCCGGCCCCGGCCAAGCCGGTGGAAAAGGAAAAGGACAAGATCCCGATGGCCCTGCCGATTCGTACCGACATGGAAGTGTTCCGGTTCTGATGACTGGAACGGATATAAAACAAAGCCCGCGTTGATGCGGGCTTTGTTGTTTCTGGCTCCAAGGATTTAGTGCCTGTCCTGGCCCTATCGCGAGCAAGCTCGCTCCCACAGGGGATCTACAGTCGCATGAAGATCCCTGTGGGAGCGAGCTTGCTCGCGATAAGGCCAGTGAAGGCAATAAAAAGCCCGCAGATGATCACTCATCTGCGGGCTTGATTATTTCAGGGCCCGGGCCTCAGGCCTGACGCTCGTGCATCCGCGCCAGCTGCCGCTCCAGCATCGACGGATAAGGCTCCATCAACCGTTCCACGCAGCAAGCGCCTTCGGGGCTGGCGATGGGGCGGATGCGCGCGCGTTGGCGGATCAGCGCGTCATCATTGATCTTGCGCTCCACCAGCAGCAGATTGCGGCTGTGCTGGGAGAGCGCCAATGCGTCCTGGGCGGTTTCGGTCAGCAGCAGGTCGATCTGGCTCAAGCCGTACAGCCCATCGCCCAAGGTCAGGCCCAGTTGCAATTGCAGGGTAATGCCACTGTCGGCGACTTCGATTTGCAACTGGTGACCCAGCGCCCGCAGCAGTTCACCGCAGCAAATGGCATTGGTCAGGTAGTCGTCGCCGCTGTCCTCGGTGTGGAACAGCATCAGCGTGCTGCCATCATTCAAGGTGTGCAGTTCGCCTTGATAAAGCGATGCGGCCTGATCGAGGCAATCGCGATAGCGTTCGAGCAGCTCCTTCAGGCGCGCCTGGGGCAGGCGGCGCAGTTGATCCTGGGCGCCCAGTTGCACGGCCAGCACGGCGCTGTGCTGGGGCAGGTTCGAGGCGACAGGGCGGACCGCCGGTTGAGGGGCGCCGGCCACCGAGTCGTCTCGCAAGTCGGCAAAGGCGTCGTCGTCTTCCTCATCTTCGACAGCACGCACCACATGGCGCGGCGCAGGGCGGGAGGCAGGCATCGGCGCGCTTTCGTCGAAGCCCGGGTCACGCAAGTTGCGGACCTCGAAGCCTGGCTCGGCATCGTCTTCGTCGACGTAATCGATGTCTTCAGGTTCCGGCACAGGCTCCGGTTCCGGTGCGAAGCTGGCGTGAAGCTGCCGGGCCAGGTCGCCGATTTCGTCCTGGCGCTGGGTGGCCGGCGTGTGTTCGTCGATGTCCCGCAGCCAGACGCGCAGTTGCAGTAGCGGCGTGGAGATGTGCCGTCCCAGGCGCAGGCTCAAGGCCAGCGCCAGCGCCAGCAAGATTGCGCTGAGGATGCCCATGCTCTGCAGGCTGATGGTCATCGGTTGCTGGAACTGGTCCATGTCCAGGCTGATGCGCAGTTGCCCGGCAGTCACGTCCTGGAAAGTGATCTTGCTCTGGTACATGCCGCCGGTCTCGCCCAGCAGGCCAGGTTTGGGGCGCTGGCCGGCTTCGGCGAGGATGCGGTTGTCCACGCTGTAGATGGCAGCGTGGGCGACCAGTTTGTTCTTGGTCAGGTTGTTGAGCAGCACGTTGAGGCTGAGGATGTCGTTGGACACCAGCAGCTCGGTGGCGGACGTGGCGGTCTGGGTGGTCAGGCTTTCGCCCAGGGCATCCGCCTGCTCGTGCATGGCCTGCTTGAATTGCAGGCCCATCACGCAGGCATAGATGACCAGGGCCAGGGCGACCAGGATCACGTTATGGCTGGCGATGCGCAATGCAATCGGCACGCGACGATGGCGCAATGCACGGAAGATCAGCAGGAAGAAATTGTCGGTTTTGACTGGCGTGGGCCGGTTCACTGAGCTCGGCTCTTTGTCCGTGAAATTGACGCGCAGTATAGCGACAGGCCCATGACCGGCAAAGCACTGGCGGTGCCCGATGGTCACTGAATGTGGGTAGAATGCGGTTTTTTTCCACCTGCGGGGGTGCGCCTTGCGCGAAATCGTCCTGATAAACATCACTGGCAGCGACCGTCCGGGTCTGACTGCGGCCATTACCGGCGTTCTGGCCCAGGGTGGTGTGAACATTCTCGACATCGGTCAGGCGGTAATCCATGACACGCTGTCGTTCGGCATCCTGGTTGAAATCCCGGACGCCGAACAGAGCAAGTCAGTGCTCAAGGACATCCTGTTCACGGCCTACAAGCTCGACCAGCAGGTGCGTTTCACGCCGGTGTCCGAAGCCGATTACCAGCATTGGGTGGCCGGCCAGGGCAAGAAGCGCCATATCGTGACGCTGCTGACCCGCAAGGTGACTGCCGAGCAGTTGCAGCGCGTCAGCTCGATCACCGCCCAATACGGGCTGAATATCGACCACATCGACCGGCTGTCCGGGCGCATGCCGTTGGACACTCCGGCCGACAAGGGCAAGGGCTGTATCGAATTTTCCGTGCGCGGCGAACCGGCCGATCCCCAGGCGCTGCGTGCCGAATTCCTCAGCGTCGCTCAGGAACTGAACGTCGACATCGCTTTCCAGGAAGACTCTCTGTTCCGTCGTAATCGCCGCCTGGCAGTGTTCGACATGGACTCGACGTTGATCGAAGCCGAAGTCATCGACGAGCTGGCCAAGGCGGCGGGCGTGGGTGACAAGGTTTCGGCCATCACCGAGCGAGCCATGGCCGGTGAGCTGGATTTCCGCGCCAGCTTCAAGGAGCGCCTGGCATTGCTCAAAGGCCTGGACGTCGGCGTGCTCGATTCCATCGGCGCCTCCCTGCGCCTGACCGAGGGCGCCGAAACCCTGTTTGCCGAACTCAAGCGCCTGGGCTACAAGACCGCCATCCTGTCCGGCGGCTTCACTTATTTCGCCAAGCAACTGCAGGCCAAGCTCGGTATCGACTATGTGTTCGCCAACGAACTGGAAGTGGTGGACGGCAAGGTCACCGGGGTTGCCGTCGAGCCGATCGTCGATGCCCAGCGCAAGGCAGACTTGTTGCGCGAATTGGCCGAGAAGGAAGGTCTTCGCCTGGAGCAGACCATTGCCGTGGGTGACGGCGCCAACGACCTGCCGATGCTGGCCATCGCCGGCCTGGGCGTGGCGTTCCGGGCCAAGCCATTGGTCAAGCAGTCGGCCCGGCAGGCGATTTCGACCTTGGGGTTGGATGGGGTGTTGTACTTGCTGGGTTTCCGCGATCGCGACGGGCAGGTTTGAGCAAACGCCGATCTGTGAGTTTCGCATACTCGTGGCGAGGGAGCTTGCTCCCGTTGGCCTGCGCAGCAGGCCTAATGCGGCCAACCTGAAACACCTGTGTGTCAGATTTCAGGGCCGCTTCGCGGCCCAGCGGGAGCAAGCTCCCTCGCCACGTGATCCTGCCGTATTTTAAAGCGACTTCCACAACGAATCGAAATCCCCGTCCTGCGTACCGTCCTCCCCGCTGGTGCCTGAATCCTCCTGGCGATAAGCAAACTGGTTGAAACTGTGGGTGCTGGTCACCCGGCGATCCAGGCCGGCGCGGCGTTCCTGGCCGTTGGTGTTGATCAACACCTTCTGGCCTTCCTGGAAGGGCAGGCGCGGTGCGATCACGGTGGGTGGCAGGTCGATGGCGCTTATCTCGGGAAGCAGCAGCCCACGCAGATAGTGCCCTTGTTCGTTCTGCTCGCGAAGCAATTGCAGGCCGCAAGGCTGGGCATGCGGTGCGACCAGCTCAATGCCCATCTGCATGGCGCCATTGCGCACCTGGCGGATCCAGCGCACCACGGCGATGCTCCAGCTCTGATCATTGGTGTCCCGGATGCCGACCATTTCGCCGGCCTGCAATTGTTCCGGCACCTCTTTCGGCCAGCCAAGGCAATAGCCGCCGGGGCTGTGGTTGATGATCGGCAGATCGTAAGTAGGGAAATGATGCCGGTTGTCGGAGCTGGCGCCATCGTCGTCGGCCGGGTTGACCGGATACTCGATTTCTTCGTAGGGCAAAAGCTCGCTGTCACCGGTGGGCGCGGCGTCGAAGGCCTGGTCCCAGGTGTCATTTTTCTTTGTCGGCGAGGCTTCGAAGTGCGCCTTGCGTGGGCCGGGCGTCTTGAGTATCTCGTTGAACGAGCGCTCTCCCCCAAGATAATAGTGCAGCGCGCTCATGCCCACGCACAGCGTCAACGTACCGTTGCCCTCGGTGCGTTGGAAGCTGCGTTCGGCGGCCTCGCCCCAGGCGGCTTGCAAGTGATGCAGCGTATCGGCGCTCATGCCGGCGGGCACCGTCAGGGTCGACTCGACAGGTTGTGCCAGGTGGGCGGTGATGGCGCGCACCAACGGCTGGGGGTCGAAACCCAGCAGGGTGGGTTGCTGTTCGGCGCGGAATTTCGACCGATAACGCGGCCCGACGTCCAGTGCCGGTGCGACGGCGAACAGGATGGCGGCGGTGACGGCTGGGTCCAGCTTGACCCAATGGCTCCACGGTTCCAGGACCTCGGCCAGCCGCGCGATCTGGCTCTGGCGCAATTGGTTGCTGCGCGAAGCGCCCAACAGCAGGGCAACCACGTAGGTCTGCTCGATATTCAATTCGTGAATCTGGCTGGCCAGTTCGTCGCTGACGCTCAGGTGCTGCAATTTGTGTTGGCAAGCGATCCGGTACAGTTGGTGCAAATCGAGCCAGAGCCCCTCCGGCACCGGGCTGTAGAGCTGGCTGGCGCGCAACAGGGTTCCATCAAGGGCGTGCGTGGCCCGCTGCAATGCCGTGGCCAGCAGGCGCGCCCGGTCCTTGGAGAATTTTGCCGAGATTCGCCCGACGATTTGCTTGTAGCCCATTGCCAGGTGGGCTTGCAGGGCCTGGCACAGGTTGACGATCTTGCGTGAGCGGTCATCCAGCACGATGGCTTGTTGCAGGAAGTGTCGCTCAAGATGCTTGCAGACGTAATAAACCTCAGGCCGCAGCAGCTCCAGCAATTGCAGGCGGTTATCGCTGGGCGTGAGCAGTTGGTTCAGCTCGCCGAGCGCCTGGTATAGCAGGCGGGCGGTTTCGCCGATGTTGGCCTTGGGCAGGTTGGCGATCCAACGCTTGAGGTCGCGTGGCGTGGCATCGCAAAAGGACAGGCGCGACTGGGTCGGTGTCGATATGCGCAGTAGCTGGAGAGGGCTGGTCTCATTCATGCCGTGGACGGGCTCCGGCGGGAAATGAAAGGGATGTTTCCAACTCTAGCAGCTGTAGGCGGGGTATGTAGTTTGAGAATAGTCATTCCTGCCCAAGGGCAGGAATGACTATTCTGGATGACTCAGGCGTTCGGCAGTGCCAGGGCCTGGCCCATCTGGACTGGCGAGCCGGCCACCAGGTCCTCGGCCCATTTCACCTGCTCTGGACCAAACAGCACGATGGCCGTCGAACCCAGCTTGAACCGGCCCAGTTCGGCGCCTTTTTCCAGGTGGATCGGCGCGCGGGCCACTTCGTCGTAGCGGAAGGTCTTCAGCTCGCGCTTGGGCGGCGTCACCAGCCCGGCCCAGACGGTCTCGATGGACGCGACGATCATCGCACCCACCAGCACCACGGCCATCGGCCCGCGCTCGGTGTCGAAAATGCACGCGACGCGTTCGTTGCGGGCAAACAGCTCCGGGACGTTTTCGGCGGTGGTCTGGTTGACCGAGAAAATCCGGCCCGGGATGTAGACCATTTCCCGCAGGGTGCCGGCCAGCGGCATGTGCACGCGATGGTAATCCTTGGGTGACAGGTAAATGGTGGCGAAATCGCCGCCCATGAACGGCGCGGCATTGGCCGCATCACCGCCCAGCAGTTCCAGCACGCTGAAGCTGTGGCCCTTGGCCTGGAACACCCGGCCGTGCTCGATCGGGCCGAGCTGGCTGACGGCGCCGTCGGCGGGGCTGAGGATTGCGCCGGGGGTCTGATCCAGGGGTCGCGCACCGTCTTTCAGTGCACGGGTGAAAAACGCGTTGAAGTGCTCGTAGGCGGTGAGGTCTTCCACCAGCGCCTGGGACATGTCCACTTGGTAGCGCTTGGCGAACCAGGCCGTGAAGGCGTTCTTGAACCAGCGCACGCGGCATTCGGCGATGCAGCCGGCCAGCCGCGACAGCAGGTGGTGCGGCAGCAGGTACTGGGAAAGGATGAACAAGCGGTTTTTCATTAACTGTCCTTAAATCTTCAAAGCTCGATGGGGGTGTCGGGGTGGTTGCCCCATTCACCCCAGGAACCGGCATAGCCTTTGACCCGTGGATAACCGAGCGCCTTGGCCACCAGGTAGGTGAAGCCAGAACGGTGGTGGGTCTGGCAGTGTGTGATGACTTCTTTGTCGGGCGTGATGCCCAGCTGTTCAAGGATCTGCGGCATGTCTTTGCGGATGCGCAGGCTGCGCGCCGGGTCCATGCCGGCCGTCCATTCGAAATTGACCGCGCCGGGGATGTGTCCGCCCCGGGCAGCGACGACCTTCTCGCCAGAATATTCCAACGGGCCACGGGCGTCCCAGATCGCCAGGTCGCTGGCGCCGAGACGGCTTTGCAGGTACTCGCGAGTGGCGGTGGGCTCTTCGTGCAGCACCAGGCTGACTGGACCCCCGGCCGGCGCCGGGACCTCGGTCGACACTGGCAGGCCGAGGTCCAGCCAGGACAGCAGGCCACCGTCGAGATAGTGATAATTCGAATGCCCGATCACATCGAGCAACCAGATAAAACGCCCGGCCCAGCCACCGCCTTCGTCGTCATACACCACGTAGACCGCGCCGGGGTCATGCCCGAGTTCGCCGAACAGCGCTTCCAGGTCGGCCTTTGCCGGCAACAGGCCCGGCGCCGGGGGCTGGCCCAGTTGCGTGCGTTTCGGATCGACGAATCGTGCGCCGGGAATATGGCCATTGCTGTAGCGCGCGGCGCTGGTCAGGTCCACCAGAATCAGATTGGGCGTATCGAGGCGCGGCAAGAGCTCGCTCGGCTCGATTACCAGCGGCAAGCCAGAGAAGTCAGGCATGTGAGGTCTCCTGGGGGCGCAAAGGGAAAGGATTGTAGCAAGTTCAGCGGCCGCGGTTGGTAAAGGTGTGCAGGGCCCTTTCGATGCATTGCACGGTTTTGCCGAAGGCCTGCACGGTCACGTCCGAGAACGGCCCGCCGCCCTGGTCCACGACCACCAACATGATCACCCGCCCATTGCAGGTCAGTGAGCGCAACAGCAGGTGCTCGCCCCGGAACAAGGCGCGCAGGCCCGGAGGCAGCAAGGCGGAAAATTGAGCGTTGTTCTCGGGGTTCAAGCGAACCTGGGCTTGCTGGGCCAACAAGCGCTGCAAGACTTTGCTTTGGCTGATGGAAAAGCTCATCGCCGCCGCTTCCTTGGGCAGGCCGGCAGTCTGATGCACGCGTACGCTGGTCTGGCTGCGGTCGGCCATCAAAATCATCACCCGGCGCATGCCGCACGCCACCAACGCATTTCGGGCCGAGGTGGTCAGGTGCATGGCGTTGCTGAACGGGCTCGGCTCCAGCAGCAGCTCGGCGCATTGCTTGCGCCATTGGCTCAGGTCCTGTGCGCTGGGCGGCGCGGCTGGCAACAAGCCAGGGTGAACACGGCGGTTGCCCCAGGGCCAGATCAACGCCACGGCCGGGTGCCAGAGGTCCGGCATGGCGTGATGGCGGGCGCTGGTGGCGGCTTGCTGGTGGAGCTGTTGCTGGAGTTCGTCCATCGGCATCTGCAGATACAGGCTCGTGAGGTATTGCCAGCGAGCGCTGTGCGGACTGTCCCAGGCCTGTTGCGCCGACAGTGCCAGGCCGTTGGCCAGCAGCACCGTGTTGGCGGGTTGGTTGAGCCAGCGCCGCAGCGTTGGGTCGTCATCCAGTCGATTTTGTTGGCGCAGCGGATGTTCGCTGTCGCGGGCAATGCGCAACACTTTAATCAGCTCGCGGCGTTCATTCAGCAACAGGCGATAGCCTTGCACCACCCAGATGGGCAGGCGCCATGCCTCCACCAGCGCGAGGCAGATTTTCAGCAGGCTGACGCCGAACAGTTCGCGCTCGACCTTGCGTGCGGGCTCGCCTTTATGGATCACCCGCAGTTCCCACTCCCCCAGCAGGCGCGGATGAGTCAGCGCCAACGGCCAGAGCGGCGAGAGAAACAACAGGCTGCCCCAATGGATGTCCTGCCACAGCCGCGCCAGGCGGCTGGCAAAAAAACCATTGGCCTGTTGGCTAGCGTGCTGGCTGATCAGTTGCACCTGGCGCAGGGCAACCGGTATCTCGTGCTCCGGCAGCGAGGGCAGGCGCGCCAGCAGCTCCTCGGTGCGCTTGAGGCCGAGGCGGTTGATCGCCACTTCGAGATTTTCCGCCGGCTCCGCCAGGGTGCCATGGGTGTGATGATTGGCTTCGCGGATGACGCTCAGGGCCAGGGCGGGGCTGTCCTGCATCAGTTCGGCGATGTCGCGCAATGAGCGACGACTGTCTGCGATCGCCTTGCAGACGAGGTCGTGACTGGCCTGGGGCACCGGCAGATGAACGCCCTGGAGCAGTTTCAGCCAGCCTTCGAGCGTGGTCGGTCTTGGTGTCGGAACGTTCGTTTCGTTAGCCATGGTTGGACGTGATCATCGCATGGGTATCTGCGCCCGGAGCGGGGCAAAATTGGCTTTTCGCCGGAACTGGCTATAGTCTGGCGCAGTTTTGCCGATAAGTAGAAGAAGAGATTTTTCAGCTTCCGAATATGACCTTGAACCCGACTTAAATAAGTACTTTCTATCTATGGCTAAAATTATCGGCATCATTGTCGTGTTCGCGAGCGTGCTCGGCGGATACGTGCTTTCCCATGGCAAGATCGCAGCCCTGATCCAACCTTTCGAGGTGATGATCATCGGCGGCGCCGCCCTTGGCGCATTCCTCCAGGCGAACCCTGGCTACATGACCATGCATGTCCTCAAGAAATCCTTGAGCATGTTTGGCTCGCGCTTCAGCCACACCTTCTATCTGGAGGTGCTGGGGCTGGTCTACGAGATCCTCAACAAGAGTCGTCGCGAAGGCATGATGGCGATCGAGGGCGATATCGAAGACGCCGCTGCCAGCCCGATCTTCGCCAAGTACCCTTCGGTGCTGAAGGACGAGCGCATGACGGCGTTCATCTGCGATTACCTGCGCATCATGTCGTCCGGCAATATGGCGCCCCACGAACTGGAAGGCTTGTTCGACATGGAGCTGTACAGCCTCAAGGAAGACTTGGAGCACCCATCCCACGCGGTCAACGGCATCGCCGACGGCATGCCCGGCTTCGGTATCGTTGCGGCGGTATTGGGTATCGTGGTGACCATGGCGTCCCTGGGCGAGGGCGACCAGGCCTCCATCGGCCTGCACGTGGGTGCCGCACTGGTGGGTACGTTCTTCGGTATCTTGGCGGCGTATGGCTTCTTCGGCCCGCTGGCCCACTCCCTGGCCCACGATGCCAAGGAAGAACTCAACGTCTACGAAGCCATCAAGGCTTCCCTGGTGGCCTCGGCCTCGGGCATGCCGCCATCCCTGGCGGTGGAGTTCGGTCGCAAGGTCCTCTACCCGGCGCACCGTCCAAGCTTTGCCGAGCTGGAACAAGCGGTTCGCGGTCGCTAGTGCTTTGCTTTACAAATACGTTCCTTTTTTGGCGAGTGACTGTTGCTGCCAGACAAGGCGCCGCGACGAGTCATAGCCCGCTATGGCGAGGAGCGGCAACGCAGTATGGCAGCAACAGGCACCGTCAAAATGGAACAGTATTTGTGAAGCAGAGCACTCGTTATGGAAAATAACCAGCCGATCATCGTCAAGCGCGTCAAGCGCATTGCCGGCGGGCACCATGGCGGCGCCTGGAAAATCGCCTTCGCCGACTTCGCCACGGCGATGATGGCGTTCTTCCTGGTGTTGTGGCTGCTGTCCACTGCGACGCCGGAACAGAAGATCGCCATCGCCGGTTACTTCAAGGACCCGGTCGGTTTTTCCGAGAGCGGTACGCCGTACATCATTGATCTGGGCGGT
Organism: Pseudomonas alvandae; assembly: GCF_019141525.1. Taxonomy (GTDB): domain Bacteria; phylum Pseudomonadota; class Gammaproteobacteria; order Pseudomonadales; family Pseudomonadaceae; genus Aquipseudomonas; species Aquipseudomonas alvandae. Next base: position 857,984 of record NZ_CP077080.1, read on the forward strand.
TCGCCCGTCCTGGCGCCGGAAAATACCCTCAACCCCGAGGTCAAGTCCCAGCCCCAGCCCGACAAGGCGACCGTCGACGCCAATGAGGCCGAGGGCATGGCCGAGCAGGTCGAGCGCGAGCGCCTGGAATTGCTCCTGCAAGAGTTGCAGAACAAGGTCGAAGAGAATCCCGAGCTGCAGAAGTTCAAGGACCAGATCCTGTTCGAGATCACGCCGAACGGCCTGCGTATCCAGATCATGGACGCCGACAACCGTCCGATGTTCGACTCTGGCAGCGCGCGCCTGAAGCCGTATTTCGAAGACATCCTGCTGGCCATGGCCGACACCATCAAGGCGGTGCCGAACAAGATCAGCATCAGCGGTCACACCGATGCCAAGCCTTACGTGGGCAAAGGTGATTTCGGTAACTGGGAGTTGTCGGCCAACCGCGCCAACGCGGCACGACGTGCCCTGGTGGCGGGCAGCTATCCGGATGAGCAAGTGGCTCGGGTGGTCGGTTATGCATCTTCGGCGCTGTTCGATCGCAAAGACCCGTTCAACCCGGTCAACCGGCGTATCGATATCGTGGTGTTGACCAAGAAGGCGCAGAAAGCCATCGAAGGCTCGCAGACCGACGATCCAGCGCCAGACCCTGCCCAGGGCCAAGGCGCTCCAGGCGAGGCGCCGGCGACAACACCCGGCGCGGCGGCGGATCCGAACGCACTGCCGGCGGACCAACAGCCCGTGCCGGCCCATGAATTGCGCGAACGCCTGAACCTGTTCGATGACGCCGCGCCAAAGCCGGCGGAGCCGCCAGCGCAGTGACCCACAAAAAAGCCGACATCGATGTCGGCTTTTTTGTGGGTATCGGTTTGCTTGAGACTTGCTTGCCTTTGTGGCGAGGGAGCTTGCTCCCGCTGGGTTGTGAAGCAGCCCCATCCAAGGTGAGTGCTTCGCACTCAAGCGGGAGCAAGCTCCCTCGCCACAAAGGCGTCCAGCCAACTCAGTAACTGCTCTCCGGCAAGCTGGCGATGATCGAGCGGTAGCTGTTCATCCGTTGCTGGTGCACACGGCCTTCTTCCAAGGCCTTGAGCAAGGCGCACCCGGGCTCGCGGTCGTGCTTGCAGTCGCGGAAGCGGCAGGTGCCGATCAGGTCGTTGAACTCGATGAACCCGGCTTCAACATCGGCGCGGCTGACATGGCCCAGGCCGAATTCGCGGATACCGGGTGAGTCGATCAGTTCACCGCCGCCAGGGAAGTGGAACAACCGCGCGGTGGTGGTGGTGTGGGTGCCCTGGCCGGACAGTTCGGACAACGGCCCGACGCGGGTCTCGACCTCCGGCAGCAGGCTGTTGACCAGGGAAGACTTGCCGACCCCGGACTGGCCGACGAACACGCTGATGCGCCCGTCCAGCTGTTGTTGCAGTTGCTCCATGCCATTGCCGTGATGGGCCGAGACCTCCAGCACCGGATAACCGAGGTCTCGATAGACCGACAGCAAGGCGTTCAGCGCCGGGGCGTTGTGCTCGTCGATCAGGTCGAATTTGTTGAGCAGCAGCAGCGGGCGGATGCCGGCGTGTTCGGCCGCCACCAGGTAGCGGTCGATCAGGTTGGCGTGAGGCTCGGGCAACGGGGCGAACACGATGACGATCATGTCGACGTTGGCCGCCACTGGCTTGAGCTGGCCCCGGCTGTCCGGACGGCACAGCTCGGTGTGACGCGGCAATTGCGCGACGATTACGCCGATGCCCTGGTTGCCGGCACGCCAGACCACTTGGTCGCCGGTCACCAGCGCCGGCAGGTTGGCACGCAAGTGGCAACGGAATACCTGGCCGGCCAGTTCGCCTTCCTGGGCCTCGACTTCGACTTGCACACCAAAGTGAGCGATCACCAGGCCGGTCTGTTCAGGACCCAGATCGCCACCCTCCAGGGCTTCGACCGCACTGGATTCGCGTTTGGCGGCACGGGCGGCGCGCTCGCCCTGGATCTTTTCGATGCGCCAGTTCTGACGACGATTGAGTTGGCGTTTGGCCATGGGTGTTCCGTATGAAGAAATGCAGCGAATAGGGTAAAACGGCCGCGAGTTTAGCACGCCCGAGACGCTGCCTAGGCTAAACTGCGCAGCTAAGCCGAGGAGCTCCCCCATGCAAAACCCGCAGAACCTGATCTGGATCGACCTGGAAATGACCGGTCTGAACCCTGACACCGATGTCATCATCGAGATGGCCACCATCGTCACTGACAGCGACCTCAACACCCTGGCCGAAGGGCCGGTGATCGCGATTCATCACAGCGACGAAATCCTCGCCGGCATGGACGAGTGGAACACGCGCCAGCACGGCGGCTCGGGCCTGACCCAGCGCGTTCGCGAGAGCAAGATCAGCATGGCCGAGGCTGAGGCACAGACCATCGCCTTCCTGGAGCAGTGGGTGCCAAGAGGCAAGTCGCCGATCTGTGGCAACAGCATCTGCCAGGACCGTCGCTTCCTGTATACCCACATGAAATCCCTGGAAAGCTATTTCCATTACCGCAACCTCGACGTCTCGACCCTGAAGGAGTTGGCTGCCCGCTGGGCCCCTGAGGTTCGCGACAGTTTCCAGAAAGGCAGCACGCACCTGGCCCTGGACGACATCCGTGAATCCATCGCCGAGCTGCAGCATTACCGCAAGCACTTCATCAAGTTCTGAGCTAACCCCAAGCGACTGGCGGGCAAGCTTTTGTGGCGAGGGGATTTATCCCCGTTGGGCTGCGGAGCAGCCCCTCGACCTGATGTTTGGTTGTGTCAGGCCGGTCGGTGTTGATTGTATTTGGGGCTGCTTTGCAGCCCAGCGGGGATAAATCCCCTCGCCACGCTCAGGCAGGAGGCGGGACCTTGCCCTCTTTTGGTGCCGGCCCAAACTGGCTAGACTGCGCGCCTTCTTGCAAGGACCGCCATCATGTTGCTGATGCTGTATCTGATCGCCATTACCGCCGAAGCCATGACTGGCGCGCTATCCGCCGGGCGGCGGGGCATGGATTGGTTCGGCGTGGTGCTGATCGCCTGTGTCACGGCGCTGGGCGGCGGCTCGGTTCGCGACGTGCTGCTCGGGCATTACCCGTTGACTTGGGTCAAGCACCCGGAATACCTGGTGCTAACCACCGCAGCGGCGATGCTGACGGTGTTCCTGGCGCGCTGGATGCGCCATCTGCGCTCGTTGTTCCTGGTGCTCGATGCCGTGGGCCTGGTGGCATTTACCCTGATCGGCTGCATGACGGCCCTGGAAATGGGCCATGGCATGTTGGTGGCCTCGGTCAGCGGCGTGATTACCGGTGTGTTTGGCGGCATCCTGCGGGATATCTTCTGTAACGATATTCCCTTGATCTTCCGCCGCGAACTCTACGCCAGCGTCTCGTTCGCCGCGGCGTGGTGCTATCTATTGTGTGTCTTCCTGCAACTGCCGAACGAGCAGGCGATCCTCATCACCTTGTTCGGCGGTTTCCTGCTGCGGCTCCTGGCAATCCGCTTCCATTGGGAAATGCCGAAGTTCGTCTACAACGACGAAGTCTGACGCTCGGCGTGCTGGCGCAACGCCCATTCCACATGCTCGCGCACCAGTTCCGATGGATAGTCGCGCCGCGCCTCCAGTGCTTGCAGCACGGGAATCGTTGACGGCGCATTGCCCAGGCCCACCGCCAGGTTGCGCAACCAGCGTTCGTAACCGGCGCGACGCAAGGGCGAGCCTTCGGCGCTGCTGAGGAATTTTTCCTCGTCCCACAGGAACAACTCGGCGAGTCCGGCATTGTCCAGGTTATGGCGCGGCTTGAAATCGCTCTCACCGGACGGCCGGGCGAAGCGGTTCCAGGGGCAGACGATCTGGCAGTCATCGCAGCCGAACACCCGGTTGCCGATCAACGGCCGCAGCTCTTCCGGGATGGCATTCTTCAATTCGATGGTGAGGTAGGAAATGCACCGCCGGGCATCCAATACGTAAGGGCCGACGAAAGCATTGGTAGGGCAGATGTCCAGGCAGGCGGTGCATTTTCCGCAATGCTCGGTGCCGTGGGGCGGATCCACCGGCAGCGGCAGGTCGACAAACAGCTCGCTCAAGAAAAAATAACTGCCGGCCTTGCGGTTCAACACGAGGGTGTTTTTGCCGATCCAGCCCAGTCCGGCCTGCTCGGCAATGGCTTTTTCCAGTACCGGCGCACTGTCGACGAAGGCGCGGTAGCCGAAAGGGCCGATGACCGCCTGGATTTTTTCCGCCAGTTGTTGCACGCGTTTACGGATCAATTTGTGGTAATCGCGGCCCAACGCATAACGCGATACGTAGGCTTTTTCCGGTTCGGCGAGCAGTTGGGCCATTTGTGTGTCGCCCGGCAGGTAATCCATGCGCAGGGACACCACGCGCAATGTTCCGGGCACCAGTTCCTCTGGGTGCGACCGCTTGCTGCCGTGGGCGCCCATGTAATCCATTTCGCCGTGGTAGCCGGCCTCGAGCCAGCGTTGCAGATGTTGCTCATGCTCGGCAAGGTCCAGGCCGCTGATGCCGACCTGCTGGAAACCCAGTTCGCGGCCCCAGTCCTTGATGGATTGGGCGAGGGTGGCAAGGTCTGTGGGAATGGCAGGCATGAGGCGAGAGAAACCGGAGCTGAGATGCGTATAATTCTGCCAGACATCGGAGCCCGAAGACGCATGCCGCACACTAAAGATGATTTTCCCGACGCGCTGTACAGCGCCGCGCAGGTCCGGGCCCTCGATGCACAACTGATCGCGGCAGGTACCAGCGGCTTTGAATTGATGCAGCGTGCCGCTCGCGCCACCTGGCGAGCGATCGTCCGGCGCTGGCCCGAAGCGACCGAACTGACCGTGTTGGCCGGCCACGGCAACAATGCCGGTGATGGTTATCTGGTGGCCGCCTTGGCCCGCCGCGCCGGCTGGTCGGTGCGGGTGCTGGCGGTGGGCGAGCCCCGGCGCTTGCTGGGAGACGCCGCCAATGCCCATGCCGAGGCGGTGGCGGTCGGTGTGCCGGTGGAGCCCTGGTCGGACGATTCCGAATTGCGTGGTGTGTTGCTCGACGCGTTGCTTGGCACCGGGACGACTGGCGAAGTGCGCGAACCGTATGTCCGCGCGATCGATACAATCAATGTCAGCGGTTTGCCGGTGGCGGCGGTGGATATCCCCTCTGGCTTGTGTGCTGACACTGGCCGCGTGCTGGGAACTGCGGTAGCGGCTGACCTGACCGTGACGTTCATTGGCCTCAAGCTTGGCCTGTTCACCGGGGATGCAGCGGATCGAGTGGGTGAGTGGGTGTTCAACGACCTGCACGCGGACCCTGACCTCGTCGAGTCGGCGCCTGCCAGTGCTCGATTACTCTTGCCGCATAATCTGCCGCGTCTGGCGCCTCGAGCCCCCACATCCCACAAAGGCAAGTTCGGTCATGTGCTGTTGATTGGCGGCGACAGAGGTTTCGGCGGCGCGATCCAGATGAGCGCTGAAAGCGCCCTGCGCTGTGGCGCGGGCATGGTTTCGATGGCAACGCGCAGCGAGCACGTCGCCTCGGCGCTGGTGCGTCTGCCGGAAGTGATGGTGCAAGGCACCCATTCGGCGAACCAGCTGATGGGCTTGCTCAAGCAGGCCAGCGTGTTGGTGGTCGGCCCGGGCCTGGGCCAGGCCGCCTGGGGGCGTAGCCTGCTGTCGGCGGCGGCCAATGCGTCGCTGCCTCAGGTGTGGGATGCCGACGCGCTGAACTTGCTGAGCGGCGGCGCGGTCAGCCTGCCCGAGCAATGCGTCATCACCCCGCATCCGGGCGAAGCCGCGCGGTTGCTGGGAATATCCACCGCCCAGGTGCAGGCCGATCGCCCGGCGGCAGCCCATGCGTTGAGCAAAAAATACGCAGCCACCGTGATCCTCAAGGGCGCCGGCAGCCTCATCTCCGGCCCGGACGGCCGCCTGGCGGTCTGCGGCGAGGGCCATCCGGCCATGGCCACTGCCGGCCTGGGGGATGTGCTCGCCGGGGTGGTCGGCGCCTTGCTGGGCCAGGGAATGGACGGATTCGAGGCCGCCTGCCTGGCGGTCTGGCTGCATGCCAATGCCGGCGTCCAGGTCGGTCGTTCGGGCCGGGGATTGGCGGCGACCGATCTGATCCCGGCCATTCGTCAGTTGTTGGAGGAGCAATCACCGTGTCTGAAGTAATCCTGTACGTGGCGGACGAACAAGCCATGACACAATTTGGCGCCCGCATCGCGCAGATCACCGCAGGCCATGGCCTGATCTTCCTCGAAGGCGACCTGGGCGCGGGGAAGACCACCCTGTCCCGCGGCATCATTCGCGGCCTCGGACACGTCGGTTCGGTCAAGAGTCCTACGTTCACCTTGGTCGAGCCCTACGAGATCGGCGACGTCCGGGCCTTCCATTTCGACCTGTACCGACTGGTGGATCCCGAAGAGCTGGAGTTCCTCGGCATCCGCGACTATTTCGAAGACGACGCCTTGTGCCTGATCGAATGGCCCCAGAAGGGTGCAGGCTTTTTGCCAAAGCCCGACCTGACCATTACCATTGGCGCGCAGAACGGCGGGCGTTCATTGAAACTGACACCGCAAGGCTCGCGTGGCGAGTCGTGGTGTGCCGCCTTGGCTTTGGAAAACTAATTAAATGATGGGGTTTGGTATGCGCTTTCGCGCGGTGGTTGCTGTCGTAGGACTGTTGCTTACGGCACTGGCCGTCGATGCTGTGGCTGAGACAAAGGTCAACAGCGTTCGCCTGTGGCGGGCGCCGGACAATACCCGGCTGGTGTTCGACCTGACAGGCCCGGTTCAGCACAGCGTATTCACCCTGAGCGCCCCGGATCGCCTGGTGATCGACATCAACGGTGCGTCCCTGGGCGCACCGCTGAACGTGCCCACCGCCAACACGCCGATTACCGCAATGCGCTCGGCCCAGCGTACGCCGACCGACCTGCGGGTGGTCATCGACCTGAAAAAAGCCGTGACGCCCAAAAGCTTCACCCTGGCCCCGAACGCCCAGTACGGCAACCGGCTGGTGGTCGATCTGTTCGACAACCCGGCCGACGCCGCGCCGCCTCCACCGCCGCCAACCAATGTCGCCACGGTGCCTGCGGTTCCGGTGACGCCGACCGAACCTGCGATCAAGCTGCCACCGGCTCCGGCCGGCAAGCGCGACATCATTGTCGTGATCGACGCCGGCCACGGTGGCGAAGACCCGGGCGCCTCGGGCTCGCGTGGGCAGCGCGAAAAAGACGTGGTGCTGTCCATCGCCCGTGAGTTGCAGCGCCAGGTCAACGGCATGAAAGGCTTCCGCGCCGAATTGACCCGCACGGGGGACTATTTCATCCCGTTGCGCGGCCGTACCGAAATCGCCCGCAAGAAAGGCGCCGACCTGTTCGTTTCCATTCACGCCGACGCCGCGCCTTCCGCCGCCGCGTTCGGCGCCTCGGTGTTTGCCCTGTCCGACCGTGGCGCGACTTCCGAGACTGCCCGTTGGCTGGCTGACAGCGAAAACCGTTCCGACCTGATCGGCGGTGCCGGCAACGTCAGCCTCGACGACAAGGACCGGATGCTCGCCGGTGTCCTGCTCGACCTGTCGATGACGGCCTCGTTGACGTCCAGCCTGAACGTCGGCCAGAAAGTACTGAGCAACATCGGCCGCGTCACACCGTTGCACAAGCAACGCGTGGAGCAGGCCGGGTTCATGGTACTGAAGTCGCCGGATATCCCATCGATCCTGGTGGAAACCGGGTTCATCTCCAACGCCAACGAAGCCTCGAAGCTGTCCTCTTCGAGCCACCAACAAGCCTTGGCCCGCTCCATCAGCAGCGGCGTGCGGCAGTTCTTCCAGCAGAATCCACCGCCGGGCACCTACATTGCCTGGCTGCGCGATTCGGGCAAGATCGCCCAGGGGCCGCGGGACCACCGGGTCAGTCCGGGCGAAACCCTGGCGATGATCGCCGTGCGCTACCAGGTGTCGCCCGCCACCTTGCGCAGCGCCAACAATCTCAAGAGCGATGAGCTCAAGATTGGCCAGACCCTGACCATTCCGGGCAATGAAGTGGCGGTCAAGCAATGAGCGACGAAGCGAACGGCAGCAACGCCCGTATCGAGCTGCTCAGCCCCCGGCTGGCAAACCAGATCGCCGCCGGCGAGGTGGTCGAACGTCCGGCGTCGGTGATCAAGGAGTTGCTGGAAAACAGCCTCGACTCCGGGGCCAAGCGCATCGACGTGGATGTCGAGCAGGGCGGAGTCAAGCTGTTGCGGGTGCGCGACGACGGTCGCGGCATTCCGGCTGACGACCTGCCCTTGGCCCTGGCGCGTCACGCCACCAGCAAGATCCGTGACCTGGAAGACCTCGAACGGGTCATGAGCCTGGGGTTTCGTGGCGAGGCGCTGGCATCGATCAGCTCGGTGTCGCGCCTGACACTCACGTCCCGCACCCGCGACGCCGACCAGGCCTGGCAGGTCGAGACCGAAGGCCGCGACATGGCCTCGCACGTACAGCCCGCTGCCCATCCGGTGGGGACTTCGGTGGAAGTGCGCGACCTGTTCTTCAACACTCCGGCCCGGCGTAAATTTCTCAAGGCCGAGAAAACCGAATTCGATCACCTGCAAGAAGTCATCAAACGCCTGGCCCTGGCGCGTTTTGATGTGGCCTTCCATCTGCGCCACAACGGCAAGACCATCCTCAGCCTGCACGAAGCCCAGGACGATGCGGCCCGCGCCCGGCGCGTGGGGGCGGTGTGCGGTGCGGGGTTCCTGGAGCAGGCGTTGCCCATCGAGGTGGAGCGCAATGGCCTGCACCTGTGGGGTTGGGTCGGCTTGCCGACGTTCTCCCGCAGCCAGGCGGACTTGCAATATTTCTACGTGAACGGCCGGGCGGTGCGCGACAAACTGGTGGCCCACGCGGTGCGCCAGGCTTATCGCGATGTGCTGTTCAACGGTCGGCACCCGACCTTCGTGCTGTTTTTCGAGGTCGACCCTTCCGTGGTGGACGTCAACGTGCACCCGACCAAGCACGAAGTGCGTTTCCGTGATGGACGCATGGTCCACGATTTCCTCTATGGCACCTTGCACCGTGCCTTGGGCGATGTGCGCCCCGAGGACCAGTTGGCGGCCCCGGCGGCGGTGGCCGGCATGGTCCGCCCAGCCGGGCTGGAGGCTGGCGAATTCGGCCCCCAGGGTGAAATGCGCCTGGCCGCCCATGCACTGCTGGAACAACCTCAGCCCCAACCGAGCTTCAATACGGCCGGAAGCGGCGCCGGCAGCGGTTATCAATATCAATACACCCCGCGTCCCCAGTCGAATGTGCCGGCGGCCGAGGCCCAGGCGGCGTATCGCGAATTCTTCAAGCCTTTGCCTGAAACCGCGGCGACGGCGTTGCCCGACGGCCAGGGCGATATCCCGCCGCTGGGTTATGCCCTGGCGCAGCTCAAGGGCATCTACATCCTTTCCGAGAACGCCCAAGGCCTGGTCCTGGTGGACATGCACGCCGCCCACGAGCGGATCATGTACGAGCGATTGAAGATCGCCATGGCCAGCGAAGGCTTGAGCGGCCAGCCGCTGCTCGTCCCCGAGTCCCTGGCCGTCAGCCAGCGTGAAGCCGATTGCGCCGAAGAACACGTGAGCTGGTTCCAGCGCCTGGGCTTTGAATTGCAGCGCCTGGGCCCGGAAACCCTGGCGATCCGGCAGATCCCGGCCTTGTTGAAACAGGCCGAGGCCAATCGCTTGGTCAGCGACGTGCTGGCGGACCTGATGGAGTACGGCACCAGCGACCGGATCCAGGCGCACTTGAATGAATTGCTCGGCACCATGGCCTGCCACGGCGCGATCCGCGCGAATCGGCGCTTGGCCTTGCCGGAAATGAACGGCCTGCTGCGGGATATGGAAAACACCGAGCGCAGCGGTCAATGCAACCATGGCCGGCCGACCTGGACCCAATTGGGCCTGGACGACCTGGACAAACTGTTCCTGCGCGGTCGTTGATGAACCCGTTGCCACCCGCGATTTTCCTGATGGGCCCGACCGCCGCCGGCAAGACCGACCTGGCCATCGAGTTGACCAAGGTCCTGCCTTGCGAGTTGATCAGCGTCGATTCGGCGCTGGTCTACCGGGGCATGGACATCGGCACCGCCAAACCATCGAAAGAACTGCTGGCTGAGTTCCCTCATCGGCTGATCGATATCCTCGACCCGGCCGAAGCCTATTCGGCGGCTGATTTTCGGCGTGATGCGCTGCAGGCCATGGCCGAAATCACCGCACGGGGCAAGATTCCGCTGCTGGTGGGCGGCACGATGCTGTATTACAAGGCACTGGTCGATGGATTGGCGGACATGCCGGCGGCCGATCCCGAGGTGCGCGCGCAGATCGAAGAAGAGGCCGCGCGCCTTGGCTGGCAAGCGCTTCACGAGCAATTGGCGGCCATCGACCCGGAGTCCGCAGCGCGCATTCACCCCAACGACCCGCAACGACTCAGCCGGGCCCTGGAGGTTTATCGGGTCAGCGGCCAGAGCATGACGGCGTTGCGGCAACGGCAATCTGCGCAAAGTACTGAAGCAGCCGCTTCGGGACTGCAACAATTGCCCTATACTGTCGCGAATCTGGCCATCGCTCCGGCGGACCGGCAAGTGCTGCATCGGCGAATTGAACAAAGATTCACATTAATGTTGGAACAGGGATTCATAGACGAGGTCGTAGCCCTGCGTGAGCGAAGTGACCTGCATGCCGGGTTGCCGTCTATACGTGCGGTGGGTTATCGACAAGTCTGGGACTACCTGGACGGCAAGCTGACGTCAGCCGAGATGCGCGAGCGGGGGATTATCGCCACGCGTCAATTGGCGAAGCGCCAGTTCACCTGGCTGCGCAGCTGGACTGACCTGCATTGGCTCGACAGTCTTGATTGCGACAATCTGCCACGCGCCTTGAAATACCTCGGGACCATCTCCATATTGAGCTGAGTCCTTGCAATTGCCGTCTATCCTTGGGGGTGTGACGGCCCAAGCCATCTGATTCCGAATTTTATAATTGATCCTTAAAGGAGTGCGGCACATGTCAAAAGGGCATTCGCTACAAGACCCTTACTTGAACACTTTACGTAAAGAGAAAGTTGGGGTGTCCATCTATCTGGTCAACGGGATCAAACTGCAAGGCACGATCGAGTCTTTCGACCAATTCGTCATCCTGCTGAAAAATACCGTCAGCCAAATGGTCTACAAGCACGCTATCTCGACAGTGGTGCCGGTTCGTCCGATTCGTCTGCCTAGCGCAACCGAATCCGAAGGCGGTGACGCTGAACCGGGTAACGCCTGATAGGAGCCTCCTTTGTTCTTTGAGCGCCACAGTGGTGGTGAGCGGACTATTCTCGTTCACTTGGAAGGACAGGACCCTGAGGCGCGCGAAGATCCGCAGGAGTTTCAGGAATTGGCAATTTCGGCCGGCGCCGAGACCGTCGCGTTTTTCAACGTGCCGCGTCATCGGCCAACCGCCAAATTCCTGATCGGCAGCGGCAAGGTCGAGGAGTTGCGCGACCTGGTCAAGGCCGAGCATATCGATCTGGTGATCTTCAACCACATCCTTACGCCCAGCCAGGAACGTAACCTCGAGCGCGTCTTCGAGTGTCGCGTGATCGACCGCACCGGGCTGATTCTCGATATCTTCGCCCAACGTGCCCGTACCCATGAAGGCAAGCTACAGGTCGAATTGGCCCAGCTTGAACACATGAGCACGCGGCTGGTTCGCGGCTGGACTCACCTTGAGCGGCAGAAGGGCGGTATCGGCCTGCGCGGCCCGGGTGAAACCCAGCTGGAAACCGACCGGCGTCTGCTGCGGGTTCGCCTGCGCCAGATCAAGGGGCGCTTGGAGAAGGTCCGCAGCCAGCGCGAGCAGTCGCGACGCGGCCGCAAGCGCGCCGACATCCCGACGGTTTCACTGGTGGGTTATACCAACGCCGGCAAATCGACCCTGTTCAACAACGTCACCCAATCCGACGTGTACGCCGCCGACCAATTGTTCGCCACCCTCGACCCGACCCTGCGCCGGCTCGAGCTGAACGACCTCGGGCCGATCGTGCTGGCCGATACCGTGGGTTTCATCCGGCATTTGCCACACAAGCTGGTCGAGGCTTTCCGAGCTACGCTCGAAGAGTCGAGCAACTCCGACCTGCTGTTGCATGTGATCGATGCCGCCGAACCGGATCGGATGCTGCAGATCGAGCAGGTCATGGTGGTGCTGGGCGAGATCGGGGCCCAGGACTTGCCGATCCTCGAGGTATACAACAAACTCGATTTGCTCGAAGGGGTCGAGCCGCAGATCCAGCGCGATGCCGATGGCAAGCCGCAACGGGTCTGGCTCTCGGCCCGCGATGGCAGCGGCCTGGACCTGCTCAAGCAGGCCGTGGCGGAGCTGCTGGGCGATGATCTGTTTGTCGGCACCCTGAAGCTGCCGCAGCGTTTTGCCCGGCTGCGTGCGCAGTTTTTCGAGCTGGGTGCGGTACAGAAAGAAGAACACGACGAAGAAGGCGCTTGCCTGCTGGCCGTTCGCCTGCCACGGTCGGAACTGAACCGACTGGTCAGTCGTGAAGGGCTGCAACCGATGGAATTCATCGAGCAACACACTTTGCAATAAAAGCCTGAGAAAGCTGTGTCAGGCATTCTGTAGCATTGGCCGGCGCGCCGTGGGTGCGTCTTTGCTTTATCAGATGGAGAGCGCTATGGCTTGGAATGAGCCGGGTGGCAACTCGAATAACCAGGATCCCTGGGGCGGCAAGCGTCGTAACAACGGCGACCGCAAGGGACCACCGGATCTCGACGAGGCCTTCCGCAAGCTGCAGGAAAGCCTGAACGGTTTGTTCGGTGGTGGTAAGAAACGCGGTGACGATGGCGGCAGCCGTCCGGGCAAGGGCGGCGGTTTCGGCCTGCTCGGCATCGGTCTTGTCGTGCTCGCGGCTGTCTGGCTGTACAGTGCGGTTTATGTCGTGGACGAGCAGGAGCAGGCCGTTGTGCTGCGCTTCGGCAAATACTACGAAACCGTCGGCCCGGGCCTGAACATCTATTTCCCGCCGATCGACCAGAAGTACATGGAGAACGTCACGCGTGAGCGTGCCTACACCAAGCAGGGCCAGATGCTGACCGAAGACGAGAACATCGTCGAAGTGCCGCTGACCGTGCAGTACAAGATCACCAACCTGCAGGACTTCGTGCTGAACGTCGACCAGCCGGAAATCAGCCTGCAACACGCGACTGAAAGTGCCTTGCGCCATGTGGTGGGCTCCACTGCCATGGACCAGGTGCTGACCGAAGGCCGTGAGCTGATGGCCAGCGAAATCAAGGAACGCCTGCAGCGCTTCCTCGATACCTATCGCACCGGTATCACCGTCACCCAGGTCAACGTCCAGAGCGCAGCGGCACCGCGCGAAGTACAGGAAGCCTTCGACGACGTGATCCGCGCCCGTGAAGACGAACAGCGTTCGCGCAACCAGGCCGAAACCTATGCCAACGGCGTCGTGCCGGAAGCCCGTGGCCAGGCCCAGCGCATCATCGAGGATGCCAACGGTTATCGCGACGAAGTGGTTTCCCGTGCGAAGGGTGAGGCTGATCGCTTCACCAAGCTGGTGGCCGAGTATCGCAAGGCCCCTGAAGTGACCCGTCAGCGTCTGTACCTGGACACCATGCAGGAAGTCTTCAGCAACACCAGCAAGGTCCTCGTGACCGGCAACAAGAACGGCCAGAGCAATCTGCTGTACCTGCCGCTGGACAAGATGGTCGAGGGCAGCCGCAATACCGGTACGCCACCCACCAGCGCGGCAGCCGCGAGCAATGAAGCCAATGCCCGTGCGGCGGCGGATCTGCAGCAACAGCAAGCACGTACCAGGGAGAGTCGCTGATGAGCAATAAATCGCTGATCGCCCTTATTGTCGGTGTCGTCGTGGCGATCGCTGCCTGGAACTGCTTCTACATCGTGGCTCAGACCGAGCGTGCGGTGTTGCTGCAATTCGGTCGCGTGGTCCAGGCTGATGTCCAGCCAGGGCTGCATGTGAAGGTGCCGTACGTCAACAAGGTGCGCAAGTTCGACGGCCGCCTGATGACCCTCGATGCACCGACGCAACGCTTCCTGACGCTGGAAAAGAAAGCCGTGATGGTCGATGCCTACGCCAAGTGGCGCGTGAAGGATGCCGAGCGCTTCTACACCGCGACTTCCGGCCTCAAGCAGATCGCCGACGAACGCCTGTCCCGTCGCCTGGAGTCAGGCCTGCGTGACCAGTTCGGTAAGCGTACCTTGCATGAAGTGGTGTCCGGCGAGCGTGATGCGCTCATGGCCGACATCACCCGTTCGCTGAACGCAATGGCGGAAAAGGAGCTGGGTATCGAAGTGGTCGATGTCCGGGTCAAGGCCATCGACCTGCCGAAGGAAGTGAACCGCAGCGTGTTCGAACGCATGAGCACCGAGCGCGAGCGTGAAGCCCGCGAGCACCGCGCCAAGGGTAACGAGCTGGCCGAAGGCATCCGTGCCGACGCCGACCGTCAACGCCGCGTGCTGCTGGCCGAAGCCTACCGTGAATCGGAAGAGGTCCGCGGTGATGGTGATGCCCAGGCCGCGGCGATCTACGCCAAGGCGTACGGCCAGGATCAGGAGTTCTACGGGTTCTACCGTAGCCTGCGCGCCTACCGTGAAAGCTTTGCGAACAAATCCGACGTCATGGTCCTGGACCCAAGCAGCGACTTTTTCCACTACCTGGAAAAGGCCAAGCCTTGATACGACGTTGACCTGAAGCACTCCGCCCGGCGGCTAAAACGTCGGGCGGGGTGATCCTTTGGGAAAACGTGTGTATGATGCGGCAGCCGGGAAATTCCCGGCTTTTTTGCGTCTGCGCGTTCGATTGTGGTTTATGCGGTGCAGGCGTCGGGTTGAACGACCCGACAGGTTTTTCGAGGAAAGTGCTTGGCGAGGCCGATCCAGGGCCATTCGTCACGTCGCCCTTGCGCGTTGTTTGCGGTTTTTCGCATGACGCGGGCATTTTCTGCTTCACTCAAGGCCAGCCCGAAAGCTGGCCGCCCGGACCATAGGGGAATGGCGTAATGGCAACGGTAGACCGCTGGCTGCTGCCAGATGGCATCGAAGAAGTACTGCCACCGGAAGCCGCGCGTATCGAAGTAGCGCGTCGGCAGGTGTTGGATCTGTTCCAGAGCTGGGGTTACGAGTTCGTCGTGACCCCGCATATCGAGTACCTGGAATCCCTGCTGACCGGTGCGGGCCAGGACCTGGATCTGCGCACCTTCAAGGTCATCGACCCGCAATCGGGGCGGCAGATGGGCTTTCGGGCTGACATCACGCCTCAAGTGGCGCGCATCGACGCCCACACCCTGCGTCGCGAAGGCCCGAGCCGCCTGTGCTACGCCGGCAGCGTCCTGCATGCCCAGCCGCGCGCCTTGTCATCCTCGCGCAGCCCGATTCAGCTGGGTGCCGAACTGTACGGCGATGCCAGCCCAAGCAGCGACGTTGAAGTCATCAGCCTGATGCTGGCCATGCTGCAACTGGCTGATGTGCCGGATGTCCACATGGACCTTGGCCATGTCGGTATCTACCGTGGCCTCGCCCGTGCGGCCGGTTTGTCCGGTGAAGTGGAGCAACGGTTGTTCGACGCCTTGCAGCGCAAGGCCATCGATGAAGTCATCAGCCTGACCGAAGGCCTGCCGAGCGATCTGTCTGGCATGTTGCGGGCGTTGGTGGATCTCTGTGGTGGCCGTGAAGTGCTGGACGCTGCCCGCGAGCGCCTGGCCGGCGCGCCGGCCCCGGTGTTGGCGGCGCTGGACGATCTGTTGGCGATTGCCGAGCGCCTGTCGGTGCGTTTCCCGGAATTGCCGCTGTATTTCGACCTGGGCGAGCTGCGCGGTTATCACTACCACACCGGCGTGGTGTTCGCGGTGTTCGTCCCGGGTGTTGGCCAGTCCATCGCCCAGGGCGGTCGCTACGACGACATCGGCGCTGACTTCGGTCGCGCTCGTCCGGCGACCGGTTTTTCCACCGATTTGAAAACCCTGGTGACCCTGGGGCGTGCTGAAGTCGAGCTACCGTCTGGCGGTATCTGGATGCCTGACAGTACGGATGCGGCACTCTGGCAGGCGGTCTGCCAGTTGCGCAGTGAGGGTCAGCGTGTCGTCCAGGCCTTGCCTGGACAACCTTTGGCCGCCGCCCGTGAAGCGGACTGCGACCGGCAATTGATTCAGCAGAACGGGCTTTGGCAAGTATTGCCGCTGGCTTCTTGAGTTTTCCTGCCGGCCTGGAGCCGGCACCAAGTTTGCGCGAATGAGGACAAGTGTTATGGGTAAGAATGTCGTAGTCCTGGGCACCCAATGGGGTGATGAGGGCAAAGGCAAGATCGTCGATCTGCTGACCGAACATGCTGCCGCCGTAGTGCGCTACCAAGGTGGCCACAACGCCGGTCACACCCTGGTGATCGACGGTGAAAAAACCGTCCTGCACCTGATTCCATCGGGCGTGCTGCGCGAAGGCGTGCAATGCCTGATCGGCAACGGTGTGGTGGTGGCGCCCGACGCCCTGCTGCGGGAAATCATCAAGCTGGAAGAGAAAGGCGTGCCGGTGCGCGAGCGCCTGCGCATCAGCCCGTCCTGCCCGCTGATCCTGTCCTATCACGTGGCGCTGGACCAGGCCCGTGAAAAGGCCCGCGGCGAGCTGAAGATCGGCACCACCGGTCGCGGCATCGGCCCGGCCTACGAAGACAAGGTGGCCCGTCGCGGCCTGCGTATCGGTGACCTGTTCCACCGTGAGCGTTTCGCCGCCAAGCTGGGCGAGTTGCTGGACTACCACAACTTTGTCCTGGTCAATTACTACAAAGAGCCGGCCATCGACTTCCAGAAGACCCTGGATGAGTGCATGGAATACGCCGAGCTGCTCAAGCCGATGATGCTCGACGTCACTGCCGAGCTGCACGAGCTGCGCCGCGCCGGCAAGGACATCATGTTCGAAGGCGCCCAGGGTTCGCTGCTGGACATCGACCACGGCACCTACCCGTACGTCACCAGCTCCAACACCACTGCGGGCGGTATCGCCACCGGTTCGGGCTTTGGCCCGATGTACCTGGACTACATCCTGGGTATCACCAAGGCCTACACCACCCGCGTCGGCTCGGGTCCGTTCCCGACTGAGCTGTTCGACGACGTCGGTGCCTTCCTCGCCAAGCGCGGCCACGAGTTCGGTGCTACCACCGGTCGTGCCCGTCGTTGCGGCTGGTTCGATGCCGTGATCCTGCGTCGCGCCATCGACGTCAACAGCATCTCGGGCCTGTGCCTGACCAAGCTGGACGTGCTGGACGGCCTGGAAACCATCAACATCTGCGTGGGCTACAAGAACCAGGACGGCGCGGTCATCGACGCACCGACCGACGCCGACAGCTACATCGGCCTGGAGCCGGTGTACGAGCAGATGCCAGGCTGGACCGAGTCGACCGTGGGCGCCAAGACCCTGGAAGAGCTGCCGTTGGCCGCGCGCAACTACATCAAGCGCGTCGAAGAGCTGGTCGGTGCGCCGATCGACATTATTTCGACGGGTCCGGACCGCAACGAAACCATCGTCCTGCGTCATCCGTTTGGCTGATAAGTCGTTGATGTAAAAAACAAAGGGCTCCTTAGGGAGCCCTTTGTCGTTTCTGTCTGGTCGACGGCACGACACTTGCTATGCCTCACCATTAAGGCACCGCTTTCACGAGTGCCATCAAATTAATGGCGTTTGGTAGAGGGATTTCAAGTGTCGGCCGTTCTCTCACTGTTACAAAGCCGTTTGTTGCGGCCTGTGTTCGTTACGCTCGGTATCGCCCTTTTGGTGCAAGTACTGGTTGCGGTTGCGCTGACCCGAAGCACGGTCACGGCGTTGGAGTCCGATCTGGGCGCGCGCCTGGGCGCCGACAGCCAGAAGCTGGCCGGTGAATTGGAGCAGGCTGGGCGCGAAGTCACGTCGAGCCTGGACAGTTTGTCCGCCAGCACCCGCCAGCGATTGACCGCCGGTTTGTCCTCGCGTCTGAAGGAAGAGCAGGCCCAACTGCGGGCGACCCTGGAAAAAGACTTGCGTGATTCCGCCAATGATATGGCGCAGCTTCTGGCCTCGGTCGCGCCTCGCGCCATGTGGGACAGTGACGTGCCGACCTTGTCCGAATTCGCCCGTCGGGCCCAGCGTAATCCCAATGTGCTGTTTGTCATCTACGACGACGCCGCTGGCGAACACCTGACCCGTTATCTGAACCGGGAAAATCCGATCAACAAGGCCCTGTTGGAAAAGGGCAAGGGCGAACGGGCACTGGACAAAGTGCTGGACGCGGCGAAGAACGATCCATCGGTTTTTTACCTCGAAGCCTCGATCAACCCCAATGGGGTGGAAATCGGCAAGGTGCTGATGGGCGTTTCCACCGCTTCAGTGGAGACCGACCTGAAGGCGCTTGACCAGCGTTTCTCCGCATTGATCGCCAGCAGCGATCAACTGGTGGGCGACAGCCTGAAGGGCGCGGCTGCCGACAGCGCCGCCGCGATGCGCGGCCGGCTGGGCTCGGCGCAGGCCACCGCGACCGAAATGCAGACCAATACCGCCGCCACCGTGCAGGAAGCTGCGGGGACGTTGCGTTGGCGCATCGGCCTGGGCTTGGCGCTGGTGGGGTTGGGCGTGTTGGTGTTGCTGGCCGTGGTGCTGGGGCGTCGGGTGGTCAATCGCCTGAAGCTGTTGATCGCTGCGATGAACGACCTGGCGGCGGGCGAGGGCGATTTGACCAAGCGCGTGCAGATCAACAGCAAGGACGAAATCGGCGACATGGCCTCGGCGGTCAATCGCTTTGTGGATAAGTTGCAACCCATCGTGCGCGAGGCGGGGGACGTGGCCCAGCGTACTGGTCAGGAAATTGGCGCGATGACCTTGCGCAACTCCGGTGCCGACGCGGCGGCCGGGATGCAGCGCGATGAAGTGGCCGAGAGCCTGCGAGCGCTGTCGCAGATGGCCGATGAGGCGCAGTCGGAAAGCCAGGCGATGCAGGCGGCCTTGCAGCAGGTCGTGGAGATCCGTCAGGCCACTGATGAAACCACTCGAACGTCGGCCAAGGTCGGCAGTTTGATCGAGGCGCTTGCCGGGCAGGTGGACACGGGGGCGAAGGTCATCGAGCGACTGGCCCAGCAGAGCGAGCAGATCGAAGTGGTGCTGACGGTGATCCACGGCATCGCCGAGCAAACCAACCTGCTGGCCTTGAATGCGGCCATCGAGGCAGCGCGTGCCGGGGAGACCGGGCGCGGGTTTGCGGTAGTGGCGGATGAGGTGAGGGCGCTGGCGAGCAAGACCCAGAGTTCAACCGGCGACATTCAGGCCCATATCGTAGCCTTGCAGCAGGGGGCTCGGGAGGCAGTGGCTGCGATTGGCCAGGCCGGGCGCCAGGCCAGTGAGGGGCTGTCGGTATTGCGTGACAGTGCGCGGCTGCAGCAGTCGGTGCAGGCGTCGGTCGAGCAGGTGCATGCGGCCATCGGTCTGGCGACCCAGGCAGCGGCGCATCAGGCCCAGGGTGCGCAAGCGGTGCGTGGTCGGGTCGAGACCATTCATGCCCAGGCCGAGAAAGCTGCCCAGGCGGTGGTTGAAACGACGGCCAGTGGCAAGGTGTTGGATAATCTGGCGGCGCAGTTGAAGGCTAGCCTGGGTCAGTTCAGGGCCTGATTCGAGATTCAATGGCTGTCTCTTCGCGAGCCTGCTCGCGAAAGCTCTCTCAGCGGCTCAGATAAATTCGCGTCGTCAGTAAATACACCGGCAACCCCGACACCACTATCAACAGCGCCGCATACGGCGCTGCCGCCGCGAACTCCACATTCGACGTATGTGCCCAGACCGCTGTCGCCAACGTATTGAGCCCGGTCGGGCTCAGCAACAGCGTGGCGGTCAATTCCTTCATCGCATCCAGGAACACCAACGCGAACGCCGCGCCCAGCGCCGGGAAGATGATCGGCAGGGTCACGCGGCAAAACGCGCTGAACGACGACGCTCCCAGCGTGCGCGCCGCTTCTTCCAGCTGCGGCGCGGCCTTGTTCAGCGCGGTACGTACCGGGGCCTGGGCCAGTGGCAGGAACAGCAGCGCATAGGCAATCAACAGCAGGCCCGAAGTCTGGTACAGCGCCGGCACGTAGTGCAGGGCGAAATACACCAGGCTCAGGGCGATCACCAATCCGGGCAGCGCATGCAGCAGGTAAGGCAGGCGTTCGGCCCATATCGCCAGCCGCCCCTTGTGGCGCACTACCAGCAGGCCGACCGGCACGGCCAGCACAAGGCAGAGCGCGGCGCCGCCCAGCGAAAGTGCCAGGGACGACAATAACGCTTCGCCAATTTCGCTCGCAGGAAACGCGGCGGACGTACCCACTGCCAGCCAATACGCCAACATCCCCAGCGGAATTCCGCTGCCGATGACCGCAAGGGCCAGGCAATACAGTTGCCCAAGAAGCGTCCATGGGCCGAGCCGTACCTGTCCGGCCTGGCGCGCCGCGCCTTGGCCGGTGCGCACATGGCGGCCCTTGCCGCGTACTCGCAGTTCCAGCCACAACAGCGCCATGCACAGCACCAGCAACACCGCTGACAGCATGGCGGCATTGGCGTTGCTGAATTCCAGTTCGAACTGTTGATAGATGGCTGTGGTAAACGTCTGCAGGCCGATGATCGACAGCGCGCCGAACTCCACCAGCATGTGCAGGGCAATCAGCAGGGAGCCGGCCAGCAGCGAAGGCCAGAGCAAGGGCGGGGTGACGCGAAAAAACACGCCCCAGCGGTTGTGGCCCAGGGTGCGGGCGGACTCTTCAAGGGACGGGTCGAGGTTGCGCAGCGTTGCCGCCACGGGAAGAAAGATCAACGGATATTTGGACAGTGTCATCACCAGGATTGCCCCGCCCAGCCCTTCGAACTGAGCGCTCAGGGAAACCCAGGTGAAGCTGCTGACAAACGCCGGCACCGCGAACGGCAGGCACAGGATAACGCCCCAGACGCGCCGCCCCGGCAGGTTGCTGCGCTCCAGCAGCCAGGCCAGGGACAGACCGATGATGCCGCAGGCCAACGTGACGCCGGTCATCAGCATCAGCGTGTTGCGCAGCAAGCCGAATACATAAGGCCGCCACAGCAAATGCAATGCCTCTGCCCAGCCGGCCTGCCATGCCTTTGTAACCACGTAGGCCAATGGCAGCAGGCTCAGCAGGACGAGCAGCAGCACTGGCAGCAGCAACCCGATCGAAGGGCGCTTGCGCCGGGGAGCGTAAGCCCCGGCTGCGGGAGAGGCACTTGGCGACGGCGTCATCAGTTCAGGCCGACTTCACGTTCCAGTTCCAAGGCTTCTTCGGCATTGCCGAGGTCGGCCGGGGTGACTTTCGGTGGCTCCAGCTCATTGAACGGCTTGAGGCCGCGATCCGAGGTCATGCCCTTGTGCAGCGGGTATTCGGCGGACGTCTGGGTAATCACCCGCTGGCCTTCTTCGCTGGCCATGTAGGCCAGCAACTGTTGGGCTTCCTTGGGGTGTTTGCTGGATTTCAGTGCGGCGGCGCTGGAGACGGTGACCAGGCCACCGGCATCGCCGCCGGTGAAGTAATGCAGTCTGGAATCGAGCTGTCCCTTTTCCCGCTGCAGGGCGAACCAGTAGTAATTGTTCACCAGGACCGTCGCCACTTCGCCGTTCTCCACGGCTTTGAGGGCGACCATGTTGTTGCTGTAGACCTTGCCGAAGGCGCGTAGCCCGGTGAGCCATTCTTCGGCGGCTTCCTTGCCGTGCAATTTGATGATCGCTACCGCTTGCTCCTGGAACGCGCCGCTGGTCGGTACGAAGCCGACCTTGCCTTGCCATTGTGGCTGGGCGAAATCGAGGACGGTTTTCGGCAGGTCCTTTTCATCGACCAGCTTGGGGTTGTAGGCGACCACGCGAACGCGAGCGGTCACACCCATCCAGGTGCCGTTGTTGGCGACATAGTCTTTGGGAAGCACATTGAGGGTTGCATCATCGATCTTTGCCAGCAGGCCTTGTTCGCCGAGCTTGTTCAGCGGCGGCGACTCTTCGGTGTAGATCACATCGGCGGGGGAGCGGTCGCCTTCTTCGACGACTTGGCTGGCGAGCTGGTTGCTGCTGCCCTTGCGCACGTTGACGTGAATGCCGGTCTTGGCCTCGAAGGCCTTGGCGAGTTCGTCGCCGACTTCTTTGTGTTGGCCGTTATAGAGTGTCAGTTCCACTTTGTCGGCGGCTTGGGTGAGGGGCGTTGCGAGGGTCAGGCCGAGCAGGGTGAAGGTCAGGGCGCGGCGCAGGGTGGATCGAAACATCATTCGCGGGGTTCCTCACTGTCGTGTAGCAAAAACTTGTAACAATGATAAACGATATTGTTTCTCATGTGCGTCTTGACGATAAGTGGGGAGTTGGGCTTGTCTGACAGATGGCCGGGGAGGGCTTCGCCCTCCAGCGGGAGCAAGCTCCCTCGCCACGGAGGGAGTATTAAACCCGGAAACGCAAAAACCCGCTTTCGCGGGTTTTTGTGAGGTTCAAGGCGTATAACCTTGAAGCTTGAATTGGTGCCCAGAAGAAGACTCGAACTTCCACGACCTTGCGGTCACCAGCACCTGAAGCTGGCGTGTCTACCAATTTCACCATCTGGGCAGCATCTTCAGCGTTGCCGCTGTTGATGGGGCGCACTATACGGAGCGCGCTTTGATCTGTAAACCCCTGTTTTTGTTTTAGTAATTGCTGAAACGCATTTGCAGGGGGCAGAAATGCAAAAACCCGCTTTCGCGGGTTTTTGTGAGGTTCAAGGCGTATAACCTTGAAGCTTGAATTGGTGCCCAGAAGAAGACTCGAACTTCCACGACCTTGCGGTCACCAGCACCTGAAGCTGGCGTGTCTACCAATTTCACCATCTGGGCAATATCGGCAACGTGTCTACGTCGTCGATGGCGCGCACTATACGGAGCGTGTTTTTAACTGTAAACCCCCGGGCGCAAAAAAAACGCTAAATTTCACGAGCGGTGCAATCAGGGGCTTCAAAGGCGTGTCGAAAGACTTTAGAAAAGGCATCTGATGCTTGAAATTTCCCGTTTCATTACGCCTATGCCAAACTAACCCGCATATAGACAAGGTGAAAACTCTCTAATGGCCGATTGGCAGTCCCTCGATCCCGAGGCCGCTCGTGAAGCGGAAAAATATGAAAACCCTATTCCTAGCCGCGAACTGATCCTGGCGCATCTCGCCGATCGGGGTTCGCCTGCTAGCCGTGAGCAGTTGGTCGAAGAGTTCGGCCTGACCACCGAGGACCAGCTCGAAGCCCTGCGCCGCCGCCTGCGTGCCATGGAGCGCGATGCTCAACTGATCTACACCCGGCGTGGCACCTATGCCCCGGTCGACAAGCTCGATCTGATCCTGGGCCGCATCGCCGGCCACCGCGACGGCTTCGGTTTCCTGATTCCGGACGATGGCAGCGACGATCTGTTCATGAGCCCGGCGCAGATGCGCCTGGTGTTCGATGGCGACCGTGCGCTGGCCCGGGTTTCCGGCCTGGACCGACGCGGGCGTCGTGAAGGCGTGATCGTCGAAGTGGTTTCCCGTGCCCACGAAACCATCGTGGGGCGCTATTTCGAGGAAGGTGGCATCGGTTTCGTCGTTGCCGACAACCCGAAGATCCAGCAAGAAGTGCTGGTCACGCCAGGCCGTAATGCCAACGCGCAGATCGGTCAGTTCGTCGAAGTGAAGATCACCCACTGGCCAACCCCGCGCTTCCAGCCGCAAGGCGATGTGGTGGAAGTGGTCGGCAACTACATGGCGCCGGGCATGGAAATCGACGTTGCCCTGCGCACCTACGACATTCCTCACGTCTGGCCTGAAGCGGTCTTGAAAGAAGCCGCCAAGCTCAAGCCGGAAGTCGAAGAGAAAGACAAAGAGAAGCGCATCGACCTGCGCCACCTGCCGTTCGTCACCATCGACGGTGAAGACGCCCGTGACTTCGACGATGCGGTCTACTGCGAAGCCCGGCCCGGCAAGTTGCGCCTGTTCTCGGGCGGCTGGAAGTTGTACGTGGCGATTGCCGACGTTTCCAGTTATGTGAAGCTCGGTTCGGCGCTGGATGCCGAAGCCCAGGTTCGCGGCAACTCGGTGTACTTCCCCGAGCGCGTCGTGCCGATGTTGCCTGAGCAACTGTCCAACGGCCTGTGCTCGCTCAATCCCCATGTCGACCGCCTGGCCATGGTCTGCGAGATGACCATCTCCAAGGCCGGCGAGATGACTGACTACTGCTTCTATGAAGCCGTGATTCATTCCCACGCCCGCCTGACCTACAACAAGGTCAGCGCGATGCTGGAAACGCCGAAGCTGGCCGAGTCGCGCAAGCTGCGTGGCGAGTACACCGATGTCGTGCCGCACCTCAAGCAGCTCTACTCGCTGTACAAGGTTCTGCTTGCGGCGCGCCACGTGCGCGGCGCGATCGATTTCGAAACCCAGGAAACCCGGATCATCTTCGGTACCGAGCGCAAGATCGCCGAAATCCGGCCGACCGTGCGCAACGACGCGCACAAGCTGATCGAGGAGTGCATGCTGGCGGCCAACGTTGCCACGGCGGAATTCCTCAAGAAGCATGAAATCCCTGCGTTGTACCGGGTTCACGACGGTCCGCCGCCAGAGCGCCTGGAAAAACTGCGGGCGTTCCTCGGTGAGCTGGGCTTGTCCCTTCACAAAGGCAAGGAAGGTCCATCGCCGAAGGATTACCAGGCTCTGCTGGCGAGTATCAAGGATCGTCCGGATTTCCACCTGATCCAGACCGTGATGCTGCGCTCGTTGAGCCAGGCGGTGTACAGCGCCGATAACCAGGGTCACTTCGGCCTGAATTACGAGGCCTACACCCACTTTACGTCGCCGATCCGTCGCTACCCCGACCTGCTCACGCACCGGGCCATCCGCAGCGTGATCCACTCGAAGATGAACACCCCGCACGTCAAGCGTGCCGGTGCGATGACCATTCCGAAGGCGCGTATCTATCCGTACGACGAGGCCGCCCTGGAGCAGCTCGGCGAGCAATGCTCGATGAGTGAGCGACGTGCCGACGAAGCGACTCGTGACGTGGTGAACTGGCTCAAGTGCGAATACATGAAGGATCGCGTCGGTGAGTCGTTCCCTGGCGTGATTACCGCCGTGACTGGTTTTGGCCTGTTCGTCGAGCTGACTGACATCTACGTCGAAGGCCTGGTGCATGTCACCGCGCTGCCGGGCGATTACTACCACTTCGATCCTGTGCATCACCGCCTGGCGGGCGAGCGCACCGGGCGCAGCTTCCGCCTTGGCGATACCGTCGAAGTGCGGGTGATGCGTGTCGACCTCGACGAGCGCAAGATCGACTTCGAGATGGCGGAAAAAACCATCAGCGCGCCGATCGGTCGCAAGAAGCGTGGTGCCGAAACCGCAGCGCCTGCCAGCAAGTCCGAGGAGCCTGCTTCGTCGTCCCGGTCGGGGCGTCGTGGTCCGGCCAAGGAAAAAGCTGTCGAAGCCTATCGGCCAAGCGATGCTGCGGCGAAGAACGCTGAGTTGCGCAAAAGCCGTGAAATGAAACAGGCGTTGCTGGCCGAAGCCAAGAATGGTGGTAAAGCTGCATCCGGGAGCAAGGCCGGACGGTCGGCCCCGGACAAGGCGGCCAGCAAGCCTAGCAAACACCGTAAGGGCCCGCCGAAAGCGGGCTCGGCCCCAGCCAAGAGCGGCGGGGCGCGTAAACCCAAGGCCAAGTCATGAGTCAGTTGGAAAAAATCTACGGCGTGCACGCCGTGGAAGCGTTGCTGCGTCATCACCCCAAGCGGGTCAAGCAGATCTGGCTGGCGGAAGGGCGTAGCGATCCGCGCGTCCAGACCCTGGTTGAGCTGGCTGGCGAAAACCGCGTTGCGGTCGGCCAGGCCGAGCGGCGCGAAATGGATGCCTGGGTCGAAGGCGTGCACCAGGGTGTCGTGGCCGAGGTCAGTCCGAGCCAGGTCTGGGGCGAAGCGATGCTCGACGAGCTCCTGGATCGCACTGAAGGCGCTCCCCTGCTGCTGGTGCTGGACGGCGTGACCGACCCTCATAACCTTGGCGCCTGCCTGCGTTCGGCGGATGCCGCCGGTGCGCTGGCGGTGATCGTGCCCAAGGACAAGTCGGCAACCTTGACGCCCGTGGTGCGCAAAGTTGCCTGCGGCGCGGCGGAAGTCATTCCGTTGGTGGCGGTGACCAACCTGGCGCGCACCCTGGAGAAACTCCAGCAGCGCGGCTTGTGGGTTGTCGGCACGGCGGGCGAGGCCGAGGTCAGCATTTATGACCAGGACCTGACCGGCCCGACCATCCTGATCATGGGCGCCGAAGGCAAGGGCATGCGCCGCCTGACCCGCGAGCATTGCGATTACCTGGTCAAGCTGCCGATGGCCGGCAGTGTCAGCAGCCTCAACGTCTCGGTCGCCACCGGCGTCTGCCTGTTCGAGGCCCTGCGCCAGCGTGGCGCCAAGGCTGCCGCCAAGAAGCCTTAATCCAGGCGCGGTCAAAATGTGGGAGCGAGCTTGCTCGCGATGACGGTGTATCAGTGACGCAAATGTCGACTGACACGCCTCTATCGCGAGCAAGCTCGCTCCCACAGTGTTTTGTGTAGGGTCAGGAACGGCGCTGTTCAAATAATCACCAATTGCCTTGCGCCGCCCTCGGCCCTTCTCTACAATTGCGCCCCTTGCTGTGATGGCAGGCACTTATGTGTCTAGCGTCCTCAAGTCCATAAGTGTCATTCACTCCTTGTCTGACCGTTTTTGAGCGGCAGGCTACAACCCGTAAGGAGCATTCATGCGTCATTACGAAATCATCTTTTTGGTCCACCCGGATCAAAGCGAGCAAGTCGGCGGCATGGTTGAGCGTTACACCAAGCTGATCGAAGAAGACGGCGGCAAAATCCACCGTCTGGAAGATTGGGGCCGTCGTCAACTGGCCTACGCAATCAACAATGTTCACAAGGCTCACTACGTGATGCTGAACGTTGAGTGCACTGGCAAGGCCCTGGCCGAGCTGGAAGACAACTTCCGCTACAACGATGCAGTGATCCGTAACCTGGTCATCCGTCGCGAAGAAGCCGTCACCGGCCAATCCGAGATGCTCAAGGCTGAAGAAAACCGCAGTGAGCGCCGTGAGCGTCGCGACCGTCCTGAGCACTCTGACAGCGCCGATGGCGATGACAGCGATAGCGACAGCGACAACAGCGATAACGCTGACGAGTAATCCACGGACCTTTTAAGGAGCCAATCACATGGCACGTTTCTTCCGTCGTCGTAAATTCTGCCGCTTCACCGCTGAAGACGTGAAAGAGATCGATTACAAAGATCTCAACACTCTGAAAGCCTACGTATCCGAGACCGGCAAAATCGTTCCAAGCCGTATCACCGGTACCAAAGCTCGTTATCAGCGTCAGCTGGCCACCGCTATCAAGCGCGCCCGCTTCCTGGCCCTGCTGGCCTACACCGACAGCCACGGCCGCTGAGACCGGGCAGTCGACAAGTAGTAAGGGATTGAATGCATGCGCGCCTTAGCTGACTTCATCATGCGGGGACGTGTGCAGGCCACTCTGGTAGTGGCTGGATGTGCGGCATTGCCGTTGTTGTATTGGTTGGGTGCTGCCGCGGTGGGTCTTGTACTCCTGCGGCGCGGATTGAGGGACGCCTTGGGCGTTCTTGCTCTGGGACTGCTGCCGGCCTTGCTCTGGTGGTTGTATGCCGCTGACCCGCGTGCCGTCATGGTGCTGCTGGGGACTTCGGCGCTGGCGTTGGTGTTGCGCGCCAGCGAATCCTGGAACCGCGTGCTGCTGGTCAGCATAGCGACAGGCGTGGTGTTTTCAGTGGTGCTCGGGGTGGCTTTCGAACCCCAGATCGAGATGCTGTCGCAGGCTTTGATAAAAATCCTGCCCGAGGCGCTCGGTGATCTCTACCAACAGATGTCGGTAGAAGAGCAGGCGCGTTTCGCGTCCCTGATCGCCCCCGTCCTGACCGGACTGATTGCGGCCTTGTTGCAGATCGTCAGTGTGCTGAGCCTGGTTATCGGGCGCTACTGGCAGGCGTTGTTGTACAACCCGGGTGGTTTTGGTCGCGAATTTCGCGCCATCCGCTTTCCGCTTGGGCTGGCGATGTTGCTGTTGGCGGGCATGCTTCTGGGGCCGAACTTCGGTCCGCAGATGGCGATGCTCACGCCGTTGTGCAGCGTACCGCTGGTCTTTGCCGCGCTGGCCCTGATTCACGGGCTGGTGGCGCAAAAGCGGCTGGCCAGGTTCTGGCTGGTGGGGTTGTACGTCACGTTGTTGCTGTTCATGCAGCTGATCTATCCGTTGCTGGTGGTCCTGGCCATCGTCGACAGCCTGATTGATTTTCGCGGTCGTATGGCGCCGAAAGACGCCGACAGCGCGAACGGTGAAGGTTAAAAGTTAGAGGATTTTCACATGCAACTGATCCTTCTGGAAAAAATCGCCAACCTGGGCAACCTGGGCGACAAAGTAAACGTTAAGGCCGGCTACGGTCGTAACTACCTGCTGCCTTTCGGCAAAGCCACCGCTGCGACCGCTGCCAACCTGGCTGCGTTCGAAGAGCGTCGCGCTGAGCTGGAAAAAGCCGCCGCAGACCGTAAGGCATCGGCTGAAAGCCGTGCTGCCCAACTGGCCGAGCTGGAAGTGACCATCACTGCCACCGCTGGCGACGAAGGCAAGCTGTTCGGTTCGATCGGTACCCACGACATCGCTGACGCACTGACCGCCTCCGGCGTTGAAGTAGCGAAAAGCGAAGTTCGTCTGCCGAACGGCACCATCCGCAACGTAGGCGAATTCGACGTAGCCGTGCACCTGCACGCCGAAGTCGAAGCCACCGTACGCGTTGTCGTGGTAGCAGCCTAAGCAACACCTGTCGGTTGGCACCCCCGGGTGCTTGCCGGTAACATCGGGCACGATCCTGTCTACAGGTCGTGCCCTTTGTCTTTCTGCAATTCCTGATTTTCATAACCAGACGTGGCCATGAACGAAATCACCGCCCCCGAGCAATACGATCTGCAAACCGCTGCCCTGAAGGTGCCTCCGCATTCCATCGAGGCCGAACAGGCCGTGCTCGGTGGCCTGATGCTGGACAACAACGCCTGGGAACGTGTGCTCGATCAAGTCTCCGACGGCGATTTCTACCGGCATGACCACCGCCTGATTTTCCGTGCGATCGCCCGTCTGGCCGATCAGAACATGCCGATCGACGTCGTGACCCTGGCCGAGCAATTGGACAAGGAAGGGCAGACGTCCCAGGTCGGCGGCCTTGGTTATCTGGGCGAACTGGCGAAAAACACACCGTCGGTCGCCAACATCAAGGCCTATGCGCAAATCGTGCGCGAGCGGGCGACCTTGCGCCAGTTGATCGGCATCAGCACCGAGATCGCCGACAGCGCGTTCAACCCGGAAGGGCGAACCGCCGCCGAGATCCTCGACGAAGCCGAGCGGCAGATTTTCCAGATCGCCGAGGCGCGGCCGAAAACCGGCGGCCCGGTGAGCGTCAATGACCTGTTGACCAAGGCCATCGACCGCATCGATACCTTGTTCAATACCGACAACGCCATCACCGGCCTGTCCACCGGCTACACCGACCTCGACGAGAAGACCAGCGGCCTGCAACCGTCCGACCTGATCATCGTCGCCGGCCGTCCCTCCATGGGTAAGACCACCTTTGCGATGAACCTGGTGGAAAACGCCGTGCTGCGCAGCGACAAGGCGGTGCTGGTGTACTCCCTCGAGATGCCTGGCGAATCGCTGATCATGCGTATGCTCTCGTCCCTGGGGCGTATCGACCAGACCAAGGTCCGTTCCGGCCAACTGGAAGATGACGACTGGCCGCGCCTCACGTCGGCGGTCAACCTGCTTAACGACCGCAAGCTGTTCATTGACGATACGGCGGGTATCAGCCCGTCGGAAATGCGCGCCCGGACCCGTCGCCTGGTGCGCGAGCACGGTGACATCGCACTGATCATGATCGACTACCTGCAGTTGATGCAGATCCCCGGTTCCAGCGGTGACAACCGGACCAACGAGATTTCCGAGATCTCCCGTTCCCTCAAGGCCCTGGCCAAGGAATTCAACTGCCCGGTCGTGGCCCTGTCGCAGCTGAACCGTTCCCTGGAACAGCGCCCCAACAAGCGCCCGGTGAACTCCGACTTGCGGGAATCCGGAGCGATCGAGCAGGACGCCGACGTGATCATGTTCGTGTATCGCGACGAGGTGTATCACCCCGAGACGGAGCACAAGGGCATTGCCGAAATCATCATCGGCAAGCAGCGGAACGGCCCGATCGGCTTCATCCGCCTGGCGTTTATCGGTAAATACACGCGCTTCGAGAACCTGGCGCCGGGTAGCTACAACTTCGACGATGATGAGTGATCAGGTCCTGGGGCCAAACAACAAATTGATTGCCGGTTCGTCGTATTGATAGTTCCAACGCAACTCAGTATTTGCCGGGATGTCTTCGGTTGCGAAGAACGCCGTTAGCTTTATGCATTCCTGTGGTTGGCTGCCTTTTTGGGTATAGGCATTGAAAAAAGCCGACTCGATGTTATAGCCAGCGGCCGCTTGTCTCACCGGAGTGCCCTCTTCGTATTCGAAAATGGTATTCATCCGAGAAAGGATATTGTCGCCTGAAAGCACCACGTTGCTTCTGACAGGCCGGGGCACAGTTGCGCCACTTGAGCTGGACTGCTCTATCGGGGCGATATCGTTCAAATAGGGATCCTGGCGATGCGAGGCGACATGGATGGGAACCAGCTCCCCACCATAGATACCGATGATTTCCCCTTTTCCTATCCGCCGTTTATTCACCACGGCCGATTGGCCGATCAGTGCGACTTCCTCCGGGAATTTCTGATGGGCTGCGGTGAAAGTTACGATTTCAAGTTTCTCTTCATACAACCGCGCCACTTTTTCATAACCTTCCCATTGAATGTATGGCAAGACCACGTCTTTGCTGAAGGTCTTGCCGGAGGTGGGCGATGTGCCGAGGCTTTGTAGGCGCCTGATGCGCATTGGCTGGCCGTCTGTGTCTCTGATTGGATACCGGCCATTATTGGCGCGGTTATAAATACGCAGATAGTTCTGGCTGTATTGGTAGGACTTCACGGAGCGCATGTGGCTGAGTTCTTCTGCTGAATACGGGATTGGCAGTAGGTTGTCGTCTGCTGTTTCGTAACCCGTGGAAGAGTCGGCCGACTCGAATCCGTCGCTGGATTCCGTGTCTACGGAAGTCAGTGGTGGGGAGGGCATC
This sequence comes from Pseudomonas alvandae, assembly GCF_019141525.1. Classification (GTDB taxonomy): domain Bacteria; phylum Pseudomonadota; class Gammaproteobacteria; order Pseudomonadales; family Pseudomonadaceae; genus Aquipseudomonas; species Aquipseudomonas alvandae. The sequence continues at coordinate 889,241 of NZ_CP077080.1, forward strand.
CCTCCGAGAATCCTGCCTTTGGTGGTATCGAGGCTCCAGCCACCTGCGGGGTCTTTTTTGATATAGGGCCTGTAGGCTCTGAAAGGACTGCGGGCATCGATCAGTTGCATACCCAGGCTATCCATCCTGACTTGAAAGTAACGACCTTTGTCTTGGATGTAATAGCGATCGAAGCCGCCCGGGAAAGGGGATGACTGATAAAGTCCATCACTGCGCAATGTCAGTCCGGCAGGTGGCGTTGGTGCTGCGAAAAGCGGATCCAGGGGCTGCATTGTCATGTCAGGCACCCGTACGCCTGAGCCTTTTGCTCGAACGGCGTATGGGCGTGCGGCCATTAATTTCACGTTTGCCTGGCGAATTGCCTGTTTGAGGGTGGTTGCGCTTGATCGGCTGAGGACGGCACTGAGCTCTGTGTCCGAAAGAACATGCTCAAGGGCATGGAATAAATCACTGGGTAAATGAAGCGGTTTGCCCGCAGCGTCGTGGGGGGTATACAAGCCGTTATGGCGGGTCAGCAGATAGTGGGGGCCTGCGGATTCGCTGCCATTGCTGCCGAGCAACGGACCGCTGAGGCTCTGGTCGCGTACGTCTATTCGTCGCCAGGATGGCCAGCCAGGTAGCTGGTCCAAGGTGTCCAGGACAAGCGGTAGCCCTTCATTATCGTTCACCGAGTCCAGATAGATGTTCTCACCTGCTCGATTGATTCGAAGGTCTTCAATGTATCGATCAGCCTCCCAGCGTTGTTGGGACGTCAGGCTTTTTTCCATCGATAATCGCAGTCGTTGTTCCGGACTCAGGACAGCGGCCATTTCTTCCAAATGGCTTCTCGACAATGTTGGCATGGCATTGCGAATGTCCTGTTGAATCGGATCCTTGGTTTTGTCGCTGAGTTCGGTCAGCCAAGTGAACAGCCGTTGCCTATTCGCCTGCACTTGGTTACGGAGCGTCACTGCCAGGTTTTCGACTTTACTGAAGTCGTGAATATAGGGAGGCTGCAGGAGTGCGTTGAATTCCTGCTGCGACATTAGCTCCTCCAAGGCATGCAACAACTCTCCTTTGCGAAATCGCGAGTCCGGTATTCGGGTTTCAGCGGGCCCGCTCCCATGGCTAAGCAAGACGCGTTGCTGTTGGTCAACCACTGACAGGGTGCGGTTTTGCGGCCATTTTGGCAGTGAACTCACCGCGTGAAACTGAAGGAATGGACTGTAGGGGGTGACGCTCGCACCTGTGGCGCGGTCGAAAGAGAAATCGCTGATCTCCTGATCGAGATTGAATCGTTTGACCGTATCGCGCAGCAGTGCCGGGGGGCGTACCGCGTCCTCGTGGGCTTGGCGCAGCGTCGTGTTGTCGACTCCGCTGAGCAGCAGGATGTGTTCAGCCGCTGCTGGCTTGATGTTGGCGGCGTCCGGCCCTAATCGCTTGATCAGCTTGAACTCGTCCCAATGCTTGGGCGCCTCATGCGAGTGACGCCAGCCGCCAACGCCATTGCGCAGCAAAGGAGGAGAGTAGGCCTTTGAATCCATTGGATGAAGCAATCGCCACTGCTGGTCTTGCGGGTCGCGTTGTATGGCATGGACACCGTCGTCGAGCTTCAGATAATGCCGTTGTTCATGTAGATAGATGCCTTCGGCGTTGGCGGGGAGCTCTTCGGGCAGGATTATGGGGTCACGGTACGCGCCAAGGTCCGAGTGCCAGAGGCGCCACCCCTTGTTGCGTACGTGGACTTTCACCAGTTTTGCCGTGAAGCCAGCGCCCTTGAGGGCTCCTGCGGTCGCCACGGCCAAAGCCGCGTTATCCACAACGTCCAATAAGTCATTCAAGGCCTGGTCGCTGTCGCCCCGGCTCCAGGCGGCGAATCCGTCATAGATCGTTTCGGTCAGCTGTACGGCGGCAACCACCAGCAATACTTCTCCGACGACGGGGACGAACGATGCCGCAAAAAACAGCACGGACTTGCCTAGGTCGGCGTACCGTTGAAGGCGTTTTTGCTGGCTGAGAATATCGACATCGGCCGTGGGGGTGGCGAGGACACGGGCATCGTTCTGGATCTGTGCGATCCGTTGCACGGCCATGGCCTGGTATATATTTCCCTGGATTGCGGCGACGGCAACGGGTTCGTTCAGCGTGGCGCGCTCGGTGTGCATGCGTATCTCGGCTTGGAGAAAGTAGGTTCGAGCAGGCTGCACGGTCAAGAGCGTACCCCTGTGCTCCAGGGGCACGAGGCAACTGAAAAATTCCGCATAGGCGGGCGTGCTCAAACGCTCGGCGAGGCTGTGGTGCAGATCGTCCATGGTTTCATGGCTACGAAACGGCAAGACCGGGTCGTTCGGCGTATAGAGAATGATCTTTTTATCGGCCTGCTTTTGCTGGATCACCAGAACAGTAGGGATCACGACGTCCTTGATGGTCAGATGACTGCATAGCAAATCCGGATGAGAGACCTCGCGTTGCAGGCTACGGAATTGCAGGTAAATCGCGGGTGCCAGCTCGCTCCGAATATGAGCGCAGAGCAGGGCGACCCCGAAACAATTGCGTTCATGCCGATGGAGAATCTCAAGGACTTGTGCCGCGGTGCGCTTGGCGCTTGGCGCCTGGTTGGGTTGTTGGTTGAAGTACTTCGTTGAGGTGCGTGAGGTACTGGCCGCCGAGGTCCAGTTGACGACAAACGGCGGCGAATCGGGCTGGGGAAACGGACGTCAAGGTCCTTCCGGTTTGGGGGACGTTATAGATACCTGTGCCTTGCTCCATCCCACCGACCTCTGTTTCCGAGGCTTCGAAGTTCTGCAGGGCAGCTTCCAGCAACGTCTGTTCGGTGGTTTTGTCGTGGGTTTTGATCAGGCCCAGCAGGTGACTGCTTTTCCACTCGCGCACAAGAAGGGCGTTCTCATCCTTCACTAGCCCGGAAAAATTTTTACGGATCGCGTCACGTACCAGGGGGCGGGCGAAGGCTTCGGGGCTTTTCAGTTCGTCGAGGAGTTCTTTGATGTCGTGTCTGGACTGATTGCTGCTGACCAGATGTTGTCGCAACGCCTCGAGCATTGCCGGTGTTGCTTTTTTGATCCAGGGAGGAAGTTGTGTCTTGATGAAGGCCTCATGTGGATGGATAGATGGCGCTGAAGAAAGTGTTTCTTGCGCCTGGGAACCTTTTGTACTCATTGGAAGACCACTGATGGTGTGATTGGTCTATCCAAAGTTATTCCGATAGTCATTTCGACGAGCGGTAACTATGTGGCGCCTGCGCCCTCTGCAAATAGGGTACTCGGGCGGGGTGAGGCAAAAGCCGACCGCTGTGGTCGGAATTGGTTGTTTTTTGTGCTATATTCCGCGCCCGCGATTTTTCATCCTTTATACCGGTCATCGACATGCAAGCAGCCAAGCCGTTATTTGACTATCCCAAGTACTGGGCCGAATGTTTCGGCCCGGCGCCGTTCCTGCCGATGAGCAGGGAGGAGATGGATCAGCTCGGCTGGGATTCGTGCGACATCATCATCGTGACCGGTGATGCCTACGTCGATCACCCGTCGTTCGGTATGGCGATCATTGGCCGTCTGCTGGAAGCCCAAGGCTTCCGTGTCGGGATCATTGCCCAGCCGAACTGGCAGTCCAAAGACGATTTCATGAAGCTCGGCGAGCCCAACCTGTTTTTCGGCGTCGCGGCCGGCAACATGGACTCGATGATCAACCGCTACACCGCCGACAAGAAAATCCGCTCCGATGACGCCTACACCCCCGGTGGCCTGGCGGGCAAGCGGCCGGACCGCGCGAGCCTGGTCTACAGCCAACGCTGCAAGGAAGCCTACAAGCACGTGCCGATCGTGCTCGGCGGCATCGAAGCGTCCCTGCGCCGCATCGCCCACTACGATTACTGGCAGGACCGGGTGCGCAACTCGATCCTGATCGACGCCTGCGCCGATATCCTGCTCTACGGCAACGCCGAGCGAGCGATTGTCGAAGTCGCCCAGCGCCTGTCCTATGGCCACAAGATCGAAGACATCACCGACGTGCGCGGCACCGCGTTCATCCGTCGTGACACACCGCAAGGCTGGTACGAAGTCGATTCCACGCGTATCGACCGTCCGGGCAAGATCGACAAGATCATCAACCCGTACGTGAATACCCAGGACACGCAAGCCTGCGCCATCGAGCAGGAAAAAGGGTCGACTTTCTCAAGTGCAGAAGACCCGAGCGAAGCCAAGGTCGTGCAGATCCTGGCAAGCCCGAAGATGACCCGCGACAAGACCGTGATCCGCCTGCCGTCGGTGGAAAAGGTCCGTGGCGATGCGGTGCTCTATGCCCACGCCAACCGCGTGCTGCACCTGGAGACCAACCCGGGTAACGCCCGTGCGCTGGTGCAGAAGCACGGCGAAGTCGATGTCTGGTTCAACCCGCCGCCCATTCCGATGACCACTGAAGAAATGGACTACGTGTTTGGCATGCCTTACGCACGTGTTCCTCATCCGGCCTACGGCAAGGAGAAGATCCCGGCCTACGAGATGATTCGTTTCTCGGTGAACATCATGCGCGGCTGCTTCGGTGGCTGCACGTTCTGCTCGATCACCGAGCACGAAGGCCGGATCATCCAGAACCGTTCCGAAGAGTCCATCATTCGCGAGATCGAAGAGATCCGCGACAAGGTCCCTGGCTTCACCGGGGTGATTTCCGACCTTGGCGGGCCGACCGCGAACATGTACCGCATCGCCTGCAAGAGCCCGGAAATCGAATCCGCGTGCCGCAAGCCATCCTGCGTGTTCCCTGGCATCTGCCCGAACCTGAACACCGACCATTCGTCGCTGATCCAGCTGTACCGCAGCGCCCGGGCCTTGCCTGGGGTGAAGAAGATCCTGATCGCCTCCGGCCTGCGTTACGACCTGGCGGTCGAGTCGCCGGAATACGTCAAGGAACTGGTGACCCACCACGTCGGTGGTTACCTGAAGATCGCCCCGGAGCACACCGAGGAAGGTCCGCTCAACCAGATGATGAAGCCGGGCATCGGCAGCTATGACAAGTTCAAGCGCATGTTCGAGAAGTACACCAAGGAAGCCGGGAAAGAGCAGTACCTGATTCCATACTTCATCGCGGCTCACCCGGGTACCACTGACGAAGACATGATGAACCTGGCGCTGTGGCTCAAGGGCAACGGCTTCCGGGCCGACCAGGTGCAGGCGTTCTATCCGTCGCCGATGGCCACTGCCACCGCCATGTACCACTCGGGCAAGAACCCGCTGCGCAAGGTCACCTACAAGAGCGACGCGGTGACCATCGTCAAGAGTGAAGAACAGCGCCGCCTGCACAAGGCGTTCCTGCGTTATCACGACCCGAAAGGCTGGCCGATGCTGCGCGAAGCACTGACCCGCATGGGTCGCGCTGACCTGATCGGGCCGGGCAAGCACCAGTTGATTCCGTTGCACCAGCCGGCCACCGACAGCTACCAGAGCGCCCGTCGCAAGAACTCGACGCCGGCTGGCAGCCATAAAGTGGCCAAGGAAACTACCAAGATCCTGACCCAGCACACCGGCCTGCCCCCACGTGCCAGCGACGGCGGCAATGCCTGGGACAAGCGCGAGCAAGCCAAGGCCGCCGCGTTCGCCCGCAACCAGAAGGCCGCCAAGGAGCGCAAGGACGCGGCCAAGGGCAAGGGACCGAAGCCGGCGCGCAAGCCTGTCGTACCGCGCTGATCACCCCGCCACCTCGCAAAACGCCAGCCTTAGTGCTGGCGTTTTGCTTTCTAGCGGGCGTGCTGGCTGTTTGTTATCGTGGCGACCGCCAACGGCGTGACGGCGGATGCATCGCTTTTGTGGCGAGGGAGCTTGCTCCCGCTGGGCTGCGAAGCGGCCCCAAACAATCCCATGCAATGTTCCCAGGCAGACCGTGCCGGCCGGTTTACGACGGCTTCGCCGCCGAGCGGGAGCAAGCTCCCTCGCCACGGGTGTTCAGTGTGGATAAAGCCCCACTTTCCGATTCTCAAGGACGATTCATATGAGCAGCGCTTCAACGGGCATTGGCATGGACCTGAGCTTTTCCCAGTTCATGGCCCGCAAACGCATCGAAAGCCAAGTCAACTTGCCGCGTCTGTTCGCAGCCATCGATGCCGACCCCAACATCGCCGGTGCGGGCGTGGTGTACATCGATTCCGAGTACAACGTGGTGACGCTGCGCGAATTCAAGCCGATTTGCAGCATCGCGCCCAAGCGAATCATTTTGCGCGAGGCCAAGAAATACATCGCCCCGCAGCAATTCATCGATCAGGTAAAAAGCAGTCCGCGTGAGTCAAAACTCGGGACTGAGTCGATGAACGCCGGTTTGTCTTGCGTCGCCGCTGTCATCGGTTGGGTGGTGGTATTCAGCGGAAGCGTCGCTGTGCCATTCACCGCCGGAGCCAGTGCCTTTGTCGTTGCCCTGGGCGCCGCTGCGGCGACGGCCAGCACTGCGCAATGCGTCATCGGCGGGATGCGGGTGGCGAATGAGTTAACCAATCCTACTGGCAACGATGAAATGAACGACGCCGATTGGTACAACATCGTAAGCCCCATTCTCGACGGTGTTTCCCTTGTGGGCGTCGGTGGCTCGGCTCTCACGACTGTTCGGCTGCTGAAGGCCAGCAAGGCAGCCGGCACCGGGAAGAGCTGGTATCAGTTGCTCAAGGGCCTGAGTCGTCAGGAGCGCAGCAAACTGACAAAGGAATTGTTGACCCTGAAAGATCCGAGTCTTACCGCCAAGCTGCTCAAACTGCAGCAACGAGCGGGCGCCTTGCCCAAGCGTTACTCCTCCGCTGAAATCAGGCACGCCACGCTGACTCAAATAAAGGATTCTCTCGGCGGCGCTTTGGGGATCATTGGCAGCTATACCGGCGATGGTGCTGTGAAGACTGTTGCCGTCGGGTTGTATGAGGAGTTCACGGAATGATCGGCGGCGGATCATTGAAGCAGTTCCTCGCCCGTTATTTTCCGGTGTTCATGGGGACGATCTTTCTGGGCTGCTTTTCCGGATCTGCGCTGCTGGTTTTGTCCGGAGGCACTTATTGGCGTGCCTTGGAGCCTTCCGTCAGGAGCAACTATGTTGGGCTCGGCACGTTGGCTCTGGTGAGTGTCCTGGTCCTGGGCAATCTCATGATCGCACGCGGACGCGCCTGGGCGATCTGGTGGGTGGCGGGTTATTTCCTCGCCTGTCTGGCGGCGGTGTTGCCGACGTTTGCTTATGGGCCGCATCAAGGTGTGTACGTGTTTGCGGTGCTGTTGCCGCTACTGGGACTCCTGCTGCTCAACAGCAAACGCCACCGGGAAATGCGCAGCAAACTCATCGAAATCCGCCACCAACGCGAACGCATCCTCCAGTCCGCCAAGGCCTCGCGCCCGCGCCGCTGAGTCGATTCGCTACCGCCCCGCGCCGCATTTATGTGCGGCCTTTGCAGATCAGTACAGGCATCGCGCGGTTTTAGTGCTCTACTGCCCTGAGTAGACGTTGAAAGTGTCCGGCCTGCCTGCATGGCATAAGTCTTGCGCCGCTTTCGATAACGCCCAGGCTCCGCAGGAGGCACGCCGTGTCGATTCATGTCGCTTTGCACCATGTCACACACTATCGCTACGAGCGCGCTGTCGAACTCGGTCCGCAGATCGTTCGCCTGCGCCCGGCGGCCCACAGCCGCACGCGTATTCTTTCCTATGCCCTGAAAGTCTCGCCCGATCAGCATTTCATCAATTGGCAACAGGATCCCCAGGGCAATTACCTGGCGCGGCTGGTGTTCCCGGAAAAAACCAATGAGCTGCGGGTCGAGGTCGATCTGGTCGCCGAGATGGCGGTGTTCAATCCGTTCGATTTTTTCCTCGAGCCCTACGCCGAGAAAATCCCGTTCACCTACGCGGCTGACGAAAAACACGAGCTGATGCCCTACCTGGAAAAGCTTCCGCTGACGCCGAAGTTCAAGGCTTACCTGGACGGCATCGACCGCACGCCGCTGCCGGCGGTGGATTTTCTGGTGGCGCTCAACCAGCGCCTGAGCGAAGACATCAACTACCTGATCCGCATGGAACCCGGCGTGCAGACGCCAGAACATACGTTGGAGCACGCGTCCGGTTCATGCCGTGACTCGGCCTGGTTGCTGGTGCAGCTGTTGCGTCACTTGGGCCTGGCGGCGCGGTTTGTCTCGGGTTACTTGATCCAGTTGACCGCTGATGTGAAAAGCCTCGACGGCCCGTCTGGTACGGAAGTGGACTTTACTGACCTGCATGCCTGGTGCGAGGTCTACCTGCCCGGCGCCGGTTGGATCGGCCTCGATGCCACGTCCGGGTTGTTCGCGGGCGAAGGGCATATTCCCTTGGCGTGTAGTCCTGATCCGTCCTCGGCGGCGCCGATCAGCGGTCTGGTGGAGCCGTGCGAGTGTCAGTTCAGCCACGAAATGTCCGTCGAACGGATTTGGGAAGCGCCGCGGGTCACCAAGCCCTACACCGAAGAACAATGGTTGGCGATCCAGGCGTTGGGCCGGCAGATCGATGCCGACCTGCAGGACGGTGACGTGCGCCTGACCATGGGCGGTGAACCGACTTTCGTGTCCATCGACGACCCGGACGGCGCCGAGTGGAACACCGCTGCCCTCGGGCCGGACAAGCGCCGCCTTTCCGCCGAGCTGTTCCAGCGCATGCGCGAGCATTACGCGCCGCAAGGGCTGGTGCATTTCGGCCAGGGCAAGTGGTACCCCGGCGAGCAATTGCCGCGCTGGTCGCTCAACTGCTATTGGCGGCGCGACGGAGTGCCGATCTGGCATGACAGCGCATTGATTGCCGACGAGCAGAAGGACTGCGGCGCCGATGGCGAGTTGGCGGGTCGTTTTCTGGCAAGTGTCGCTGAACGCTTGAACATTCCTACGCGGTTTGTGTTTCCCGCCTACGAAGACAATTTCCATTATCTCTGGCGCGAAGGCACGTTGCCTTCGAACGTGACGGCCGAGGATTCCCGGTTGGAAGACCCGTTGGAGCGTGCGCGGTTGCGCAAGGTCTTCAGCCAGGGGCTGGGTAAAGTGATCGGCCAGGTCCTGCCGCTGGCCCGAACCGCCAAGGGCGACCAATGGCAAAGCGGGCGCTGGTACTTGCGCGACGATCATTGCCGGCTGGTACCGGGGGATTCGCCCTTGGGCTACCGCTTGCCACTGGCGTCCCAGCCCTGGGTGACGGCGGCCGAATATCCGTTCATCCATCCCACCGACCCGAACCAGGACTTGCCCGAGTTGCCCGGTACCGAGCAACTGAACCGTCACGGCGAGCCGGCACTGGAACACGAGCGCGTGCCGAAGATCGACGAATCGGCCGATTGGCTGACCCGCACCGCCTTCTGCGCCGAGGCCAGGGAAGGGCGGCTGTACCTGTTCATGCCGCCGCTGGAACGGGTCGAGGATTACCTGGAACTGGTCAGCGCCATCGAAGCGACCGCGCAAGAGCTGGATTGCCCTGTCCTGTTGGAGGGCTACGAGCCGCCGAGCGACCCGCGCCTGAGCAACTTCCGCATCACGCCGGACCCGGGTGTCATCGAGGTCAACGTGCAGCCTTCGGCGAGCTGGGATGAGTTGGTCGAGCGCACAGAGTTTCTTTACGAGCAAGCACGACTGAACCGACTGACCACCGAGAAATTTCTGATCGATGGCCGGCACACCGGTACCGGTGGCGGTAACCATTTCGTACTGGGTGGCGCGACACCGGCTGACTCACCGTTCCTGCGACGTCCGGACTTGCTGCGCAGCCTGATCAGCTACTGGCATAACCACCCGTCGTTGTCCTACCTGTTTTCCGGGTTGTTCATCGGCCCGACGTCCCAGGCTCCGCGGGTGGATGAGGCGCGCAATGACGCGTTGTACGAACTGGAAATCGCCTTCGCGCAAATGCCCCAGCCCGGCGAGGAATGCCCGCCGTGGTTGGTCGATCGGCTGCTGCGCAACCTGTTGATCGACGTGACCGGCAATACCCATCGCGCCGAGTTCTGCATCGACAAGCTCTATTCGCCGGACGGCGCCACCGGGCGTCTCGGCTTGCTGGAGTTGCGCGCTTTCGAAATGCCGCCCCACGCCCGCATGAGCCTGACCCAGCAATTGCTGTTGCGGGCGCTGGTGGCGCGGTTCTGGCGTGAGCCCTATGCGCCGGCCAAACTCGCGCGCTGGGGCACCGAGCTGCATGATCGTTTCCTGCTGCCGCACTTCATCGAGCAGGATTTCGCCGAGGTCATCGAGGAACTCAATGCCGCGGGTTATCCGCTGCGCGCCGACTGGTTTGCCGCGCACCTGGAGTTCCGCTTCCCCAAGGTCGGCGATTATGCGGTCAACGGTATCGAGCTGCAGCTGCGCCAGGCGCTGGAGCCTTGGCATGTGTTGGGCGAAGAGGGCTCGGCGGGCGGCACGGTGCGTTATGTGGACTCATCCCTGGAGCGCTTGCAGATCAAGCTCACGGGGTTGGCACCACAACGTTATCTGTTGACCTGCAATGGCGTGCCGGTGCCATTGCAGCCAACCGGTCGCGTAGGCGAATTTGTCGCCGGGGTACGTTTCCGCGCCTGGCAACCGTTCAACTGCTTGCAGCCGACCATCCCGGTCCACGCGCCGCTGGTCTTTGACGTGCTCGACACTTGGATGCAACGCTCGCTGGGCGGTTGCCAATACCACGTGGCGCATCCCGGCGGGCGCAACTATGACAGCCTGCCGGTGAACGCCAACGAGGCTGAGAGTCGGCGGATGGCGCGCTTCTTCCGTATTGGACACACGCCGGGGAAACTTCCGATCCCCGATCTGGCGACGGATGACGAATTCCCCTTCACGCTCGATCTGCGGCGCTTTCACGGGACCTCAAAAAGCTAGCTGGACCTTGTGGCGAGGGAGCTTGCTCCCGCTCGGTTGCGCAGCGACCGTAAGATCTCGGGGCTGCTGCGCCCCAGACGTCGGACCGCCCCAGCGGGAGCAAGCTCCCTCGCCACAAGGATTGCAGCGTGCAAACCCAGGCTGGATCCAACACAAACACACCTATCCGGGCGTCATACGCTTGCGCTAGTCTCACCTATCATTGCCGTCCTGCCGAGCTTTCCATGCCTGACCTGCTTGACCGTTACCCGCTGACGACGGGCACCTATCACGAATTGCTGGACGACAGCGGTGCGGTGCGCGCGCACTGGCGGCGGCTGTTCGACCAATTGCAGCGCAGTACACCCGCGCAACTGCTCCAGCGCCAGGCGTTGCTGGCCCGGCAGATCCAGGAAAACGGCGTCACCTACAACGTCTATGCGGACCCGAAGGGCGCCGATCGGCCTTGGGAGCTGGATCTGCTGCCCCACGTCATCGATGCCCAGGAATGGAAGCTGCTGTCGGCCGGCATCGCCCAGCGCGCGCGTTTGCTCAATGCGGTACTGGCCGACCTGTACGGACCGCAGCGGCTGATCAGCGAAGGACTGTTGCCGGCGGAGCTGGTGTTCGGCCACAACAATTTCCTCTGGCCTTGCCAAGGCATCACGCCGCCGGATGGCGACTTTCTGCACCTGTATGCCGTGGACCTGGCGCGCACGCCCGATGGTCGCTGGTGGGTGACTGCGGATCGGACCCAAGCGCCTTCCGGGGCCGGTTATGCCTTGGAAAACCGGACGATCGTGTCCCGGGCGTTTCCCGATCTTTATCGCGACCTGAAGGTGCAGCACCTGTCCGGTTTCTTCCGGACCTTGCAAGAGACGCTGGCACGGCAGGCGCCCAGTGACGGCGAGCCGCCGCTGGTGGTGCTGCTGACGCCCGGGCGTTTCAATGAGAGCTATTTCGAGCATCTCTACCTGGCGCGCCAGCTCGGTTACCCATTGGTGGAGGGCGGTGACCTGACCGTCCGGGACGCCACGGTCTACCT